>PLIC01000274.1 GCA_003139995.1 Candidatus Acidiflorens stordalenmirensis | reverse complement strand
CATTCAGGCGCGACTCCGATGTCGACGCTTACCTGAGCCTGTGTTTTGGGAGTAGTTGCCGCGAAGCAGATTGCAGCAACAGCAGCTAACGCAAAGAACTTAAATCTTTTCATAAATTATCCTCTCCATCATCGGGGCGGTCATCCACCGACCCCTGCGCTACTGTAACGACTCAGATCATCTTGATCTGAGCAATATCGAACACATACGTGTAAGGTTGTGGTCATCATGCCGGTAGTTCTTGGCTTCGAGGTTCAGGATTCCAAGCAGTAGCGACAGCCACAGGGCGCTCAGTTCACGGTCGCCCCGCCGCAGCATTTCTTGTGCTTCTTCCCGGAGCCGCACGGGCACGCGTCGTTCCGCCCGACCTTGGAAGCATTGCGCCGTGGCTCCCTCGTGTGGGCACCGGGACTGACCTGCCGATGCTCCCTGAAGTACCGATACGCCTGCAACAACCCAGCCGCCATGTGCACGATGACTTCTTCGCGCTTCTCTGGGCTGATCGGCTTGGGGCGCATCTCCGGGTCTTCGTCGTGTTCGTGGCAGAGCATCATCATCGGGATCAGGCATCCGCCGTGCTTCTCGTCGTTGACAAGCTCTGCCCAGCCATCGTGCCGCATACCCATGCCCCGCATGAACCCGCGAGCCCAGTCGTTGCCGTGCGCCATGCCGTTCTCGTCCTCAAACAGGAGAGGCACGTAGACCTCACCCTTGAACAGCGTCCCGGCGATGTCGTTCCAGTGCCGCATCATGAGCCCCAAGATTTCGTTTGCCTCGTCGAGGCTGGAGAACTCGCAGGCGTCCGACATCTCGCCGCCGAAGACTTCCCGGTAGTATTCGCTCGGCATTACGGTCTGGGGGCCCGCGATGAGGGCGGCGAAGAACCCATCGAGCGCCTCGACGTTCATCGCCTTGCCACCCTTGCAACCATTGAGGAAGTCGCCGAGGCGGTCAAGTTCGGTATCAGTCAGCGGCTCGTTTTGGGTGAAGGTCCTCACGGGGAATCCGAATCTCGCTTTTGCTTCCGCGAGCATTCTACGCGGCATCCATTTCTCAGAGCCGAGCATTCTTTCCTATCGTGTTCCGATCCAGCCATTTCTCCACCCGCGCCGGATGCCACTCTTCCAATGCCCGCAACAATTCCGCAGCCGACCCCCGCGCCAGCACTAGCCCTCGGTTCTGCGGCTTCAGAAATCGCTCCTCTACCGCATGGTCGAACATCGCCAGCAACGGAGTGTAATACCCCAAGACATTCAGGACGCCGCAGGGCTTCGCNNAGTTGTGTCCAAGTTACCGCCTCGCAGAACTCCTCCAGAGTCCCGAACCCGCCCGGCAACGCGACGAAGGCGTCCGACAGGTCGGCCATGAGCGCCTTGCGTTCGTGCATCGAGTGCACAACGTGAAGCTTCGTTAGCCCCTTGTGCCCGACCTCGCGTGCCATCAGGTGTTTGGGGATGACTCCCACCGCCTCGCCGCCCGCCCTCAGTACCGCGTCCGCGAGCACACCCATCAGACCCACGTTGCCGCCGCCATACACCAATCCAATGTTGAGTCGTGCCAGTTCCGTTCCAAGCTCCTCGGCGGCAGCGCGGTACTCGGGGCGGCTACCCGCACTGGAACCGCAGAAAACGCAGATTCGTCTCATGCAGCCATTCTAAATCTCGCTTCCGCAAGTGAAAAAAGTCCACGTTCGGCTGACGCGCAGGACGCAGCCGCTTTCGTCATTGTGGAAGGTGACGCGCTCGATCAGCGATCAGCCCGGAGATTTCTTTTTCTAATTCGGGATTGATTTGGTCTCCCGATCTGCCCGTATACTCGACTGGCTACGTGGAAACCACCATCACTTGGGAAATCAGTCAACAGTCGCGAGCGAGATATATTTCGACATCGAAACTCTTCGGCATTCTGACGGAGTTCCCGGTGACTGGAGCTGTGCGTCATCAGAAGTTGTGAGACCAGCTCGGCCCTTGGGCCGAGCTACACTTTCGAGTTCAGATCACCCGTGAGTTGTTGGTTCCGGCGGCTGAGATTGTAGCGCAGCCGCTGCTCAATCGTGCGTTGTTTCTGTTTGGTCCTCCTGCCTGCCGATTTTTTCTGGAACTTCCCTAACCAAAGCCCCGTATTTACGTCTGACTACATGATTGACGTGTTTCCAGGTACTGGAGGACTGCCATTATGCGTAAAATCAGCATGCCTTTGTTCGTCGCCGTATTCGCCTTCACAGCCTTCACGGCCTTCGCTCACGCCGACGATTGGTCGAAGACTTACAACCTGACCGGCAAGCCCGAGTTGCGCGTCGAAGCGCGGGACGCCAGCGTTCGCATCGAGAGTTGGGATCAAAACAAGATTGAGGCGAGGGTAACGACCCACGGCTGGCACATAGGAAGCGGCGATGTGGAAATTGTGGAACATCAGCAGGGAAACGCGGTCGACATCGAGTTGCGGCAGCACCGCACCCACCTTCCCTTTGAAATCGACGCCCGCCGGACTGAACTGGAGATCCACTTGCCACGCAGCGCGAAAGTCAATGTCCACACCGGCGACGGCGATGTCGTGGCGAAAAGTCTGGGAGGAGAGATGGATTTCACGACCGGCGACGGCAGGCTTGAACTCGACGATGTCGATGGCACTCTGCGCGCCCACACCAGCGACGGTTCAGTGCGCGTGTCCGGGCGGTTCGACGTTCTCGAATTACGCACCAGCGACGGCCGGGTTGAAGTGGAAGCGCGGCCCGGATCGCAATTGCGGGAGGCTTGGGATATTCGCAGCTCCGATGGCAGCGTGAGGCTCAGAATCCCCGGAGATCTGGCCGCTGACATTGAACTGCACACCAGCGACGGTAGCATCACGACCAACATTCCTATCGCCGTGGAAGGCAGCTTCGGCAATCACGACATCCACGGCAAGATGAACGGCGGCGGAAACCGATTGACCGTGCACACCAGCGACGGCTCGGTGACGCTGGATAAATTTTGAACGAAGCGATAGTCTCAGAGAGCAATTTCGCGCCCTAAACCCTTATGATCTGGAAAATCTCTCCTCTTCTTCTGGCGGCGCTTTTGGCCGCTGTGCCTGTTTTTGCCCAACACTCTTCCTCCGAGCCGGTGCTCGATGTTTCTGCCATGGATAGAACCGTTGACCCGTGCGTGGATTTCTACACATACTCCTGCGGCGGGTGGATGAAAAAGAATCCAATTCCGCCCGACCAGTCGAGCTGGGGCACGTACGGCAAGCTCGAGGACGAGAACCGCGCGCAGTTGAAGACGATTCTGGAAGAAGCGGCGAAAGCGAACGGCGCGCGGGACGCGGTGACGCAGAAGATCGGGGATTACTACGCGTCGTGCATGGATGAGGCGGCCATTGAGAAGCTTGGAGCCAAACCTCTGTTGCCGGAGCTGGAGCGCATCGCGGGCCTGAAGTCGAAGCAGGATCTGGCGGAATATGCCGCGACCGCACAGTTCCCGCCTTCGCTCGACGGCGGGGGAACGCTGTTCACGTTCCGCTCGAATCAGGACTTCAAGGACTCGACGCAGGTGATCGCCGAGGCCGATCAGGGCGGGCTCGGCCTGCCGGATCGTGATTACTATTTGAAGGACGATCCCAAATCCGACGAACTGCGCAAGGCGTACCTGGCGCACGTCGCAAAGATGTTCGAGCTGCTGGGAGACAAGCCGGCCGATGCGGCCACGGAAGCAGCGACGGTGATGCGCATCGAGACGGCGCTCGCCAAGGGCCAGATGACCCGCGTCGAACGCCGCGATCCACCCAACCTCTTTCACAAGATGAGCGTGGAGGAATTGCAAGAGCTGGCGCCGTCTTTCGGCTGGAACACTTATTTCACAAAAACCGGCGTGGGATCGCTCGAGACGTTGAACGTTATGACGCCCGGCTATTTCCAGGTCATGAATGCAGAAGTCGAAAAAGAAAGCCTGGCGGATTGGAAAACGTATCTGCGCTGGCACGCTGCGCACGATGCGGCCAGAGACCTTTCCGCTGCGTTCGTGAAAGAGAATTTTAGTTTCTACGGCAAGATTCTGCGGGGACAGGAGGAACTGCCGCCACGCTGGAAGCGCTGCACGAATGATGTGGACAACGACCTGGGAGAAGCGCTGGGCCAGGCGTATGTGAAAAAGTACTTCAGTCCGGAGGCGAAACAGGCAGCGCTGAAAATTGTGAATGAGGTCGAAGCGGCTATGCAGAGCGAGATCCAGGCGCTGCCGTGGATGGGCGCGGCGACCAAGGAGCAGGCGCTCACCAAGCTGCACACAATCGCAAACAAGATCGGTTATCCCGACACATGGCGCGACTACAGCTCGCTGGAGATCGTGCGCGGAGATGAAATCGGGAACTCCGAACGGGCGTCCTGGTTCGAGTTTCACCGCTGGCTCGCGAAAATCGGCAAGCCCGTCGACCGCAAGGAGTGGGGCATGACGCCGCCCACCGTCAATGCGTATTACGATCCGCAGAAAAACGACATCAACTTTCCCGCTGGAGTGCTGCAACCGCCGCTGTTCAGCGCGCTGTCGGACGCCGCGCCCAACTATGGCGACACCGGCGCCACCATGGGCCACGAACTGACCCACGCGTTTGACGATGAGGGCAGCCAGTTCGACGCGCAGGGCAATTTGCGCAACTGGTGGACGGACGCCGACCGCAAGGAATTTGAGCAGCGCGCCCAATGCGTGGTTGACCAATATTCTGGATACACGATCATCGACGACATCAAGATCAACGGCAAACTGACGAACGGCGAGGATCTAGCGGATCTGGGCGGGACCCTGCTGGCCTATCTGGCGTGGAAGGAAGACACGAAGGACAAGAAACTCGAGCCGCTGGATGGCTTGACGCCGGAGCAGCGCTTCTTCGTCGCCTACGGGCAGAGCTGGTGCACGAACGAGCGCGAGGAAAACAAGCGGCTGCGCGCGACGGTGGATGAGCACTCCCCGGAGAAGTATCGAACGAATGGCGTGGCCGCGAACATGACAGAATTTCGCGCCGCGTTCCACTGCAAGCCGGGGCAGCCGATGGTACGGGAGAACGCTTGCCGGGTGTGGTAGCTAAGAGCCATCTCATAAGTTGTTTTGGGAAGGGCACGGCTTCAGTCGTGCTGTCCCAGAGCCAGCAAAGACGCAGGCTTTAGCCCCTGAAGGTCCCAGCGGTTGACTCCTTCGGTCCATTATGGGCGGCTAACAGTTAGAGTATGGCTGTACTTATTCAGGTCGCACCGGAAACTGAACGCTACCGGAGAATTTGCACGGGGGCTCGTTGGCCATCAGATTGAGGTGTACTTCAGCCTATGACGGAGCTTGATCCGCTCGAGCGAGAGATCCTGGGTCGACTGGAAGGGCGCATTGCGGTGCCGGATTTGATCGGCATCTTTCGCGATCTCGATGTGGACGAACCGACCGTCATGGCAGCGACCCGCTCGCTGCTGCGACGCCAACTGCTTCGTATTGACGGCTAGTTGGGCGAGTCTGCCGCAAGCGAGGTCGGCGTAGCAATCTGCGGAAAAACTCTGGTTTCGTCTCAGGGCATCGCTTTAGCGGTGCCGTAAGTTCGAAATCAGACGCCCCTTTAGGGGCCGCTGAACTCCAACCCTAACCGCGCTCGAAGGCGTGTTTTTCTTCCAACTGCTGGCGCGCTGCGGCCATCTCAGATTCGAAGCGGTCTTTTTTTTCCATCAGCCCGGGAAGCGCGGTAGCGTAGCGCCGGGCCATGGTGAAGAGTCCCTGCTGCGCGAGTCCGGCGGCGATTTCGGCGATGTGATCGGTGGTGGTATCAACGTAGAGGGCCTCTGTCGGGTCGCTCAGCCGTACATCTCCGCCTACCAAACGCGTCTGCCAGTACACTTTGCGTTCGATCATGCGGGCGATTTCTTCGTCGCTGGCCTTGCCGAAAACCCACTGCTTGAGTTTGAAGTTGTAGTGGCGGCTGGAAAAGGGCAGCGGTACCAGCTTGCCGGATTTCACGAACTCCATCTGCTTGTGGTCGACCTCCTGGCGCAGAGCATTGATGACGGGAGCTTCCGTGTCTTTCGGTTCGAGCGAAGGCAACACCTCCCGCAGCGTGGCGGAAAGATTCACGGCCACAAGCACGCGCAGGCCCTCGGAATTTTCCAGCGTAATCGCCGTGTGCAGCACGTCAAAGTCCGCGCCGGACGTGGCATGGCGAAAAGGCCATTCGAACTTGAAACTGAGCGGCAGGCCGGTGCGGGTTACGTAGATGGTTTTCGCTGTGGGAGTTCGGGTTGGTGTGCTCATGGTTAATCCTTGCTAAGTCGATCCTTGCCAATTTCGCAAGAATTTATTTTAACCTGCGAGATTTTCTGAGGGACGGCTGAGGACAAGCTTCGTTACATGAGACGGGCCAACCGCCACAGGTTCCAGATGGCGGAGGCGCTCAACAATCCGCACAGGCCAGCCGTAACCAGCAGCCCTTGCTGAGTCTCCAGCAGATCGGCGAACACTCCGCTAACGAAGACAAAGAGGAACACGAGCATGGTCAGATGGAATCCCTGTCCCGGAACATTGGGAGCGCCCAAGGCCAGAATAAGCAACAGTGCCCCGATCAGGAGCGGCGCGGTGTTGCCGAAATATCGTGTGCGCTTCCATCCGAAGTACGCAACCAGCGCCACTGGCAAGGCGAGCATCAGCGGCGGGCTGCTGACGAAGATCGTTTGCAAAGCGTTGCCGTAGGAGACGGACATGCCAAACGCGGCGGGCTCGAAATTGATCCAGCGCGCGTGCAGCATTCCTTGCCAGAACAACGCAGGTTTGAAAAAGTACGCGGCAAACAACAGTGCCACGCTGACCGCGATTGCGGTGGCCCAGATCGCGAGCACGGCGCGCGGCCGGACTGGCGCCACCCATAGCATGAGCGGCAAAATCACCAGCGCCAGCACCCCCAGCGAGAACTGGTTGCCGGCTGCCAGCGCCAGAGACAACCCCAAGAGCAGAATGCGTCGCCAGTTCCAGAGCACAACTTCGCGGGGAGCGTAGAGCGTGTGCGCCACGGCGATGGCGGTGAAGACGGTTCCGAACGCTCCCCACACCGCCCCCATTTCGCCCAGACTCTGCGTCTCGGCCACGTTCACAATCATGGCTGGCGAAAAGCAGTAGAGTGCGAGCGCGATGTACCCGCCAGGGTTGCCGTACAGACGGCGCGCGACATACCAGAGCGAGGCCCCGATCATGACGCCGAAGAACAAGTAGGGGGTCGCGGCCAGTAGCGGCCCAAACGAGTCCGGCAACCACGAACCGGGTCGGACCAGAAGCGGCGCAGCGGCGACGAGGTAGTAAAGCGGCGAGCGATCCTGATCGTAACCGTCGCGCACGCGAAGATTGCCGAACCGCCCCGAAGAAGGCACGCCAGTGGCCGCTTCCGACCGCAATGGCAACGCCTCGGGAGTTCCCGCGGTGGCGCGGCCTTTCCATTGTTCGAGGCCCTGGTAGATGCGCAGAGCCTGGCCGGAATCGGGGATCGAGGCATGCAACGTTTGCACGCGGACCAGCCAGACGCACTGCAGAAGATAGACCAGCAGCAGCGCAGCCGCGGCAAATTGCGGGGCGCGGAAACCATCGGAATGAAGAATTCGGCGTATCAAGGTCAGACCGAGTGTTTTACCATGTTCCAGACGCCGATGGACACCAATCCTCTGCCGCCCTCTGTTGCACAGTCAACGCCGCCGCCCACCTCCGACTCTGCGTCGCTCCCTTCCCCGGCGCCATCGATGCTCGCAGAACCTCGAAGAGACTTGCCATTTCGCGAAGTCTTCGTTGGACCCGATGGCATGTATGCGGGAACCCGCTGGCTGATTTATCTAGCCATGGCCGGCATCGTGCTGTTGATCGAAGGCGCGCTCATGCACTTTGTCCATCCTCATGCGGGTGGGCCGGTGTGGTGGGGCATGGGGGCGGAGGCCAGCATGATGCTGGCCGCGATCTTGCCGGGCTTTGTCATGGCGCGGATCGAAGGCCGTCCGTTCGGCGACTTCGGGCTTCCTGCGCGCGGGGCGTTTAGTCGCAATTTCTGGGTGGGTACGCTGTGTGGAATCGCGTCGCTCACGGTTCTCATGCTCGTGTTGCGCGCGGCCGGGGCCTTCACCTTCGGGTCGCTCGCTCTGCACGGAGGACGCATCGTCAAGTTCGCGCTGTATTATGCCGTGCTTTTCCTGGTGACGGGATTCTTTGAAGAGTTTCTGCTGCGCGGATATTCGCAGTGGGTGCTGACCAAGGGAATGAATTTCTGGCCGGCGGCGGCCCTGCTTTCCGTTGCGTTCGGCGCCATCCACGGCGTCAATCCGGGCGAGGCGAAGACAGGCCTCGTGGCGGCGGGGTTGATTGGCTTCTTCTTTTGTCTGACGCTGCGGCGGACGGGCGATTTGTGGTGGGCCGTCGGCTTTCACATGGCGTGGGATTGGGGCGAGAGTTATCTGTACTCGGTTCCGGACAGCGGCACGCTTCTGCCCGGGCACCTGATCAACTCCAGCTTTCACGGGCCCACGTGGCTGACGGGCGGCTCCGTTGGGCCGGAGGGAAGCTACCTTGTTTTCGTGGTGATCGCAGCGCTGTGGGTCGTGTTTGACCGGGCGTATCCGGAGGTGAAGTACGGAGTGCGCCTGCATCCGTAGAACGTGTGGCGCGGATCCACGAGCCGATTAGATATCCAGGTTCTTCACGTCGAGCGCGTTGTCTTCGATGAATTTTCTGCGGGCTTCTACGTCTTCGCCCATCAGGGTGGTAAAGATGGTTTCGCACTCGGCTATGTCTTCGAGGCGGACTTGCAGGAGGGTGCGGCGCTCGGGATCCATGGTGGTTTCCCAGAGCTGCTCGGCGGTCATTTCGCCGAGGCCTTTGTAGCGCTGGACGATGTACTCTTTGCGGCCTTCGTTCAGGACATAGTCGAAAAGTTCGCGGGCAGTATTTTTCTCTACGATCTCGGGCTCTTTCGCGCGGCGCGCTGGCGGCTTGCCGGTTTTCTTCTCGGCCCGCTCGGCTTCCTCTTTCTCGTTCTCGCTCTCGCCCGCGCTTAGATTTTCTTCTTCGTTATCGTTATTGTTTTCGCCTTCGCCTTCGTCTTCGTTCTTATCTTCTTTGCCTCCGGCGCTGGATGCGGTCTTTGCCGGTTTCACCACGCTCTCGACCACAAAGGGCGGATCGAGATACTGCCCGATCTGCTTGAACTTGGCGATGACCTGGCGGCATTCCGAAGTCGAGGCTAGTTCCCAGTTGACGATATGCTCGGCGCCCTGCGCGTTCACGAAGCGCAGTTCCCATAAATTATGTTCTTCGTCAAAGCGAGTTTCGACGCTCTTCATCTTCAAGTCTTTTTGCAGGCGCTTGAGTTCTTTTTCGAGTTTCTCGATCTTCTTCGGCGGAGTATTCTTGTCGCCTTCAAAGTCGGCGCGCTTGGCGAGGTCGAGCTTGGGCAGTAACGCGGTGATTTGCTCTTCGCGTATGCGCTTGTTCAGCTTGTCGAGGAATCCGAGGTACTCGTTCAGAACGGTGATGAACTTGGTCAGGGCTGCGCCTTCGAGCCTGGCGGCGCCTTCGCCGTAGCGGATGATAAGTCCTTCGGAAGCGCGCTTGACCATGACTTTGACGAATTCGCGCTCGTCCTTGATGTACTGGTGCGACTTGCCCTTCTTGATGCCGAATAGCGGCGGCTGCGCGATGTAGACGTTGTTGCGCTTGATCAGTTCCTGCATGTGGCGGAAGAAAAACGTGAGCAGCAGGGTGCGGATGTGCGAGCCGTCAACGTCGGCGTCGGTCATCAAGATGATTTTGCCGTAGCGGACTTTGGTTGGATCGAAATCTTCTTTCGAAATTCCGGTGCCGAGCGCGGTGATCATGGCGCGAATTTCTTCGTGGGCCAGCATCTTGTCGTAACGCGCCTTTTCGACGTTGAGAATTTTTCCCTTGAGCGGGAGGATGGCCTGGAAGCGGCGGTCGCGGCCTTGTTTGGCGGTGCCCCCTGCGGACTCGCCCTCGACCAGGAAGAGTTCGCAACGGTTGGGATCGCGCTCGGAGCAGTCGGCTAGTTTGCCGGGGAGTCCTCCGCCATCGAGCGCGCCTTTGCGGCGCGTCAGGTCGCGGGCTTTGCGGGCGGCTTCGCGTGCACGGGCGGCGTCGATCGCTTTGTTGATGATCTTGCGGGCCACGGCGGTGTTCTGCTCGAAGAATGCGCCCAGCTTTTCGTTCACGACAGCCTGCACGACGCCAGCGATGTCGGAATTCAGCTTGCCCTTGGTCTGGCCTTCGAACTGCGGCTGCGGCAGCTTCACGCTGATCACGGCAACCAGACCTTCGCGGACGTCATCTCCGGTGAGATTTTCTTTTACGTCTTTGAACAAGCCCATCTGCTGGCCGGCGTAGTTGATGGTGCGGGTCAGCGAGGTGCGAAAGCCGGAGAGATGCGTGCCGCCATCGACGGTGTTGATGTTATTGGCAAAACTGAAAACGGATTCCGAGTAGGCGTCGTTGTACTGCAAGCCGATTTCGATGTGCACTTGGTCCTTGTCGGCTTCCA
Source organism: Candidatus Acidiflorens stordalenmirensis (assembly GCA_003139995.1). GTDB lineage: Bacteria > Acidobacteriota > Terriglobia > Terriglobales > Acidobacteriaceae > Acidiflorens > Acidiflorens stordalenmirensis. Next base: position 18,895 of record PLIC01000274.1, on the reverse strand, counting down.
TATAGATCGGCTTGTCGTGGAGCGTCTGCTTGCCGCGGTTCAGGTGCTTGATGAATTCGGTGATGCCGCCGTTGTACTTGAACTCGGCACGCTTGGCTTCGCCCGTCTTCGAATCAGTCTGGCGTTCGTCGGTGAGCGTGATGAGCAGGCCTTTGTTGAGGAACGCGAGTTCGCGCAGGCGTTGCGAGAGCGTATCGAAGTTGTACTCAATGGTGGTGGTGAAGATGGACCTGTCGGGCACGAAGTGAACCTTGGTGCCTGTCTTTATCTTGGCAGCGCCGGTTTTCCTCAATTTGCTGGTGGGCTCGCCCTGCGAGTAAGTCTGCTCCCAGGTGAAACCGTCGCGCCAGATTTCGAGATCGAGTTCTTCGCTGAGTGCGTTGACGCAACTTACGCCGACGCCGTGCAATCCTCCGGAAACTTTGTAGGAGTTACTGTCGAACTTTCCGCCCGCGTGCAGCGTGGTCATCACGACCTGCGCGGCGGAGACTTTCTCACCGTCGATGTCCATGTTGTCGACGGGGATGCCGCGTCCGTTATCGACTACGGTGATGGAGTTGTCGAGGTGGATGGTGACTTCGATTTTGTCGGCGTAACCGGCGAGCGCTTCGTCCACGGAGTTGTCCACGACTTCGTACACCAAGTGATGCAGACCAAGTTCTCCGGTCGAGCCGATGTACATGGCGGGNNTCCATGCCGCCGAGGACTTTGATCGAGTCGGCGTTGTAGTCTCCGTTAGTCGTTTTGCCGTTCTTGTTCTTCGCGTCGTTGTTCTTCGCGTCGAGGAGTTCGGCTTGCAATTCTTTCGTGGCCATTCTGCTCCGTGGAGAAAGCCGGACCCCACCCCAGCGGGCCAAACCCGGGCCCGCTAGGGGCCCCGGATCGGACGCCCCGACTGGAGGGACGATTCCGGGAGTGCTCGGCTGAGCTCAACTTATTGAATTTTCTGCTATTTAGCTATCACCAAAGCTTTGTTTATTTTAGCACAAAAGACGCTGATTTTGGGGCTGGAATCGAGACCATAAACCACGTTTTTTGTTGTGCTTCGGGGGGTGGATTGGAGTGCGCCACGACACACTGACAGCGGGGGAGTTTTGCAGCGGATCCAGAGTTGCCGCGGCCACACGCAGACAGCGGATCTGCGCTCGGCTTGGACGGGCGAAGGCGCCCGTTCCCACACGACCTTCAATGTGCATCTGATTTCGCCGCTCCGAAATGGAGCCCGTCCATCAGGTCGTCTAGCTCATCTTCGCTGCCGGCGATGAAGGTGAAGGAAACGATCTGACCCTTTGAGAGCAGGACGAGGGTGCACTGGCGCATGGTGAGTTTATCGTTGATTGTCTTAATGCCGAGCGGCTTGATGAAATCGGCGCGCAGTAATTGCCGCGACTCAACTTCAAGCGCATACGGCTCGCCGTCGGCCTTGAAACCTTTGGCGGTTGCGAGTTCGGTGAGCGGGCCGAGGTAGTCTTCAGCTTTCTTGAGGCCGGGATAGGACGCCGCGCTCTCGGAGGCGAACACGACCGCAGAGTTGACGGTGTCTCCGGTGGCCTCGGGAGGACGCTCGAAAACGGCGAGCAGGAGTTCTCCTTTGCCGGCCTCATTTCCTTCTTGCATTTCCTTGGTGCGATCCACCCAGCCGTAGGGAATCTTATAGCGGAGTCCGAAAGTGGTGTTGCGGTAAAGCTGTGCGTCTTCGTTGGGAGCGGCAGCGGGCTTGGACGCCCGCGTAGCAACTGGCGCAGATTTGCTTTGCGCCTGCGCTGTGAGGGTCAGGCCCAGCGAAACGAGCGCAATCACAGCGATAGCGAATCTAGGATTGCTGTGACGGCAGGCGACTGCCGAGCTGCGCCCGGCTGGGCAGGTGAGGGCACCTGCCCCTACGCGAGCTTGGACGGGCGAGGGCGCCCGTCCCCACACGAGCCATAACCGGTAATGCATACATACCCATGCTACCAGCGCCAGGCCGCTACTCCACAAACATGCAATCGCCATAGGAGTAGAACCGGTATCCGGCCTCGACCGCGTGGCGGTAGGCGCTCATCACCAGGTCTTTGCCGCCGAGGGCGCAAACCAGCATCAGCAGGGTCGATTGCGGGAGATGGAAGTTGGTCAGCAGGGCGTCGACGATACGAAAGCGATGGCCCGGATGGATAAACAAGTCCGCCTCGCCTCGTCCGGTTTCTATGCAATCTCCGCCAGCGCTTTCCGCAGCGTGCCTTGCAGCGCACTCGGCTGCATACTCTAACGTTCGCACGGTGGTTGTGCCCACGGCCACCACGCGCCGTTTCTGGGCTTTCGCCAGGTTGATCGCCTGCGCCGCCTCCGCTGGAATCTCGTACCACTCCCGATGCAGTTTGTGGTCCTCCACTTTTTCCACTCGTACCGGCTGAAAGGTGCCCAGCCCAACGTGCAGCGTGATCTCGGCAATTTCAATCCCGCGTCCACGAATCTCGTCCAATATCTCCGACGTGAAGTGCAAACCGGCGGTCGGCGCCGCCACCGATCTTGCCATCGACCCCGGCGCCTGGGCGTAAACAGTCTGGTAGCGCTCCCGGTCCGCTGCCCGGTCGTCGCGGTCGATATAGGGGGGAAGCGGCACGTGTCCAATGCGCTCGACGCGCGCAAAGAAATCGGCGACCGGGGCGAACCGGATACGCCGCTCCCCAAAACTGCCGCGTTCCGTGACCTCGGCTTCCAGTTCGGGAGGGTCGCCAAAGTAAAGTCTTTCTCCGATCCCGATCTTGCGCCCGGGCCGTACCAGGCATTCCCACTCATTCGGATCGTCCGCCACCTGGCGGGTCAGCAGAACTTCGACGCGCCCACGCAGAAAATCTCGTGCCGCCGGATTGTGCGGGCTCAGAGGCTGGGCCCGCTGTCCGCTTCGGTGGCCGTAGAGCCGGGCCGGGAACACCCGCGTATTGTTCACCACCAGCAGGTCGTCTGGGCGCAGCAAGCCGGGGAATTCGCGAAAACTCCGATCCTGCCAACCTTGCCCCTGCCAACCCCCAGGCAGCCGATTCAGGCACAGCAGACGCGATGCGGCGCGATCCGCCAACGGTTCCTGCGCAATGCGTTCGGGCGGCAGATCGTACTGGAAGTCCGAGACGAGCATCGAGGAGATTATAGGGTTTGATTATAGGTTTGAAGGCGGGTTCTAAGGCCATACGATGGAGCGACGGGCGTCTCGCCCGTCCTGCGGTTTGGCGGCCGGGCGGGGACGCCCGGCTCTCCACCAACTTTTACAAATTTTGACCTGTTAGTGGTTGTAAGGTTTCCGAGACGTGCTGTACCATGACCGCGCAGGGTTTCCATGGCCAGGATCAGCGATCGCCAGCATCGTCTCGAGATTGTGCAGTTCGGCCGCCTGCTGCACGAAAACAGATTTGTTGCAGCCACCGACGGAAACCTGTCCATCCGTCTCGACGAAACACACCTGCTGGTGACTCCCACCTGCATCAGCAAGGGCAGGATGCGCGCTTCCGACCTGGTGATTGTGGACATGGACGGAAAACGGCTCGCCGGCAAGCGCTCGGTTTCAAGCGAGATCGGCATGCACCTGCTGATTTATCGTATGCGCCCCGACGTGCGGGGCATCGTGCACGCGCACCCGCCGACCGCCACCGGGTTTGCCGCTTCCGGTTGCGATCTGAACCGGCCGCTGGTGTGCGAGGTCGTCGTCGGTCTGGGCTCGATCCCGCTGGCCCGCTACGGTACCCCGGGCACGCCCGAGCTGACCGACGCTCTCGAGCCCCTGATTCCGCACCATGACGCCATCTTGATGGCGAATCACGGGGTCGTGACGTTTGGGTCCTCGCTCGAAAGTGCCTACATGAAAATGGAAACAGTAGAGCACTTCGCGAAGATCGCGTTGGTCTCGCACCTGCTCGGCAACGAGCAACCACTCGATGAAAAAGAGGTGGAGAAGCTCCACGAGGTGCGCCACCGCTACAGCGGACGTGGGAACCCCGCCCCGCCCCACAGGCCGGTTGCGGCGGACGATCTGCAAGCGGACGATCTTCAATCCGGTCTTCAATCGGGTGGCGAGCCGAAACAGACGGCCGACAGCCCCCGGTAGCCGGTGTGGCGCGGGACGTTCCCTTCGGCTTGGCTCAGGAACCAGCGCTGTTCGCGAAGAGCTACCACAGTTTCCCGATCTGAGGATTGGGTCAGTTGCCGGTGGTCACTGCTCGGCGGGGTGCAGGGCGCGATCCATGGCAGCACAAAGCTGTTCCTGTCCCACCGGTTTGTGCAGAAAGCCCACTGCCCCGAGACTCTGCGCCATCGATTCGGTCGCGGGATTTTCTTCGCCGCTGACAACGATCACAGGAATGTGCTGCGTCTTGGTGGACATCCTCAGGCGCTTAAGCACCTCCATACCGGTGCCTCCGGGCATGTTGATATCGAGCAGAATCAACTGAGGAGCGGAACGCAACGCAGCCATCCATGCCTGGAGCGCGTCCACTGCAAAGACTGCCTCAAAGCCCTTCGGACTTAAGAACGAGGCCAGCAGTTGTCTTTGGACGGGAGAGTCGTCGGCGATCAGAATCTTGGGCATGAGGAACGGGGACCGGGCGAAGCCGGAGCCTCCCGAGTATATATCGGCACAAACGCGGATAACAATTAGGGTGGGGCGCCCTCCCTGATCCACGTAAACCGGCCACGACTATCGATGACGGAGAGGCGAAAGCAGACATCCCGCGGGAAGAACCGCCGGATTATGGGGCGTTTCTAGTCTCCTCCGATCCGTAACCTTACTCCCGCGCGGAAGTTCGCCGTCAGCGCCGGATATCCCACCACTTCGTTGTAGTGATCGTTGAGCGCGTTCTCGACATTCGCGTATGCCGTAATTCTCGAATTGATCGCATACCAGCCGCCCAGATCCACGCGCGCGTAGCCGGCGGCGTGGTTGAAGTCGTTCGGGATGCTCAGGAAAGCATCGTCCGGGCGGCGGCCCACGAAACTCCCTCCCAGGTTCGCGCCCCACTGCGTCCCCAGATAGCTGAGAAGCGTTGTTGCCGAATGTTTGGGGCGACGGAACAAGGGATCTCCCGGAGCATACGGGAAACCACAAGGATTTGGCTGCGTGCACTGCGGATTTTCGAGTATCTCAGTCGAGGTGTAGGTGTAGACCGTGGTCAGCGACAATCTCGAGCGGATTCTTCCTTGCAGCTCAAATTCGGCGCCCTGAGCGAAAGATTGTTCCAGGTTGAAAAACTGGTACACGCCCGTCGGAGTGGGCAGAGCCTCAATCTGATCATGGAAAAGATTGTTGAAGTAGGTTGCGCCCAGGGCCCAGCGGCCCGCAAACATTTTTTGCTCGAAACTGGCTTCAAAGGCTCGCGTCCGCTCCGGCAACAGGCCGTGGTTCGGGGCGTAGCCATATCCGACATCGCCAAAAGTCTCATAGAGGGCGGGTTCCATAAATCCGGTGGCATAGGAAAAACGCAGGCGCGTTCCAGAAAACAATTCTCCGCCGCGCAAAGCCAGCAGAGTCAGCGCAACCCGCGGCACGCCTGTATTGCCGTATGCGCTGCTGTGAACGAAACGTCCGCCCGCGATGGCCGAGAGCCTGCCCAGCGTGAACTGCTGTTGCAAATATGCATCCTGATCCAAACGCTGCCCGGGAGCGGGAGGGGGGGAATCAAGGTCGTTCACAACGCCATTTTCATTTTCGATGCGATATCCAAAGGTGCTGTGCGCCCAGGTTCGCTCCGAGCGATCTCCCTGATATTCGAATCCCACGCGGTTGACGTGGGTGTCGTAGCGATCCGGATAGTCGTCGTAGCTGGCGGAACTGCTGTTCAGGTTCACGTCAGTGTAACGATAGAGGTTGTCGAAGCCAGTGAAGCGGTGCTGCCATCCCGAAGGCGCTGCCACGGTAAGTTCCGCGCTTCCTAGAATATTGTTCTGGTGCGACCACTCGCTGGGATTGGGAGCCAGAAGTGGATCGCCGTTGAAGCTCCACTCCCCCGGTACTCCGGTGTAGCTGTTGGAATGGCGGAAACACACTCGCAATCCAACGTGATCGGTAATCGCAACTCCGACATTCGCTCCCTCCAGCGAATCCGAGTAAGCATCGTTTACGCCCCGCCCGTTGCTGTTGAACTGGTCGCCGAAAAAGTTGTAGTCGAAGCGTCCGTGGGCGCCAGCCAGAGACGCGTAGCCGTTGGCAGTTCCGAAATTTCCGCCATCGGCGCCAAAGCGGAGTTCGGGGACGGGAGTGCTTCCGGTGCGCGTCCACACCTGCACGACGCTGGTCATGGCATCGGAGCCGTACAAAGTGCTCTGCGCGCCCCGCACAAACTCCAGACGATCCGCTTGCGCCAGCGGCAGGGTACCAAAGTCAAACGTTTCGCCCGGGTTATCGATGGCGACCCCATCGACAATCACTTTGTTGTAAGTGGATTCGCCGCCGCGAACAAAGAGAGACGAGATTCCGCCGCGTTGCCCCGCGGTATTCACGACCGCACCCGGCAGGAAACGCATGGCGTCGTCCGCGTCCACCGGCTGCATTGCTTCCAACTGCTGGCTGCTGAGACTGTCAACGTCGGCGCCCGCGGCTTCGCCCGGCACTGGAGTGCGGGTCGCGGTCACCACCACGGTTTCCGCTGCCGTCGCCAGGCGGAGCTTGATCGTGGTGGTTTCAGCAGTTGGGGAGAGGTCTAGCGTCTCCGCCGCGAAGCCCGGAGCCAACACCTGGACACGGTAAGACCCTGAGGCCGACTCGCGAAAAATCACGAGCCCCTCGGCGGACGTGCTCTGCACGGAGGCCGGGGTGGGCTTGCCCAGTTCGAGCAATTGGACCTGCGCGCCGGCAACGGCAGCGTCTTGAGGATCGACAACTTTGATTTTGATTTCGGCGGAAGCGATGGTTGACAGAAAGATGGTTGTCAAAAAGATGGTGAACAGGGAAAAAACACTAGCGAATACACTAGAAAACCGCATGCACGTCTCCTTTATCACGCGAAAGGGTTGTGTGGGCGGTTCACGCCGGTCTCCTGGCTTTGCGAGTCAGGATGTGAGCTTTGGCCCAGCATCCGGTTACTACAACCGGCCTTCCCAGGTTTCCCTTTTCAGGTTGCCCCAGTGGCCGATTGCGATTTCCTCGCTTACAGTTGCGCGGCAGCGCGGGATTTGCACCCGCTTCCCATAGCGCCAGCGTGTCGCCGGCCTACGATCATGCGCGAACCTAATTTTGAGAAAGAGCAAAAACAGCAGCCCAACAAATCTACCGGGCGGCGCGATGCAAAGTCAAACGCTAGCCCTTGATGATGGGGAACTCCGCCGATCCCACTCGCGCCACGTGCTCCTCGGCGAACCGGGTGACGCGTTCGAGCGCAGCCTGCAACTGCCGGTGAAACTCAGCCATTTGCGCGTCCAGCTTTGCATCCTCTGCATTGGCGGCTTCGGCGGGAACTCGCATCTTGGCGCTGAAACGCACCAGCGCCTTCGAAAATGGCTTCGGGATCATCAGCGCATCCCATGTGTTCAGTACCCAGGCATCGCTGAGCGCCACGTAGAACGCCGCCATGGGCAGCGCGCTGGCGCGCGACAGCAGCACCGGGCCCGGTTTGGCCACGTATTTCGGGCCGCGCGGACCGTCAATCGTAAACGCAACCAGGTTGCCCTGTTCCAGTTGGCTTTTCAAGCCGAGCAGGGCTTTCGAGCCGCCGCGGCTGCTCGATCCACGCACCGCGACGAAGCCAAGTTTTTCAATGGTCCGAGCGATGTATTCCCCGTCGAAGCTGCGGCTCACCATCACCGCGATTCCGGTCTTCCTCCATAACCAGGCGCTCGGGAACACGGCGCGGTGCCAGAAAGAGTAGATCACTGGTTTTTCATAAGTCGCGTCCGGCGGCGAAGGCGGCTCCTCCCACGATATTGAATAGCGGAGAGTCGGACCGATCAGCGAGATCGCCAGATAGCTTGCCCAACTGATGAGCCACAAAAGAATCCTTTGCCACAGCGAGAATCGGCGCGTTTCTAAAACGGAGGGCTGCTCAGGTCCGACGGCGGCGGAAGAAGAACTCACGAAGATATTGTAGCCGGGCGGGAAAGGTTTCACTGCAAGGCTAACAGCCGAAAGCGGGCCGCCTACGCTTCCAGATATGCCACGATCCACTCTTTCAGCCGTTGCCGCCGCTCGTCGGTCGAGTCAAAGCGAATCCCAAAGCTGTTGGTGCCTTTCTTCCACGTGACGTACCCGCGCACCCAAACACGCGGCAGCGTCAGCAAAGAAAACGACACTTCCACCAGACTCCCTTGTTCGGGCACGTGATGGCCCTTGAGCGACATCCCCCCCGAACTGATCTCCTGGCTGGTGGCTGTGATGCGGCCACCGTCGTTCGTCACGATCCCGACCTCCGTCATCACCGGGATACGCACGTAGCGCCGGAATTCGTGCAGCACCAACATTCGAGTCGAGCGCACCAGCTTCATCGCCGCCGACCGTTCCAACGGTTCGTGAAACACCGCGTTGAGGCACAACTTTGAATAACGCATAGCGTCCTGCGCGGTCCCGCCCAGCCCGTAAATGACGATCCGGCTGTTGGAAGCCGAGCCTCGCGCCAGCTCGATGATGCTGCCGGCGTCTTCTCCAAGGGGCAAGACGCAGGCCTCGAACTTTTCGCGTCGCAGTCGATCCGCGTGTTCGCGCGCAATCGAGACCGTTTCGATTCCATATTGACGGAAACACTCCGTCACCAGGTGCGCGGACGCCTCGGGCAAATCAAACAGCGCGACGCGCGCAGCCGTCTTCCGATGGACAGGGAGGGGGGCGAGAGCGGCGCCGGTCGAATTAGGCATGAGTCCCAGGGGCTGAACTCCTCTAAAACCCCATTCTGACGGGCTTTTTCACCGTTGCATAGGTTTCGAAGGGGCCTAGCCCCTGTCCTAAAGTGCCATTACGGAAGTTGTACTTGGACCTGTTACCCTTACTCCCTTCGTTTCTCGGTGCAGCGCCGATACGTTAAGTCGCGCAGAGGACCGGTGAGGCGCGACTCACTTTGGTCCGCATGGAAACCCGAGGCCCGGGCCACATCGCCGAAAGCATCTCGGCGCTGGGCGCGGCTGGGTACGCGCAGGAGCGGTGCTGTAGGGCTCTTTCACCGCCAGGACGCCGAGGCCGCAGAGAAAACAAAAAACCGTTTTTGGGTTTCTCGGCGTCTCGGCGGTGAGATTCACTCAAACTGCTTCCGGAATCTCTCCAACTGATCCTTCACTTCCGAGACTTCTTTCCGCAGGTCGGCCACTTCTTCTTCGAGACGGGCGATGCGCCCGGCATCTGCCGGATTGCGGCTGGCGGTGGCTTCTGCGGCGTATGGCGATTCCGGGACAACCACATCTCCGGCGAGCAGATGTGCATATCGCGGTTCTTTCGTTCCGGGCTGTCGAGGCAGCACTTTCGTCAGTGGCGGCTCGCGCTGCATCAACTTCTGCAACGCCGCTTGCACATCCTCCAGTGCTTCGAAGCGGTGCATGCGCTCGGCGCGTCCGCGCAGTTCGCCCGGCGTTTGCGGACCGCGCAGCAGCAGCACGCACAGCACTGCAATCTCCGGACGCGTGAAGTTAAACACTTCCTGCAAGCGCTGCTCGTATTTGGTAACGCGGCTGTCGGCGCCGCGTGCGGGCCCAGCCAGGCGCTGCTCCTGAAGGCCATCCAGCGCGTCGCGCACCGCGTCTTCGTCCAACTGCATCACCGGATCGCGGTTCGATTTCTGGTTGCACGCATTCACCAGCGCATTCAGCGACAGCGGATAGTACTCCGGCGTGGTGATGTCCTTTTCGATCAGCGAACCCAGCACGCGCGCTTCGGTTTCCGTCAGCTTGATTTCCATGGATTTCATTTAACTGTCTTCTGAAGATTGTATAGAGTCCCACACGGTATACTCGATAGTTTGCCGGATACATCCATGCCGGAGACATCTATGAGTGAGCTGTCAGCACCGCCGCGGGTCCCGATCGAAGAACTGGTTGGGAAACTTCGCGCGTTTCCCGCATCGGCCTTCGATAAAACGGAGGAGATCCTTTCATTGCTCGCGAAAATGCCTGTCGAAGAAGTCAGTCTCGCGCGCTATTTGAGCTGGAACCGGCAGCACTACACGCGTAACCTGATCGACAAAACCGACCTCTACGAGCTGATCGCCATCTGCTGGGAGATTGGACAGGGCAGTTCGGTGCACAATCATCGCGACCAGAGTTGCTGGATGGCGGCGCCGGTGGGAAAGCTGCTGGTCGAAAATTTTCGCGTCGAATTTCAGGATATCGAAGCGGGCAAGTGCCGGTTGCGGGCATCTAACACGCTGGAGCTGACGGCGGCCAATCCGTGCGCGGTCGATCCGCGGGAACCGGTGCACCGGGTGATGAATCCGCGGGAAGCGAACCAGCGCGCCGTGACGCTGCACGTCTATTCGCGGCCCTTTGATACCTGCGTGGTCTATTCGCCCGAGCAGGGAACATGCGGGAATGTCCGGCTTTACTACAATACGGTTTTCGGAAAGCCAGTACCAAGCAGCCAGTAGCCTAGTATCCAGTGTCGAGACGGAAGATGTTGTGGGCGCATTGAGCGTCCAACTGGGGCAAGAGAGATTCGCTTCCGGACTGGGTACTGGCAAGTGTGCACTGGCAACTGCATTTCAAGGAGGAATCGTGAGGAAATACCTGGGAGTTTTGGCCAGCGTGGCTGCGCTGTGTGTGATGTCGTGGGCGCAGGCTTCAACGCAGGCTCCAACTCCGGCCCCGACCACAGATCAAGTTCCGGCCCCAGCTCCAGCCCCCGAGCCAGTTCCGACTCCGACTCCGACCGCCAACCCCGTGCATGCGGCCCAGTATCCGCGCTTCGAATTCTTTGGCGGCGGTTCGTACGCCGAGGCTGGCCTTTTCAACGCCGGACACTGGGCGGGGCTGCCCGGCTGGGACGCTTCTCTCGGTCTGAACGCGGCCAGCTGGCTCGGGATCGTAGTGGAGGGCGGACAATACTTCGGAACCTCTAAAATCCCGTCAGGCGTGCCGGCGCCATTTCCCCCGTGCGGCGGGCAGAACGGATTCTGCCCGGGCACTTATCCCACGTTCGACGTGGCCACGCGAGAGTACAACTTTCTATACGGCGTGCAATTTGCCCGCCGCAAGTATGAACGGTGGACGCCGTTTGGCGAGCTCATGTATGGGCATCAGGGCACGCGGGGCCAGGCAACCGGTGAGGGTGCGACCTTCACGGAAGTCGGCACTGGCCGGGCGCTGGTGGTCGGCGGCGGCGCTGACCGCAAGATCAATCAGCGTTTCGCATTGCGGTTCAAGGCCGATTATTTCCAGACCGGCGCCAAGTTTCCCTCTTTCAGCAATAAGAAGCAGGACAACTTCCGGTTCTCGGTGGGCATTGTGATCCGCAGTGTGCACAAGAAGAAGCGCACGCTTGAGGACGAAACTCAAGTGGAACCGTGAGGCGGCTGGCTGTTCGCTCTTCGCTATTCGCGAATGGCGCGTTTGACAAAGACCGTGGGTTGCCAGCGACTAACGACTCACGCAAGCAAGGAGCGGACGTAGAAATCGTAGTTGTGATGATTCTGTCCGCGAGCTTTGCGCCGATTTACGAACGGCGCAGCAAATCGCTCAGCGGCTCGGTTTTGGCCCGCAGTTCGTCGGCGAAATCGGCGCCTTTTTCGACCGCTTTCTCGATACGGTCTTTCGCTTCGTCCGTCCAGTCGGAGACGGTTCCCAGGGCGTCATCGCAGGAGCGCCGCAGGTCTTTCCGCAGCTGCCGCCCAGTCTTCGGAGCGAGCAACAGACCGAGGGCGGCGCCCACGCCAAGCCCGATCAGCAGAAAAGTAACTGCTGTGCCGACTGTACCCTCCGAACTCTCGTATTTCCCAATGCGCATATGAACCTCCTGATCATCTCCATTCTAGCCCCATAACGGCCGGCAGGTCCTCTGCGCCAGGACATGCCAAGATGTGAAAGCACGGCCCGGGTCAGTTTCAAAGTGGCCCGTGACTCGGGCGGTCATTTCTTGGCCGTGACCCGGTCTGCAATTTTGTCATACTCGGTCTTCGGCATGATGCGCCGCGTCACCACTTCGCCGGGTTCTTTATAGGGACGCCCCGCAATCACCCGATCTGCTTCCGCCGCAGTCATGCCCGGCAGGCTCAGCAACTGCTCTTTTGTGGCAGTGTTCAAATCGAGTGGCTGGTCGCGGCTCCAGCCCTCGCGTATCCCTGCCGCCACAGCGTTGGCATCGCGCTTCACCTCCGCCGTTGCTTGCGCGGTTTTCTCTTTCAGGTCCTGAGTGTTTTGTTGCTGAGTGCAGCCTGCGAGCGCAGCCAGCAGCAAAATTGTGGAAACGTGCCGATATCTGAGGAAGTCCATTTTGATCAACTCCTTTTCCGCTGTTTTGGCTGATATCTCAGCCCTGTCTGGTTGGCCATTCTTGTGGGGATGGGGCCATCCGCCGCAACGACGGAGACGGTCTGGATGCTGCGGACGCTCTGGCACCTGGCACAACACGGTCACATACTGACGCCGGAAGCAGTGTTCACAACGCACAGGCCGGAGCAAAAATAGCAGCAAAAGCACGCGTTCAAACACACTGCGCTTTCGTGAAAGATGAGCGTTGTTGCGGCGACAGTCACAGCACCGAAACGTTACCATGTCGAATTTCCGATCGTGAAATCACGAACGCACTCTTGGGACACTACCCCCAGGATTCGGTAGCTGCGCGCGTCGGGTCCGTCGGTTCACTAAAGTACGGAAGACTGGGGCACGCGTGGGGGTCGAACGTCGCCCACCCGGTCGACACTAACCCACGCCTGCCCCAAAGGGCTGTCCGCCTTTTCAGGGGACGCCGCGTTAAGCAGTTGTTGTACACTAGTCTCCCCACCATCGTGTGACTGTTCAAAATTGCTCACTTCCTCGGATTGTTTTGAGAAGTTCAGCGGCCAATGGAGCCGGGTTTCAAGGTCTGAACACCATGAGGGATGCTTCGAACCTTGAAACTCTGAAACCTTGAAACTTTGAAACCTTGCTTCATTGAGAGTGGCCAAAATTGGACAGCTTGGTCGTGGATAGTTCTGCCACACTGCGGCCATGACAACTAAAACGATTCCGGCATACCTTGAGGATGAGCGCAGAAAACGTGGAGACGATCAGGTGCGGATAGAAGAAGAAGCTGCGCGCATCCAGCTGCTGCACCATAGCCACCATCGCACTGCGAAACAGCCCAAGCTGGAATTGCTATCTCCGGTTGAAGCCGAAGGCACCTACTGTCACCCGGTTTCCACAACCCTCTCCGCCTGTGTAAAATGAATTGTTGATCCCGAGTGCGGCGGAAGCCCCGGCGACCTCCATCCCAGCAGGCCAAAAGCGGGCCCGCTGGGGACCCCGGACCTGCCCCGCTGCCCAGAATTCCTAGCAGAGTGAAGGAGATGCAAACCAGCAATGTCGATCCCAGCGACCCAGCTCCGTCCGGGCATGATCATCAAACACAACAATGACTTGCACTCCGTGTTCAGCGTCGAGCACCGCACGCCGGGCAACCTGCGCGCCTTCATCCAGGCGAAGCTGCGCAACCTGCGTACGGGCGCCATGTTCGAGCACCGTTTCCGCTCGCCCGACCCGATCGAGAAAGTCAACGTCGATGAGGTCAACATGGAGTTTTTGTATGCCGATGCCGACAGCTACTACTTCATGGACACGTCCAACTACGAGCAGACCCACCTGACCCGCGAGACGCTGGGCGACGCGGTCGATTACCTCACGTCGAATCTCCAGATCAAGGTGGAGTTTTTCGATGGCAAAGCCGTGGGCATCGAGTTGCCGCAGACCGTCGTGTTGACCGTTGTGGAAGTCGAGCCCGGCTTGAAGAGCGCAACTGCATCGAGTGTGACCAAGCCGGCGAAGACCGAAACCGGCCTCGTCGTGCAGGTGCCGCCGTTCATTAACGAGGGCGAGAAAATCAAAGTCGATACGGCGGAAGGAACGTATTTGTCGAGAGCGTAGGAATGTGTAATTGATTTGTAATTGGTAATTGAACCCATGTGTCGGTCCGGTTTCCCAATTGCAAATTACAAATCACAAATTACAAATGTCTCCTGAACGAACTTCCACCCAAGCCCGTCGCTTTGTCGTGCGCGGACGTGTCCAAGGCGTCGGCTTTCGCTGGTTTGTCGAGCGGGAAGCGCTCATCTTGCAAATTGCGGGATGGGTCCGCAACAATCCCGATGGCAGCGTTGAAGTGCTGGCCCAGGGGACGCGCGACCAGTTGGCGGGATTGCACTCGCGGTTGCGCGAAGGCCCGCGGGCGGCGCGCATAGATGACGTGGAAGTATCCGAGGCCGAGCCGGTCGCAGGACTCGGTTCATTTCAAGTTCGAGGAGCTTAACTCAATAAGATGACGACCAAGCCAGTAGATTGTGACGAATTGAAAAAGCTGATCCGGGAGGTACCCGACTTCCCGAAAAAAGGCATCCTGTTCTACGACATCACCACGCTGCTCAAGGACAAAGCCGGCTTCGCGCGGCTGATTGACGCGCTTTCGGAACACTACATCCGCAAAGAGATCGACCTGGTGCTCGGCATGGAGGCCCGCGGATTTATCTTCGCCCCGGCACTCGCCTACCGGCTGAATGCGGGATTCGTTCCTGTCCGCAAGCCGGGAAAACTGCCCGCCGAAACGGTGAAGGTCAGCTACGAGCTCGAATATGGTAACAACTCGCTGGAGGTCCACAAAGACGCCATCAGCAAAGGTCAGCGCGTTCTGATCGTGGACGATCTACTGGCCACAGGCGGAACGGCGCTGGCAACGGCCGAACTGGCCAGCAGCCTAGGCGCACAGATTGCGGGACTGGCGTTTGTGGTTGAACTCGACTTCTTGAAGGGGCGCGAGAAACTGGCGAAGTACGACGTGTTCTCGCTGCTGCACTACGATCGGTAATGAAAGAGCGGCAATGAACGACCGGTAATTTCGCAGCGTGGCACCAGCGGCTTCCGGGCTCAGCCGACGAAGCGCTGGCAAGTTCTTACGGCTTGGCTTCCCGTCTTACTTCACTAGGAACTGCACGGCCCGGAATAGACCTCTCCAAATCGCCAGACTGACAGCCAGCGATGCGGTGTAGGAGAAGATCGCAATCCAGTTCCAATGAACATACCTTTCGCTTTCACGGATCCACATGGGGGAGGGCTCCTTGCTGCGCTATCCGGGAGCAATTGTCCGACCGTTTAATCTTTTCCACAAATAATTGAAAACATTTCCTGGGCCTGGCGGCCCGCTTGCTCAAAGTGGGTGAAATCACCCATGCGTCGAGAATTTTGCGCGGTCGGTGCCAAACCCGATGCCGAAATCTTGACACGTGGCAGCCGCTCCGCCGTCAGGCCCGCCCAGCACTCGGGGACACCCAGCGATCATGATAAGCTGGCCCTCGGACGGATGATGCATGAGCACAGTCCTGAGTTCGATCCAGAGTTCAATCCAAAGTTCGACCAGACTTTTATTTTTGGCGACCATACTGGTTGGCGCCTTCTGGGCCGACGCTGATTCCGATCCGCTCCCTCCTTCCATCACTACCGCGCCACTCTCGGCTAACCAAGTCGTGGATAATCTCGTTCGCAAAGATGTAGAGCGGGCGCAGGCTCTGCGCCACTGCGAATCCACCCGCGTTTATCGCCTTTCCTATCGCGGATTTCCGGGCAGTCGCGACGCCGAAATGACCGTGGAGGCCACTTACGACAGCCCTTCCACCAAGAGCTTTAAAATCATCTCCCAAAGTGGATCGAAGCTGATCACCGATCGCGTGTTCAAACGGTTGCTGGAGAGCGAAAAAGAAGCCGCAGAGCCGGAAATGCGCGCCCGTACCCTGCTGAATCGCAACAACTACGACTTCGCGCTCATCGGTTTCGAGTCCTCGGGCGTCAATTCCTCGGTCCAGGGCGGCGAATACGTGCTCGCCGTCTACCCGAAGGTGAAGAGCAAGTACGTCTATCGTGGCAAAGTGTGGGTCGACGGAACCGATTTCGCCGTGACGCGGATTGACGCCGAGCCGGCCCAGAATCCTTCATTCTGGACGAAGAAAAGCGAAATTCATCACGAGTACATGAAAGTGCAGGATTTCTGGCTTCCCCGGCGCAACGAGTCTATTAGCTACATTCGCCTCGGAGGGCGCGCCACGCTGACGATTGAATACAACAACTATCGTGTCACCGATTCACGGCCATCGGGGAACGACTCAAAGGCATCGTCCGCCGAAGTGGGCGTCCGCTAGGAAAACGCTCGTGCAGGGACGGGCGCCCTCGCGAGCCTGCCCTGAGCGCAGATCGGCCTCGCCTCCAGCGTCATCACCATAAGCAGTCAGCGGTAGTACAATCCCGCCATGGATAGCCTGACCCAGCCGAACCCAAATCCCACGACGGAGCCGCAAGATTCCAGCCTGCGTCCGATCCTCGTCGGGATCGTCATCGTAGGAATAGTGGTCGGTATTCTCGCGATGATTTTCCGCGCCGAGCAGAAAAAACCCGCCCCACCTCCAGCGTACGCCGCAAACCTGAAATTCTCGGACTTGAAGACCAGTGCCGCGCAGAATTTTGTGGGCGCAACCGTCAGCTATCTCGATGGCGCCATCACCAACACCGGGGATAAGACCGTCATTCATGCCGAGGTGCAAGTCACGTTCAAGGACGATATGGGACAGATGGCGCAGCGCGAGGAACTTCCCATCCGCGTTCTGCGGACCGGCGGACCCTACGACGAAGCCGTGGACCTAAACCTGTCGCCGCTAGCGCCCGGCCAGAGCGAACCTTTCCGCCTGACCTTTGAGAACATCTCCGCCCAGTGGAACCACGCCTATCCCGATCTGCAGATCACGCAGGTCAATACAAAGTAGGCAGAAGCGCTTCGGGCTATGAGCTGCGAGAACACTCGCAGCTCGCAGCTATTTCTACACTCTGACCTCTAACATCTCACCTCCGTTACAATGGCGTCGTGCCTGACGTGAAACCATTCCGTCTCACGGAGTCCGTCAAAGCCGCGGGTTGAGCGTCCAAGCTGAGTCCGGCGGCGCTGGACACGGTGCTTGGGAAATTAGCCCGGCAACAGGACCCGAATGTGCTAGTCGGCTTCGATCACGCCGACGACGCCGGCGTGTATCTGCTCACGCCCGAGACGGCGCTCGTGCAGACAGTGGATTTTTTCACGCCCATCGTGGACGATCCCTACACCTTCGGCCAGATCGCCGCTACCAACGCACTCAGCGATATTTATGCCATGGGGGGAAAGCCACTGACTTCGCTGGCCCTCGTCTGCTTTCCCGATAAAGCCGATCTCAACATTCTGGAGCGCATTCTGGCCGGCGGCTTGTCGAAGATGATCGAGGCCGGATGCACCGTGGTCGGCGGCCACAGCATCCGCGATGAAGAAACGAAATTCGGATATTCGGTCACGGGAGTGGTTCATCCCAAGCGCGTGCTGGCCAATCAGGGCGCGCAACCCGGCGACCGGTTGCTGTTCACCAAGGCGCTGGGCACGGGCGTAATTTCGACGGCGATCAAGAAAGGCGTCGCCAAGCAGGAGTGGATCGACGNNGAGGGCGGCTGTCCCTACGTGGTCCGTCCACGCTCTCACCGACGTCACCGGCTTCGGCCTGATCGGCCACGCGCGCGAAATGGCGCTGGCTTCGAACGTCAGCCTTGTGTTCGAATCCGCCAAGATTCTTGTGCTCGAAGGCGCGCTCGATTGCATCCGCGCTGGCTACATTCCCGGGGGGCTCAAAGCGAATCGTGACTTCGCCGAATGCTTGGTCGGCTACGCCGAGTCGGTTCCCGCCGACATTCGCACGCTTCTCTTCGACCCGCAAACCGCCGGCGGCCTGCTGATCTCGGTTTCCGCCGAAGATGCCGGCCCGCTCACACGCGCGCTGCAGGATGCTGGCGTTGCCGCCGTCGAAATCGGCCAGGTGTTGGCGCGCACGAAACCTTTAATCCTTGTCACTTAATCGGGGTCACTTCTTGATTCGTGCGTTCCCCGCTGGCCTGCGCTGATCAGTTCCCAGATGTGGGCCAGGTGGTGGTCATCGTGCTCTGCCACAAAGTACAAATGGTCCACCAGTCGCATGGGTGTTTTCAGCCGCGGATGGAGACGGGCGCGCGCGAAGATTGCAGGGTCGATCTTTTCTACCCGACTCGCCAGCCGCAAGCGTGCGCTTCGGAATTCAGCCAGGATCTCCTCGATCGGGCGCTGGTTGTGTTGCGCTTCGAACGTCTTCCGATTGCTCAGGTCAGCCGCAGTGAGCTCNNTGAGCCGCGCCACGGACTACTTCTTCCAGCCGCGCCGGCGTGCCGCGCAAGCGCGCGCACAGGTTCGGATGCTGCTCGACGGGAAACGTGAACTCAAACTTCCGTTCAAACCAGATCGGCGCTCGATTCATGGTTGTACGCGAATCAAAATCATGTGTTCGCTATAGGATGCCAAAGCAAACGGGAGCGATGCAATCCGTGGCACGTTTCCGCTTGCCGGAACCTTCGCCGCAGGCTATTGCATCTATACCCGCAGAAGCGTAGACCATTAATCGTCAAATCTCTAGCCACGTTTTTTTCTGCGAAAGGAACAATCGAATGAAAACCCGCAATCTTGGACGTTCCGGTCTTGAAGTTTCCGCCCTCGGGCTTGGCTGCATGGGCATGTCGGAGTTTTACTCCGGACGCGATGACGCCGAATCGATCGCAACCATCCACCACGCGCTTGAACTCGGCATCAACTTTCTCGATACGGCCGACATGTACGGGCCGTACAAGAACGAAGAACTCGTCGGACGCGCGATTAAGGGCAAGCGCGACCAGATCGTGCTGGCCACAAAGTTCGGCATTGTCCGCGATGCCAGCAACCCCAATATCCGCGGCGTCAGCGGCAAGCCCG
>PLIC01000302.1 GCA_003139995.1 Candidatus Acidiflorens stordalenmirensis | reverse complement strand
GTCATCGAGAACTACAGTTACGTTGACTTGCTTCGGCTCGTATTGCGCCATTCCGGCTTCGAGCGTCTGCTCGTCGTTGGCGACGATAGCAAAACTCTTGGCTGGAATCCCATTGCGCTCCGGAGCATCTCCATAACGGCCAAAGGAAATGCCCAGTTTGCCTTCGTTGTGCGCGGCCAGGACAATGTCACGCGTTATGTTCTTGGCCAGGGTCTTTTGAAAGACCCCTCGGTAGACGACTTCAACCGCCAATAGCTGGCCCATTTTGCAACCTCCATTCTTTTACAATTTCTTCAGTACGATTTTTTCCATTTCCTGCAGGTGCCGGCGCATGGCAGCCTCGGCGGCTGCGGCGTCCCCCCGCTTCAGGGCCGCAAGGATGCGGCGGTGACCGGCGAGCGACTTCTCTTGCCGTCCTTCCACCTGCAACGAGCGTTCCCGGGTCTCGCGCAACAAATCCATCAACACGTCCACCACTTTCAAGATCGCGCTGTTGTTGGACGCCAGAGCGATGCAGTAGTGAAACTCGGAGTCCTCTTCGATTCCGAGTTCGCCCCGGCCGACCTTCCCCTCCTGGCGTGCGAGAATCTCCTCCATCTCAGCGATCTCATCGCGAGAGCGGTGCAGCGCGGCGCGCCCGGCCAAGGGCGGCTCGATCATATTGCGCACGTCGAGCAGTTCCGCAACCATCTTCCGCTTCTCCAGGAGCGCGTTAGCCAGGGGATTGGCTGGGTTAGCGTCAGGACGGCAAACCACCGTGCCGACACCCTGGCGTGGCTCGAGCAGACCCATCAGTTCCAAGCTGCGGATGGCGTCCCGCACGGAACTGCGGCTCACGCCCAACATCCGAACCAGTTCGCGTTCCGGGGGTAGAAGGTCGCCAGGCTTCATCTCTTCCGTAATGCGCTGCTCCAGTCGCTTGGCGACCTCCTGGTAGACTTTATTTCTCGGGATCGCCTCGAACGCGACTCTCGCTGGTGATTCAGTGCTTATCATCGGAATTGGTCTGATGACTGACCATTGCATTTCAGACCTAAACCAAAAATGGCGCAAGGACAGAAATCACCTATCAACGTGATTTGGATCACGTGAGGCTTTGGCTCGGGACGGACGGATTCGTGTGAACCTCCTCCGCGGCGACGAGAACCTCTCGGTTCATAGCGCACCAGCGATATACTGGCGCACTGATCGAACCACTTGCGGCAGGGGATTTAACATCCTCGCCTTGGGCTGTCAAGGGCTTCTCGAAGCCTTGTCGTGGCGAGGCTTGTCATGCCCCGCGAGCTTCCCCGTGACGCCCGCCGGCAACAAGTAGTGGGAGAAGCTACCGAATGGATGAGAGCTTGCAAGCGCAGATCGAGACTTACCTGTCCTACCTGGATGGCCTGATCCGGCGCGGGCGTCAGCTTCGCGACAGGTTGGCGACTGATCCCTCGAACAGCTCGGTGATCGCGGCCACTCGCGTTTGGCAGGAAGACTGTGGAGTAACGGTCAATCAATT
Organism: Candidatus Acidiflorens stordalenmirensis; assembly: GCA_003139995.1. Classification (GTDB taxonomy): domain Bacteria; phylum Acidobacteriota; class Terriglobia; order Terriglobales; family Acidobacteriaceae; genus Acidiflorens; species Acidiflorens stordalenmirensis. Next base: position 8,166 of record PLIC01000302.1, on the reverse strand, counting down.
GTCCGGAGGCAGCAAGGCCCATTGGCTTGCGCGGTCGTTTAGCCAAGCCTTCCTGGTGCGCTCGGCGGCTGGCCATGCGGTCGAAGGCGCGGATCCGGCCGAGATCGTCCAGCGACTGCTCGACGTCCTCGAGCAAGCCGTTGCCTCGCTCTCCCGGATGGAGGAGGGCCCGGGCGTTACTGGATCATCGTCTGCATCTTCGGAGGCGCCGCCGCCTCGCCGGTTCGAGTTCGTTCACAACCCCGAGCTCCGGCCGGTTGTCGAGCAGACCTACACCGATAGCCGGCGCGCTCTCGAGCAAGGGGACTATGACCTGTCGCTGCGCACTTCTTGCGGAATCCTGGAGGCCATCGTGACCGACGCGCTGGAACATAAGGGACTGAGTGCGCTGGCTGGCTCAGGCGCGCCCGCAGGGAAGATTGCCGATTGGCCGTTCGAGACGCGGCTGGCCGTTGCCGAGAGGGCGGGACTCATTCGCGGCGGGTGCGCCCGGCTGCCAGCAGTCGCGCGGACTTATCGAGATCGCGCCGATGCCGGCGGCGAGAGCCGCCCGAAGGCAACGGTTTCCGAGCGCGATGCGCGACAGACCGGGCAGGTGCTTCGTGTGGTGATGAGAGATTTGGATCCCGGCCGATAGAGAGGCGCTAAACGCCGACGCTCTCATCTCCCCGTTAATCTTCGTGCCGTCATACTTCGTACCGTCAATCTTCCAAGTCCTGACGAAACACCGGTTGTGTTGGATCGAGGCTGCCATCGATGACGGCTACGAGCAGATCTCTGTATGTGTTCTCCGCCTCTGACAGTAAGGCGTAGCCGCGTTCCCGCTGCAGCGCTCCGGTGGCCGAGTAGATGAGCGTGAAATACCGGCCCGATGAATACTGAAGTTCGAGCAACTGGTTCGGCATTTCAGGATCGCCTTCCTGTCCCAGCACGTCCATCAGCGCCACAGTCCACTGCCTACTTTTCGGGTCGGCGACGACCTCGCGCTCGAGGTATTGCCACTCGTTCATGCTCCATAACGGCATATTGATTCCAGCAGCTCTTCATTCCAGCAGATCATCGAGGGCTCTGCCGACCTGCGCTCCGGTGAACGGTTTCGGTATCAGCAAAACTCTTCGGGCGTTCCGGGAACGGAGGCTCGCGTCAGCCTTCTCCGGTGTGTCACTGATGATGACGACGGGAAGCTCGGCGTGATCCGGGTGGTGACGCACGGCGTCGAAGAGCGACTCGCTCATATCGAAGGCGGAACAGTCGAGCACGAGCGCATCGGCGCGCCGCTCCAGAATCAGCTCGTTGACGGTGACGGTATATCCCGCGGCAAAGACCTCGTAGCCGCGGTCACGCAGCGCAAACGTCAGAAGCTCGGCAATCTCCGGCGTGTCGTCGATGAGCAGGATGCGGCGCAAGCGTGCCCTACTTCTTGCCGGGTCCGGAGCCTGGCAGACGAGCTTTCTTGCCTGCGGAGGGCTCCAGATCCATGACCCACACTCGCCCGCCGGCTATGTAGTAGGCGCGTTGGTCGTTCTCGATCATCGCGCCCCAGGCCTCCAGCGTGCGCATCGCGAACGTGTAGCCCTCGAATTTGTAGCGCGCGTGGCCCAGCACTTCGTTCGTGTGCCAGTTGTCAGTGAGCAAAGCGTCGCCCGCGTGCACGCGCAGGACGGTGTAATAGCGGTCAAACGCCGCTTCCGGCCGCACCTCGCGCGTCGCACCGCGCTTTTTGCCTTCGCTGACGATATAGCTTTCCTGCGCTTCGGGAGCGGCAGGCGGAGGGGTTGCTTTGGTATTCATACGGTTTCCGCCACAGTCACGGCTTCTTCAGCAGCCGCCATATTGACCAGGTTTTTCGCATCCGCAGCCTGGAGCAAGGCTTCAGGCAGCTCGACACCCATCATTTGCCATTGCTCGTTGGCAAACTTCTGCAAATTCGCGATGTGCTGGGTGTGGAGGTGGCCGAAGCGGCCTTGCAATTTCAAATACTCCGATACCGGCCGCATGTTCTGCGGGCGGAAGCTGTAATCGTACTGACGCTTCTCGGGGTCCCACTCCCAGATCGGGTAGAGCCCGCATTCGACGACCAGCCGGCCAAGATCGATCGAGCGCGGTGTTTCATACACGAAGCCCTTCTGGCAGGGGGTGTAGACCATCAGGTATGCCGCGCCCTTGTGGTTGAGTCCCTTGCGCACCTTGTTCATCAAGTCGATCGGATAGCCCACGCTCGCGGTCGCCACATAGCAGTGCGGATGGCCAGCCGCCATCATGCGGGCGAGGTCCTTGGGATAGAGCTTCTTCGCCTCTGGAACCATCGGGCCGGGAGGGGAGAAGGTTGTCATGCCGCCATAGGGCGTGCGCGACGATGCCTGGATGCCAGTGTTCGCGTACTGCTCGTTGTCGTAGCAGATAATCAGGCAGTCGTGATTGCGATAGAGCGCACCTGAAATCGAGGCGAGGCCGATGTCGGATGCGCTGCCGTCGCCCGCCTCGCAGATAATGTTCGGATAGGCGCCCTTCCATTTGCCCTTGCGGATCATGGCTTCATAGGCGGCGGCGACGCCCGCGGTGAAGCTGCCCGCGCTGCCAATCTGCGTGTGCGCCCAGGGCACATTGTAGGGCGTACACAAGTACGAACTGTTCGCGACATACATGCAGCCCGTCGGTCCGATCAAGATCGTATTGTCGCCCGCTGCCTTGCTCGTCATCCGGTACTGGATGGACGGCCCGCAACCGGCACAGGTGCGATGGCCGGGAACGAAGGGCTCGGACGACGGTAATTCAGGGTTGTAGAAACGCGCCCCCTGATTCGGGCTGTCGAGAATCGGCAGCAGCTGCCGCTGAACTTCAATTGCTGACATATCGGTTCCTCTCACTGGCAGCGCCCAGAGACCCTGCACCACCACTGTGCACTGTCGTAGTGCGGACCTTCAGGCCCGCCATAACAAATACTCTATCTACTCTTCGAATCCGACCCAATGCGTGCGCTTTTCGATTTTCCCGCGTTTCTGCGCTTCCGTCATTTTCTCAGTCATCCAGTAGAATTCCTTCAGCACGATCGCCTCGCCGCCCATGCCCGCCATGAACGAGACGACGAGCGGGCGCTGTTGGCTTTCGTAGAGAGCCGCGCAAGCTTCCGCGTAGAGCACGCCGCCGCTGCTCACGCTGCCGAGTCCCATGTTGGTCTCGATCACGCCGACTACTTTGAACTTGCTGAGAACTTCCTGCACACGATCGGTAGGGTAGGGCCGGATGGTTCGCAGCCGCACGAGGCCGACCTTCACGCCCCGATCGCGCATGTGCTGAATCGCGAAACGCGCCGTCACCGCGTGCCCGCCCTGCATGAAAAAGACGACGTCGGCGCCATCGGTCATGAACTCTTCGACCCATGGGTCGTAGCGTCGCCCGAAGATGTTCGCGAACTCGTCGTGGACCTCCTCAATGACCGCCATCGAATCTTCCATGGCGCGCGCACGCTCCAACTGAAGCGGCGGGCCCTGCTCGGGCATGATCTGCGGGCCGTGCGACACCGGATGCCGCGGATCGAGTGGGTAGGGATGCTTGTAGGGCGGCAGGAATTCGTTCACCTGGCCTGGGTCGGGCAATTCGACGTCACTGGTGATGTGCGAAACGAAGAATCCATCCTGGCAAACCATCTGGGGCAAAAGCACGCGCGGGTCCTCGCCGATGCGATAGGCCATCAGGTGATTGTCGAATGCTTCCTGGGCGTCGCACGCCCAGCCCATGAGCCACCCCATGTCGCGCGTCGAGAGCGCGTCGGTATGCTCGGAACCGAAATCGCCGGGCGGATCGAGAGTGCGGTCGGCGATCATCATCTGCACCGGCATACGGCTGCCCGAGATCGGCGAATAAAGCTCGTAGGCGAACTGCACTCCGACGCCCGAGCTCCCGGTGAAAACACGCGCGCCGCTCGACGCTGCGCCGTGCGCGATGCTCAGTTGCGAGTGCTCGCTGTCGGCCACGATGTACTCCGCATCGAGCTCCCCATTGGCCACCATTTGCGCGAGCGCCATCATCGTCGCCGTGTAAGGCCGAATCGGGTAGGCCGTGATCACATCGACATCGGCGTATTTAGCCGCTTGGGCCGACGCGACGCAGCCGTTGATCCGGACGGTTCTCTTTTTGCTTTCAGTAACTGTTGCCATGTTTTACTCCGCTTCTAGATGCTTTTCGCTGGTCGTTCCGCCAGATTCCTCAGCTCTTCCGCCTGCCGTCCGTGCAATCCCGGCAAGATGGCGAATGCCGTGTCCATTCGCACCACGCCCGTATCGAAGTCGAGTTCGGGCACGCCCTCGAGGCAGCCCGTCGGACATTCCTCGATGCACACGCGGCAGCCTTTGCAGTAGTCGACCAGGATTTTATAGAGGCCGTTCGAGCGCGACGGGCGTTCAATACACGGCTCAGGACAAACGAGATAACAGTTGTCGCAGGCATTGCAGGTGCCGCAGCTGAAACAGCGACCGGCCTCCTCGACCGCCTGCTCTTCCGAGAGCGCCTGAATCACTTCCTCCTGCGTTTTGCGCCGACTTGCCGGCGCCAGCAAGGTCTGATGGACGCGCGGGAAGTGCGGGAAATAGGTCATGTTCATGCGGTTCAAATCGAAGATGACGTCGACCGGAATCGTCCGCGGCTGCAACGACTCGCCGCGCATCACTTTGTCCAGATTGAATGCGACGCGCTTCCCGTCGCCAACGGCATTCACGACCATGAGGGGTTGACCCAATCCCAGTTGCACTACGTCGCCTGCCGCAAAAAAGTTCGTGTCGCCGAGACGCCCGAAGCGGTCGATTTTGATCGTGCCGCGATCGGACTTGAACTCGTCGGGCAACCAATCGAGCGCCGCCCGCTGTCCCACCGCGATGATCACATGGTCGACGTGGAAGCGCTCGGCGGGGACCTCTCGATTCACGTTGATTGGCGAGGCATTGATGGCGCCGGAGAAGCGCGCCGGATGCAGTTGCAAGGCCTCGACCTTGCCGTTGCCGAGCACGGCGGTCATCGCCCGCCCGTGCACCAGTTCCACCCCTTCTTCGAGCATGTCGTGCAGATCTTCCGGCACGGCCGGCATCTCTTGGGGGTTGGCCTCCACCGTGATCATGGTTACTTCCACGGCGCCTTGCCGCAGCGCTTCGCGCGCACAGTCGATCGCGGTATTTCCGCCGCCGATGACGGCGACTCGAGCACCGAGCTTGACTTTGGATGTGCCCATGCCGATGTCGCGCAGGAACGGCAGTCCGTAAAGCACGCCGTCCTTATTCTCGCCCTCGGCGCGCACGCTATTGGGTTGGGTCAGACCCACGGCCAGCACGACAGCGTCGTAGTCCCTTTTCAAATCGTCCCAGGTGACGTCCTTCCCGACTTCGACATTGGTCTTGATCGTTATGCCGAGCTCGACGAGGCGCTCGATCTCGCGATCAAGCACGTGCTGCGGCAGCACCCAGTCCGGAATGCCGCCGCGATTGAGTCCGCCTGCCTTCGGCGATTTCTCAAGAATGGTCACTTTGTAGCCGAGCCGCACCAGTTGATACGCGGCGCTGTGGCCGGCGGGACCCGATCCGACAACGGCGACTTTCTTGCCGTTGGGCGCCCCGGCCTTGACCACGTCGCGTGTCAGTGCTTGTCCGAGATCGCCGAGAAACCGCTCGACCGCGCGAATCGAAATGGCCTCATCGTACTTTCCACGGTTGCAGGCTTGCTCGCACGGGTGGTAGCACACCCGGCCGGTAACCGACGGGAAGGGCATGTCTTCCTTGATGAGCGCGTAGGCATCCACATACTTGCCGCGCTTCACGAGGTCAAGATAACCCTGGATCTTTTCGTTGGTTCCGCAAGCGTTGTTGCAGGGTGGCAACTTATCTCGGTACACCGGCCGGATGGCACGCCAATTGCCGGTGGGGAACAGGTCCTGTCCCTTTTCCTGCGATGGCGCCGGTGTGATGCCAGCGAACGGGATCTTTAGCCGCTCGGGGATGTGTGTGCCTTTGGTCGACATGTGATCCTTTGATCCTTCCTATGCAGCCACTGGGTTCAGCTTCATGATGTGCAACTGATCGAGTGCCATTTCGAATGCCCTCTTGTTCGCGATCATCGGTTCGATCGTCTCCATCTTGACGATGCCCGTAGTCTTGACCACGGCGGCAATGAGCGGAGCGGCGATATCGGGCGCGATCGCTTTGCTGCGCTCGGCCGCGCCTTCGGTCGAAAGGCGGTCGAGACCGAGCTCGCCCAGCCGGTAGTAGAGCCATTTGTGGTCGGCCAGGTGAGCGGCATCCACGCAGACCAGTTGGGCCAGCCGCTCGGCACCCGGTACGAAACGAATCATGTACTCTGGGGTATAGTGCGTGTTGATCACCAGCGTTCCGCCCGGAGGCATCCCGCGCATGTAATCCCAACCCTTGACCATCGTCCCCTCAACCAGTACGACGATGTTGGGCTGCTCGTTTTCGTAGGTGAGCTCGTTCTCGATCACGTCATCGCTCACGCGAAAATACTTGCGCGTCGGGGCGTTGGTGCGATCGGGATTATCGACGTAGTTCTCCATCGCCTGCGCGTACTTGCCCTCGATCCGGGCGGAAGCGGAGATGGAATTGACGATGTCGCGGCCCTCTTTGTCCATGATGATGCCGCGCGTCCAAACGGTAAGTTCCGTGTAACTCATGATCAACCCTCGTTATGATTTAGGCAGAAGCGTCAGGGCACAATTTCCCCGGCGCTATTGCTCCAGCGCGTTCGCTTTCTTCCATTGCTTGGGACCGTCGCGTGCCTGGGATTGCCATGAATGATCGGACTCAAGAACTGCCAGGAAATCGCTCCGCAAGACAGACGGACGGCGGAACACGACCGCCGTCCTGGAATTCTGCAATCGCCGATAGCGTCTCCACGAGAGACTCCGGCTCGTGAGGCGCGATGGCCACACGGGCCAGTCATTTCCCAGTTCAGTCAATCTGATTGTCCCCAGACTAGTCTGCTCGAGGGCTCACTCTTGGCCCTTGGCAGAGGTAACCGCCACGCTCAATGTAACGCGATCGCCTTCCCACGAATTGCGCATCGCGAATAGCCGGCCCAAGGGCATCTCCCCTTGGTCAAAGCTTGTCAAGTACGATCTCTTCGATGTCTTCAATGTGCCGCCGCATAGCCGCCTTTGCAGCCTCGGCATCGTGGCGCTTGATCGCAGCCAGGATCCGGCGGTGGCCTGCAAGCGACTTTTCCGGGCGCCCTTTCAACTGCAAAGAGCGTTCCCGCGTGTCGCGCAGCAGGTCCATGAGAATGTCGAGCACCTTCAGCACGACACTGTTACCGGATGCCAGAGCAATGCTGTAGTGGAATTCCGCGTCCTCGGCGATGCTGACTTCGCCATGAGACAGCGTTGCTTCTTGCCGTTGCAGAATCTCTTCCATCTCGGACATTTCGTCCGCAGCAGCGTGCGTGGCGGCGCGCGCAGCCAACGGCGGTTCGAGCATCTTGCGAAAATCCAGAAGCTCGCTGACCAGTTCCTGCCGGCGCTTTAGCGCGTTGGCAAAAGGATTGACCAATGACTCGGCCGATAGTTCGCGAACGATTGTCCCAGCGCCTTGACGCGGTTCAACCAAGCCCATCAGTTCCAGACTTCGAATCGCGTCCCGAATGGAACTGCGGCTTACTTGAAGCATTTCCGCCAGTTCGCGTTCCGAAGGCAGTTTGTCACCGGGTTGCAGCTTTTTGAGAATCAAACGTTCGATCTGCTTGGCGACTTCTTCGTAGACCTTGTTTCTTCGAACAACTTCGAAGTCGGATTTAACCGGTGTTGCCATAGGCAAGTGGTCTGATAAGCGGACCAAACGATGAGGAAAAGTATACTCCCCTTGTCAAGCCCCCAGCAAATATTTTTGTTGAGCGATGGACGCTGGCCGTAGTCAAACAGGCCGGCAGCCTGGACCCAACGAAAATGGCCACTCGGAGCCAGGATGGCGAGTTCGGGCGAGAAGCCGAAAGCTAGACCAACCGCCTCTTTGCCGCTGGGTTAGAGCGTCTGGTGCTCCGCTCATCCTGGTCGCTGCCCGGCTGCACACTCCGCCAATAGCTTCGTGCAGCTGTACACGGTTCGCGTGTAGGACTTGGGGAAACCGTGAAAAAAAAGATTTCTGAAAAAGTTCTCTGTTGTTAACAAGTTAAAAT
>PLIC01000261.1 GCA_003139995.1 Candidatus Acidiflorens stordalenmirensis | reverse complement strand
TTGGTCACGTCGAACTGCACGGTTTGGCCTTCTTGCAGGCTCTTGAAGCCGCCAGCTTGAATCGCGGAGAAATGCACGAAAACGTCTTCGCCATTTTGACGGCTGATGAAGCCGTAGCCCTTGGCGTCGTTAAACCACTTCACTGTTCCTTGTTCTGCCATTGGTGTTCCTATTCTTGTTTCTTGAAATATGCTAGAGGTGATTCGCTGCTTGTAGAGGGGGTGACGCTGGTTGGCGGTACCGACCTGCAACTAACTGTGAGTCAAACTTAGCAAGCTCAGTGTAGCACAACGCAAGGGAAAAGTACGAGATATTTGGCGGGCCTGGTTCCGGGGGCTGTTGGGGCTGTTTTTGCGGCAAAAAGGGGGCTGAATGCACCCAAAATATGGCAAAATCCCGTTTTCACCCGAATTTAGGCCGTAAATGGCTGTTATAAATGGCTGATGATCGCCTTTCTTACGCTCGAACTCCGCATCGAGGGCGCGCAGTCGCTGAAAGACAAGCGGCAGGTGACGCGCAGCCTGAAAGACCGGCTCCGGGCTTCCTTCAATGTGGGGGTTGCGGAACTCGACCCTGGCCCGCTGTGGAATCAGGCGACGATTGGGGTCGTCGGCGTCTCGCACTCGCGCGACTACCTGGACGGGCTGATGAAGAATGTGGAACGCTCCGCGACTCGCATCGCCAATAATGCCGGGGCTGAGGTGGCCGACTCGTTCGTGGAGTTTCTATAAGCTGCCCGCCCATTGCGAAAACCGCTAAGCTCCGGCATAATAATGGTTTGTCTTTCCATCGTTGCTTTGAACCCGCCGGACTCTTCCGGGCAAAGGATACTGAAGTCTGTGTTAATGATCCGATTGGCGCGCTTTGGTGCGCGCAAACAACCGTATTATCGAGTGGTGGTGATTGAGAAGGAACACGCTCGCAATGGACGCCCGGTGGAAGTGGTGGGAACGTACAATCCACGCACCAATCCGGCCACTTGCGACCTGAAACGGGAGCGCATTGAGCACTGGGTTTCGAAAGGCGCCCAACTCTCGGACCGCGTCAGGAAACTGCTGGCTGCCCCCGCGCCGGCTGCGGCCGCTCCGGTCGCCTAGCCGCAACCACACTCGCCAATTCACGAGCCGAGTTCAGGAGCATAGGAATGATTGAGCCTGCCGTCAGCCCGCGCGCCATGATTGAGTACATCGCCAAGGCGATCGTCGACGCCAAGGGCGAGGTTTTTATTGAAGAGTACGAAGACGGAGACGAAACCGTCATCGAGCTCGAAGTGGCCGAGGCCGACCTGGGCAAAATCATTGGACGCTCCGGCCGCGTCGCCCGCGCCTTGCGCAACCTGCTGAGCGCGGCGGGGTCGAAGCTGAACAAGCGCTACGCGCTCGAGATCATCGAATAGAAGATCGTCGAGTAGGAGATCGTCGAATCGCGGCACCGGACGCAAGCGGCGAATGGATTAGCCTGGCGGTCGTCGTCAAGACGCAGGGACGCCGCGGAGAAGTAGCGGTCGAATTACACACTGATGTTCCGGACCGCTTCCGGCAAGACATGCGGCTGTGGGCGCTCGCGAAAGACGGCCAGCGCCGCGAAGTGACGGTCGAGGATCTCTGGCCGCACAAGAGTTTTCTGGTGCTGAAGTTTCAGGGCATCGAGACGATTTCCGATGCCGAGCCGCTGGTGGGCGCCGAACTTCAGCTTCCGCGCAGTGAACGCGCCGAGTTGGAGCCGGGCTGGACGTACCTGAGCGACCTGATCGGTTGCACAGTGTTCGATGGCCAGCGCGAGATCGGCGAAATTGAAGACGTGCAGTTCGGCGCCGGAGAAGCTCCGCTGCTGGTAGTTCGCGATAAAAAGCAGCGAAGTGAAGAGCAGAAGCGGGGAGCGGAGTTGCCCTATGAGATCCCCTTCGCTGAGGCGTATCTGGAGAAGCTGGACCTGGAGCAGAAACAGGTCCGAATGAAGTTGCCGGAGGGCTTGTTGGAAGTGAATGCGCCGGTAGCGAAAGAGAGAGAAAGAAGTCGTTAGTCACTAGTCGTTGGTCGATGGTCGTTCGCTGTTCGTCGTTCGCAAAGCGCGTGTGTTCGATCTTTGACCGATTCGCTCTGCGAACTCTGCGTCCTCTGCGGTAAAGGGTTTAGTCCGCAAATGAAGATCGACATCCTCACGATCTTTCCCGACTTCTTTCGCGGGCCACTGGATTACGGAATTGTGCGCCGGGCGCGGGAAACGGGCCTGGTGGAAATCAACATTCACGATCTGCGGGCGTTCACGAAAGACAAGCACCGCACCGTGGATGACCGCCCGTTCGGCGGCGGCGAGGGCATGGTCCTGAAGCCGGAACCGATCTTTGAATGTTTGGAGTCGTTCGGCGACGTGGCGTCGCGTGAAGCACGCTTAAGCGCGGGCGAGAAGCAGTCGGTGATTCTGCTTTCCGCACAGGGATGCAGATTCGACCAGGCGCTGGCGGCGGAACTTTCGGCGCTCGACCGGATCGTCCTCATTTGCGGACGCTACGAAGGCGTCGACGAACGCATCAGCGAGCACTTGGCGGATCGCGAAGTTTCGATCGGCGACTATGTGATGAGCGGTGGCGAACTGGGCGCGGCGGTAATTGTGGACACGGTCACGCGGCTGATCCCGGGAGCGGTGGGCAACCAGGCTTCGACGCGCCAGGAATCGTTCACCGAACACGGGGAACTGGCGGGCGACGGACCGAGTTCCACGTGCAGTTCCGGCGGATTGCTCGATTATCCGCATTACACGCGTCCCGCGGATTTTCGCGGTATGGCGGTGCCGGAAGTACTGATGAACGGCAACCACGACGAGATTCGCAGTTGGCGCCGCAAAACGGCTTTGGAAAAAACGCTGCGCAACCGGCCGGATTTACTGGAGCGGGTTGCGCTGACGGCGGAAGACAAGGAATTGCTGGCCCAGATCAAGCTAGCCCAGATCCAGGGCAAGAGTTAGGAAGGAAACGTTATGCGCAATCCGATTATTGAAAAGCTGTTGGCGAAATCGCGCCGCACCGACATTCCGAAATTTGGTCCCGGCGATACCATCAAGGTGCAGGTCAAGATCAGAGAAGGCGAAAAAGAGCGCTTGCAGGCGTTCGAAGGCGTCGTCATTGCCCGAAAGCGAGGCGCCCAACCCAGCTTTACGGTCCGCAAGATCAGCTTCGGCCAAGGCGTGGAGCGCATCTTTCCCATCGATTCCAAGGTCATCGACAAGATTGACGTGGTGCGCTCAGCAAAAGTCCGCCGCGCCAAGCTTTACTATCTGCGCGAGCTCAAGGGCAAGGCCGCGAGACTGAAAGAAGTCGAACAACAATAAGCAGCGGTTAGCTTTTGTGTGGGGCCGGGGCTTTGCCCCGTCCAAGCGGGGCGAAGCCCCGCTTCCACACAGCGGCCGAAAGTCTGCTGTTGCTTCCCACCTCTTCTTCGGCGAAGATGCTGATCAGCTTCCGTGTCCAAGTCTGGATCAAATTCCGCGCCCAAATCGAAGACTTCGAACGCAGATAGGATATCTGCCTCCGCGGCCAAGTTGCGCTTCCTAAAAAAACTGCGCTGCACTCTTAATTTTGAAAAGCAGGTTTGGGCTGCAGGCGCGACACACGTTGCCGGAGTCGATGAGGTGGGCCGCGGATCGCTGTTCGGCCCGGTCGTTGCTGCCGCCGTTATCCTCTATAAGAACGACGACCCTCGACACCGCATTCGCGGTCTGCGCGATTCGAAACTGCTCCCCGCCGAGCGCCGGGAAGAACTTGCGCTCCTGATTCGCCGGCATTCCATCGCCTGGGCCGTCGCTGCCGTGGATTCCGCCCGCATCGATCAAATCAATATCTACCAGGCTTCGCGGCTTGCGATGCTTTATGCGGTGCAGCAACTGGCGCCGGCGGCGAGCCATCTTCTTGTCGATGCGGTGAGGCTCGATTGCGAGCTTCCACAGCAGGCGATCATTCACGGCGACGCGCTCTCTGCCTCCATCGCCGCCGCCTCCATTCTCGCGAAGGTCGAACGTGACCGCATGATCTCCGCCTGGGACCCGGTCTTTCCCGTGTACGGCCTGGCATCGAACAAGGGATACTGCACGCCCCGCCACCTCGCGGCCTTGCGCGAGCATGGCCCCTCGCCGCTGCATCGGCAGTCGTTTTCGCCGGTGTGGAGCGCGCCGATTCCGCAGGAAGTTCTCGGCTTTATGCTGGACGAATCAATTTCTGGTGACGAAGAGCCGGTGGCAGCGATCGCGGAAGGCTGACCAGCCCTATCCTTAAAGAATTGTCATCCCGACCCTGAGCGCAGCCTAAGGAGAGGGATCTGCAGCTCGCAGCGAAATGCAGACCCCTCGCTTCGCTCGGGATGACAAAATCAGTAACAGATACTTGATGTCTATTTCGCCCGATAAATCTCCGTCAGCAGATCCGGCTTCGACTCGTCCCGAACCAGGTGCGGATATTTCTCGCCACCGTGATAATCAAGTTTCACTACCCGGAAGTAATCCGTGTTTTCCACGATCAGCTCGATCGGCGACGGACTGGCCTTGGCGGCTCGAATCGCGTCGCGCCAGACATCCGGCGAAAACCTGCGGCCGTTCACAGCGACAATCTTCATCCCCGGCCCCATCCCGGCCTTGGCGGCAACCATCCCCTCGATCGTATCCTGAATCGCGCCATCGCTCGCGACCAGCAGTCCCACCGAGTAATGCGCATTGATCGGCTTCCCGTTGCGATCTCCATCGCGATCTCCGATGCGATCCATTTCCGACGGATTCTCGTCGTACACCAGTTTCCATCCGCTGCCTTCGAGTCCGCCGAGCGGAGCACCCGGGCCATGATTGGACAGCCGCTCCATCCAGAAGCCGCGCCAGTCGTAGGGAAGAACCTGGTTCAGCGCGTTCGCCACATCGTCGAAGGTATAGGTCTTCACCATGGGCGGACCGCTGGGCGCGCCATGAAACAGTTTGCAGAAATCGTCCAAGGATTTCGCGCCCTTCGTTTGCTGCCGGATGATCACGTCGGCCCACAGCCAGTTGAGCACGTCTTCGTCGTAATAATCGAGCGGGCGGCGATAATCTTCCCAGGCCTTGGGGGCGCTCTGCATGCTGGGAACGCCATCGGCCGTATCCTGCAAATCGCGCCAGACTCGCCCCGAGCGATGATCCAGATCCGCCGCCATCTGCGCCAGTGCGTCACGGCCCAACTCGGGCGTACGCTCGCCGCTGCGCACTGTGAGCACTTCTCCCAAGTATGTCGTCAGGCCCTCATACACCCACAGCAAGTCGGTCTGCATCGGCTGTTCGTAATCGGGCGTCGCCAGATCCGCTGGACGCCGATACTTCCCGTTCCACGAATGCACGTACTCGTGCGGCAGCAGTCCAGCGGTCTCTTTTCGTCCTTCCTCTTCCACCAACGCGCGTTCTTCGGCCCGGCTGTCGTTCGATTCGTGATGCTCCAATCCGAAATGCGCGACGTGATCGCTCAGGGTCAGCAGAAAGTGGTAATCGGTGTAGTGCCGCGCGCCAAACAAAATTCCCGCTTGCTTCACCAGGTTCCGGTAGTGTTCCCAGACTTCTTCCGGAGCATCGAGCGCCGCCGGGCTGTCCGCCGCAACATCGAGTTCCGCGGGAGGATTTTCGGTGCTTAGCGGCACGACCTTCAAATACTCGCCCGCGATGACCGGACCATCCACCAGCGTGGTCAGCGAAACGGGCGCGAAATGAATGTCGCTGCCCGCCTGATTGGAAACATGCAGCGACGTGCCAAACTTCCATCCCTCGGGCAGCCGCAAGCTGGCGCTATACGTAAGTTGATCGGAACCGTAGCCGGCAGGATAGAGCAACAGCGTATTCCAGTTGACGACGTACAACTTTTCCGTCGCCGCCATTCCGGAGCTGTATCCAGGCTCAAACGCAGCGGGTGAAGCGTAGTCGAGATTCGCGATGACTTCGTTCTCGCCCGCCGGAACCTCAACGTGAAACTCAAAACCTTCCTGCAGATCGCGCCGCCACTTCAGAGTCTTTCCGCTAGCTGTAAATTTCAGGCCGGTCAAATCCGTGATCGGCCCCGTCGGCCCGTGCTCGCCGGGAATCCATTTGGGATAGTAGAGCGTGAGCGTTCCAGGCTTGGCTGGAATGCGCAATTGCGCGTGGAAGATCTTGCGCGGCGCTTCCGACGCGTCCACGGAGAGCACGATGGTTGGAGCATTTGCCCCAAAAACTGAAAACGATGACAACAGAAAAATTGCGAGACAAAAAAAGTTCCTTACACCAAAACGTGAGCTCATTCCCCCTCCAGATTGTCGAGTCGCTCCATAGCGATCCAAATGGAGCCGTACGCTAATATATTAGTCTGCAATAGATCAGTCTGCCGGGCCGGTTCGACGACGACGGGCAGTCGCGCTCATTGCCATTGTTATTGCCTGCTCCCCACCCGCTGTCGTCGCTTGGTGTCCCAGCCTGCTATCATCCCGACGTGCCCGCGCGCGGAAAATTCATTACCTTCGAGGGTCTCGACGGCAGCGGCAAGAGCACCCAGGCCGAGAAGTTGGCGCGTTCCCTGCGCGCGCATGGCCTCTATGTCACCGTCACCCGCGAACCGGGCGGCACCACCGCGGGCGAGAAGGATTCGCGAAGTGCTGCTGCACTCGGCCACCGCGGGGCTTTCTCCGCTCACGGAAATGGCGCTCATGTTCGCTTCTCGCGCCCAGCACGTTCACGAGGTCATTCTGCCCGCGCTCGCCGAAGGACGCATCGTGCTCTGCGATCGCTTCACCGATTCGACCGAGGCTTACCAGGGTGGAGGGCGCAAGCTGGGCATCGAACGCCGGTGCTCGAGATGCACGAAATCCTCTGCGGTAACCTGCAGCCCGACCTCACGATCTTTGCTGGATAACGAAGTGGCGTTCAGCGTGGAGCGCGCGCGGCGTCGCAATCGAAAACACAAAGGTGTGCGGTCGGAGAGGGGCCCGGAAAGAGACGAGAATCGTTTTGAGCAGGAAAACCGGGCTTTTTTCGGACGCGTGCGCCACGCGTACCTGGCCATCGCGGCCCGCGAACCGCGAGCGAGTGCACCTCGTAAACGCCCGAGGCACGCCCAGCGAAACGCATGCGGTTATCATGGAGTTGGTGCGGAAAAAGACTGAAGATCTAGTGCGATCGCTGTTCGCTTTTAGCGAAGAGCGAAAAGCCAACAGCGCCTTCTATGCCCTTTTCTGAATTCGCCGGCAACCCGGAAACCATCCATCGCTTGCGCGAGATGCTGGCGCGCAACCGCTTTCCGCACGCCGTCATTCTTTCCGGTGCGCACGGATCGGGCAAGTACACGCTGGCTCTTATGCTCGCCCGCGCGATGAATTGCCTGGAGCGGCCGTTCACCGATGGCACCGGAGGCACCGGCGGATTGCCCGATTTCTGCGGACGCTGCTCAAACTGCACTCGCATCGCTCAATCGGAAGACCTCGACGCCCGCTTCGCCGAAGCCGTCGAAGCTCGGGAAAATCTGCGCGACGCGGACAAGAAAGAGACCCGGCTCTTTGTCCAGACACATCCCGACGTGCTCATCGTCCCGCCCGATCCGCCGCAAATGATGATTAAGGTCGATCAGGTTCGCCACGTGATTGAGACCATCTACTATCGCCCCGCGGAAGCTCGCGAACGCGTTTACATCTTCACCAGTTCGGCCTTCATGAGAGAGGCTGCCAACTCGCTCCTCAAAGTTCTGGAAGAGCCGCCCGAGTTCGCCACTATTTTTCTGCTCACCGAAAACGCCGGCGAATTGCTGCCCACAATTCGTTCCCGTTCCATGACCTTCAACCTGGGAGCGCTCGCTCTCACCGAGATCGAGAGCCGTCTCGTCAAGCTTCGTCCCGATTGGAACGCCCGGCAGCGCATGCTGGTCGCCCGCCTCAGCGAAGGCGCCGTCGGACGCGCCTTGTCCTTCGATCTCGAAAGCTACGTGGCCGCGCGCAACCACGCCCTCATCATGCTGAGGTCCGCTCTCGGCGGCCACAACGGCGGCCATGACAACGACCACACTGACCTCTTCAAAACCACCGAGACCTACCGTTCCGGCGCCGAAGGCCGCGAGAAAATCGACAACCTTCTCCGCACCCTCTACGCGTTGCTCGAAGACCTGATGTTTCTGCAATCCGGCGCGGAGCAACTGGTCCGCAACACGGACATTCTGGGCGAACTCAAGAAAATGTCCGAAGCCGCCGATTTCGCCTGGGTGCAGCGCGCCGCGGAAGGTCTCGGCGAAGTCGAGCGCGGCCTGCGCCGCAACCTGCTGCGCTCGCTTTCGCTCGATGCCTTCGCGACCGCCCTGGAGCGCGTTTCCTGAGATGACAGGCTGCCGATACGAAACCTGAGTCTTCCCGTAGCCTGCTGGTGGTCCAGCGGCGCTCGCGATCATGATGTCCAACCACGACTCACTCAACCACCAAACGCAAACCTTTTTCCACAGTTAAGGTACATTCTTGCGCACCTTAGTGCCCTTGGCGATCAGCGAGGTTCGAGCTTATGCTGAAAGTGAATTGAAAGGCTTAGGTTTCGTTTTGCAAATGATTTCGCTTCGTCTCTACACACTTGCGCTGGGCACGGGTGGACTGGCCGCCGCCAGCTATGCTCTGCTGCGCCGCAAACCCAAGAACGCGGACGAGGTCGAGTGCGAACGCCGCACTTGGCTGAATACGGTTGGGCGCATCACCGATGGCACGGTGATTGATGTACAGGAAATCGTCACGGCCACGAACCGCCCCGCCACCATGCTGATTTATCAGTACGACGTAGCCGGCGTTTCCTATGAGGCCTCGCAGGACGTCACCTATCTTCGGCAGTGGATCAATCTGCATTCCTGCCGGCTCGGCTTGCCGACCTCAGTGAAGTACGATGCTCGCAACCCCGGAAATTCCATGGTGATTGCCGAAGGCTGGATGGGGTTGAGACAGTAACCGATTGCTGGTGGATAGCCGGGCGTCCCCGCCCAACTGGACCCTTCGACTTCGCTCAGGGCAGGCTCGCGAGACGCCCGTCGCTCCACTCAGACTTTCCCTAACGCCATCGCGGCCATGTAGAGAATTTGCGCGACCGCTAGCCCGATCCAGATTCGCTGCCGAATGCGCGAGCGGCGTATATCGCGTAGCAACTCGGCGGTGGTGGGTTCCCTAACCAGAGCTTCGGCCAGAGCATCCCGCTTTCCCGCGGGCAACGCCGCCGGTTGCAGATTGGCGGGCCTCACAGCATCGGCCGGCTTCGGCTTGTCGGGATAAAACACCTTCGGCGTGTCCACGACTTCCGACCACAACGGCAGCAGGATCCACGATTTCGGGATGATGTCCAGAACCGGCTTGGCAGTCAGATTGAGGGCCGGCTGTGTTTCCGGCGCGACGCGATCGGCGAGATTTCGCAGCAGCGAGCCCCACCAGAAGTGGCTGAGCCGATCGGTGAGGAGTTCACCGACATCGACGGGCCGCGATTCAAGTTCAAGCGGCGGCAGTGTTTCCGGCGAGATCACGTCTCCGAGGTTGGTGAACACGGTGCGAAACCAAGAAAGGCGCAGACGCTCGCCAAGCGGCAGGCCGACATTGACGGGCCGTGAGGTGAGTTCGAGTGGCGGGAGCTTCGTCGGCGCGAATGTATCGCGCAGATTGCCGGCGAGCGACCTCCAGAGCGGCTGCGCCAGGCTCGCCGGCGGGAGCAAATCCAGCGGAATCTCCGGCTGTGCCGCCGTGGATTGCGGGTCGGGATTCCAGGCTTCGGCGGCATTCGAGCGGTAAGGCATAAGATTCGGATTACTCCATCGCGGCTCCGTCAGCGCTATCCTCAGCGCTTATCGCCAGAGACCCACTCCTCGATGTTAGATGCCCCGACCAGGGTCTGTCACGCGTCTTTACGCAGCTTTACGCGTGAATTTCCGCCAAATGCCGTTCAAATACCATGTCGAAGACTGAAAAAAGTCAGGCAACTGAAAAAAGATGCGCAATCGTGGCAACGCGGCAGGCACTCCCTTCGCCTGAACGCTGACTTCCTTGGTACATGCACTTTGATGCTGTTGAGGGCAAGCCCTGCGCTGGAGCACAATCGCAGAGGAGTTTAAGGCAGGCCAAGCTGGCACAGCCGGCGAAGGTTCATCCTCTTTTCTCCTCGCGTTTAGGAAAAGCGAGTCGGAAATCAAGCTCTTGAAAGGGAGATCTGCAATGGAGAAGCTGGATTGAGCGACCCCGCAAAGGCGACAACGAAAGCCCCCTGGGGGCTGCGGCGTTTCCCCCGTTATCGTTTTGACGCACGCATTCAGGTGTCGGTGTTTCGCGAAGGCCTGACGGCCACATACTGGGGACGAACCAACGAACTCGGCGACGACGGCATCGGGGCGACCCTCAGCGGTGAGTTGCAGGCTGGCGAAGTTGTTTCCCTCGAGTTTCCCATCCCGGTCCCGCCTCACATCATGAAGGTGCGAGCCCTGGTGCGTTATAGCGAAGGTCTGCGCTGCGGATTCGAATTTCTGGTCGTGACCGACGAGCAGAAGCTGACGCTGCGCCAGGTCTGCGTACTGTTGGCGAACGCCTCCTGAGCCTTTCTGTTTTGGCCTCAAACCTTGATTACTGCGGTAACTATCGGCGGACAACCCGGCCCGCTTACCATCTCACTATCGTCAGTTCAATGTGGGAAAGGACTGTATGGGGGAGAAAATCGCCCCGGCAGCAACTTCGACCGAACTGCCGCAGGTGGAGGCGCTGCGGGACGTTCTTGAGTGCGGTGCGCCGCCGATCCTTATCCACATCTCCGATCCGGCCCCGGCCACTTCGCCCACGAACGGCTACGGCGCCGAGGGCCCGCTCACAGTGGAGAAAGCCTGCTTTGAGCAGATCATCGAGAACGCGCCGGAAGCGATCAGTATTGTCGACCAAGAGCTGCGCGTCTTGCGCATTAACGCGGAGTTTACCCGCCTGTTCGGCTTTACTGCGGATGAGGCTGCAGGAAAACAGCTCGACCGTCTCATCGTGCCCCCCGATCGCTATGCGGAAACCGCGTGGATCGCCGAGTGCATCAAGACAGAAAGCAAACTTTCGCTGGAGACCCGCCGCCAGCGAAAGGATGGCTCACTGGTCGAGGTGCTGCTCTCCACCTCGCCCGTGACGCTAAACGGCAAAAGAGTTGGAGCGTACGCCTCCTATCGCGACATCACCGAGCAGAAGCGCACCGAGGAGCTGAATGCCGCCTTGTACGCGATTGCGGCGCGCAGCCAGTCGGCCGAAGATCTGCAACAGTTTTTCGCCGCCATTCACAACATCGTCGGTCAGTTGATGAATGCGCGCAACTTCTACATTGCCCTCTACGATTCGCAGGCTCAGTTGTTGAGCTTTCCCTACTTCGTCGATGAAGAGGATCCTACCCCCGCCCCCAAGCCCCTGGGCCGCGGTTTGACGGAGTACATCCTGCGATCCGGCGAGCCCTTGCTGGTGACACCGGCAGTCTTTGAGGAACTGGAGCGGCGCGGCGAAGTGGAATCGATCGGTACTCCGTCGCTGGACTGGCTGGGCGTTCCCCTGAAAAGCGGCACGGCTTGCATTGGCGTCCTGGTCGTCCAGACTTACAACGAAAACACCCGCTTCGGGGAGCGCGACCGCGAGATTCTGAAATTCGTTTCGCAGCAGTTGGCCGCGACCATCGAGCACAAGCGCTATGAAGAGGCGCTGCGCCGCTCCGAAGCCCGCTCCCGCTCTCTGATTTTGAGCGCAGCTTTCGGCATTTGCCGCTGCACGCTCGGCGGGAGATTCCTGGACGTGAATCCGGCGCTCATCAACATGCTCGGGCATGGATCGGTCGAAGATCTTCTCAAGCTGGATGCGAGGCGCGAAGTCTTCGTCAATCCCCAGGGTTTGGACCGGCTGGCCGAGGATTATCGCCGCACTGGCAGCCTGAATGGTGTGGAACTTCAGTGGAGACGCAAAGACGGCCGCGTCATCATCGTGCGGCTCAGCGGCTGCGCCGCCACTATAAGCGATGAACCCGAAGAAGTACTGGAGCTGATCGCCGAAGATATCACCGACCGGCGTCAGCTCGAAGAGCAGCTTCGCCAGGCGCAAAAAATGGATGCTGTCGGCCGCCTTGCTGGCGGCGTTGCCCACGACTTCAACAACCTGCTGATGGTGATTAACGGTTACACCGAGGTGTTGCTGGAGCAGTTGGAACAGGGCAGCGCCATGCACCATAAGGTCCAGTCCATCCAGCAGGCAGCCGACCGCGCCGCCACCCTCACCCGCCAGTTGCTGGCGTTCAGCCGCAAGCAGCTCCTCGAACTCAAGGTGGTCGACGTCAACATCGTCATCGGCGACATGGAGCGCCTGCTGCGGCCCCTGATCGGCGAAAATATCGAATTGGTGACTCGGCTCTCACCCGAAACCGGACACACCCGCGCCGACGCCGGCCAACTCGAGCAGGTCATCATGAACCTGGTCGTCAATGCCAAGGATGCCATGCCCGAAGGCGGCAAGCTCACCGTGGAGAGTTCCGACGTTACCGTGCGCCATAGCTTCCGCGAACACCGGTTTATCCAGCCCGGACGCTATGCCGTGATCTCGGTTACCGATACCGGCCACGGTATGGACAAGGAAACCCAGTCCCGCATTTTTGAGCCGTTCTTTACCACCAAGGAAAAAGGAAAAGGCACCGGCCTCGGCCTCTCGACCGTCTACGGCATCGTCAAGCAGAGCAGCGGTTATGTTTTCGCCCAAAGCGAACTCGGAGCGGGTACAACTTTCTACGTTTATTTGCCGCGCGTGGAAGATTCCGCCGAAGAGTTGAGCCCTGCCCAGTCCCAGCAGAGCGAAGCCGGCGGCTGCGAAACCGTCTTGCTGGTCGAAGACGAGGAATCCGTGCGCGAGCTGGTGCGTCTGACCCTCGCCGCTCGCGGCTACAAGGTCCTCGAAGCCGAAAATGGCGAGTGCGGTCTGCGCGTCTCCGAGTCCTTCAAAGAAAACATCGATATCCTTATCACCGACGTCGTCATGCCCGGCATCGGTGGCCGCGAACTGGCCAAGAAGCTGCTCGCCCTGCGTCCCGGCATCAGCGTGCTCTATCTTTCGGGCTACACGGAAGATGCCGTCATCACCCAGGGCGCGCCCGGCCCCAGTACCGCGTTCCTGCAGAAACCCTTCACTCTGCAGAACCTCGCCAAGAAAGTCCGCGAAGTCCTTCGCTCCAAGCCCGCTCCCAAGTCCGCCGCAAAATCCGCTTCGAGCTGATCCCGCCCCAGCGGTTGCAACTTTTCCCCCATTCCTGCGTCTTATACTTAAGTGTGGGCCTTCGGCATCGGACACATCCACGTCTTCCTGCCGCGCGTACTTCAATCGGGGTGAACAATAGCAATGCTGATCGGGAAACCGCCTGCGATTCCGTCTTCTGAAATTACTCCCAAAGCGACCTATCTGAACCGGCGCAACTTCCTCGCCGGAGCAGCGATCGCCGGCGCAGCCGCCGTCACCGGTGTCGCCTTCCATGATCTTGCCGATCTTGTCGCTCCAGCGCTCACCGCCCACGCCAACGCTAAGATTGATGGCCTCCAGAAAAGCGGCTTCAGCACCACGGAAAAGGAAACGCCTTACAAGGATGTCACCAACTACAACAATTTCTACGAATTCTCCACCGACAAATACGAGCCTGCCGGCCTCGCAAAGAATTTCAAAACCCGTCCCTGGACGGTGACCATCGACGGCCTGGTCAAGAAAAAGCAGGTGCTCGACGTCGACGCGATCATCAAAATGGCCGCCCCCGAAGAGCGTATCTACCGTCATCGCTGTGTCGAGGGCTGGTCGATCGTCGTGCCCTGGGTCGGATTTTCCCTGAGCGAACTGATCAAGCGCGCCGACCCTCTGCCCAAAGCAAAGTTTGTCGAGTTCACCACCTTGTACGATCCCAAGCAAATGCCCGGCCAGCGCACCAGTGTATTGAAGTGGCCCTACGTGGAGGGTCTCCGCATGGACGAGGCCATGCATCCGCTCGCCCTGCTCTGTTTTGGTTTGTACGGCGAGGTGCTTCCGAATCAAGACGGCGCCCCACTCCGCATCGTACTTCCATGGAAGTACGGATTCAAAAGCGCGAAGTCGATCGTCCGCATCCGCTTCACCGGCGATCAGCCGATGAATACCTGGCAGCAGTCCGCCCCCGGCGAATACGGCTTCTATTCGAACGTCAATCCCAACGTCGACCATCCGCGCTGGAGCCAAGCCAAGGAACGCCGCCTAGGTGAATTTCTCAAGCGGCCGACTCTGATGTTCAATGGTTACGATCAGGTGGCGAGCCTTTATTCCGGCATGGACCTGAAAAAGAACTTTTGAAAGGCATTGCAGAAGTCAGAAGTAAAATTGCAGATGTTAAATCTGGCGGTCGAAAGGGTTTTACTTCTGCAATCTGACTTTTGACTTCTGCATTCCAATGAACCGCCTACGGCTCACGAAAACGATCGTCTTTCTCGCCGCGCTCGTCCCGCTGGGACGGCTTGTCTGGAAAGCACTGCACGATGGTCTGGGCGCCAACCCCATCGAGGTCATCACGCACTCTACCGGCGACTGGACGCTGATCCTTGTTCTCACCACCCTCTCGATCACGCCGCTCCGCCGGATCACGCGCCAATACTGGCTGATCGGCGTCCGCCGCATGATCGGACTGTTTGTATTCTTTTACGGAACTTTACATTGCTTGACCTACATCTGGCTCGACAAGTTCTTCGACATCCACGAAATGTTGAAAGACGTTGCCAAGCGCCGATTTATCACTGTGGGATTCTCCGCCTTCGTCCTCCTGATTCCCCTGGCCCTGACCTCGACCAAGGGATGGATTCGCCGCTTGGGCGGGAAGAACTGGCAGCGCCTGCACCGCCTGATCTATTTCACGGGGATCCTGGGGGTGGTGCATTACACCTGGCTGGTCAAGGCCGATCTCCGCAAGCCCATAGAGTACGGCATCGTGCTCGCCATCCTTCTGCTTTACCGCGTGGGAGTCTGGGCATCTGAAAAAGCGTCCGAAAAGCGCAAGCAGCCCGCCATGCCCGCCCCAGCCCGGAGCCGGGCGGAAGTCACCAAGGCCTGAGGAAACCTTCCCGCCAATTTTTTCCACCGAAACTTCCTTCTAAAATCCGGGTTAGCGCATCCAAAGAACTAAAGACAGGAGTGTCTTATGAATCCCCTTGCTTCCACCAAGTGTGCCGGACGCCTGCTCGTGGCTCTGGCGGCGATATCCAGCATCCTTTTCGCAGTCGGCTGCGGCTCCAGCAGTTCGCTTACCAAGACCAACCCCGTCGGCTTCAACAACGGCAGCCTGAACGGCACCTACGTTCTCTCCATATCGGGCACAGACGTCAACGCCACGGCGGAGACTGAATCTTTTTTTGCCATCGTGGGGGCCATAACGGCCGATGGCAACGGCAATCTCACCGGCACGGTTGACATCAACGACCCAGACCGCGGCAGCCCTGGCGTGTTTCTGGGCCAAACCGTCAGCGGGTCATACAGCATCACCAGCGACGGTCGTGGCAGCGGGACGATTAAGACTTCGGCATTGACGTTTGACATCGATTTCGTTCTTTCCTCGACCAGCTCTGGACTGATCTCGCGTTTCGACGACGCGGGGAGCGGCAGCGGTACCATCGACCTGCAGACCAGCACCGCTACTCAGGCCTCGCTCGCGTCTCTAGCCTTCTCTCTTTCCGGCGTCGATTCCAGCGGTGATGCCCCTCTTGCCACAGTAGGCGCATTCACCCTCAACTCCTCCGGGACAGTCACCTCCGGCACGGAGGACTTCAACGACAACGGCAGTGGCACCGGGACTGCGGGCGTTAGCCTCCTTACGAGCTCCAACCTGACGCTGACCAGCGCCACCAACGGAACAGCACAGCTAAACAGCAACTCTGGTTCGTTTGGCTTCGATGTCTGGCTGATCGACTCAACGCATATGAAATTGATCGAGACCGACATCTCGGCAGCCATCCTCTCTGGCGATGCTTTCACGCAAGCAACAACCTTTCCAACCGGTCAGGTGGTCTTCACGATGAGCGGTATTGACGGTGGCAAGTCTCCTTTCGTCGCCGGTGGTTACGCAACCGCGGACGCCAGCGGCGACGGCAACCTCACCGGCGGCATTGAAGACTACAATGACGGCGGCACCGGCGTCGCCAGCACGCAGAGCAACGTTGCGGCAACCGCCGCCACTTCCGGTAGCGCTCCGGGCCGCTTCCAACTGGCCGTAACCGGTTTCAGCAATGGCGCGGCACAACCGACGTTCAATTTTGCCGCCTATCCCTATACCAGCAACGGCGGCAACGGCGTTCTGTTGCTGGAGAATGACAGCCTTGGGTTAGCCATCGGCGCTGCCTACGCCCAAACCGGTACGTCGATCAATACCTCCGGGGGCTACGGACTCAACCTTACTGGAGTAAATGATGGTGTCAACTCGTTGAGCGGCTGGGTCGAAGTCGACGACATTGCCCAGTTCGCCCCCGGCAGTCCTGCCACCGCCATCTCCAGCACCGCGAACATGACCGGCATACTGGACGAAAACGACCTCGCCAATCAGCCATTTTCTACGCCGTTCTCCGGCGTCTACATTCCGGATTCTCCTGCGACTGGCCGCGGCTCGATCGTTGCTCCACCCACCAACGGAACGCTCGGAACGGCCCTCGGCGCGTTAAACCTGCAGTACTACGTCGTCGACAGCTCAACCGTCCTCTTTATCGACGTGGACTCTCTCGCGGACTACGAGGGTGAGGCTGGACAGATCGCGGTGGGGACCTTCGTGGCGCAGAGTTCGACCTCGTCTGCGGCAGCGTCGCGCCGGGCTCTCTCGTTGGTTCGTCCCGTTTTTCATCCGCACGCGGCCTTGCGGCGCAAGTAGACTCTGACGCATCGGGTAAATGACCAAGGGCGCGGCTCCAAGGCCGCGCCCTTTATTCTCGTAACGTCTTCGACACTCCGCTCCGCAGACGAAGTTACTTGATTGCTTCCGCCGCGATTCTTTCCGTCATGAACGCTTCGATCACGTCGCCGGCCTTGATGTCGCCATAGTTCGAGATTGAGATACCGCACTCCATGCCGCTGGTCACTTGGGACGCATCGTCCTTGAAGCGCCGCAGCGACGCCACTTTCCCTTTGAACACGACGACGTTGTCCCGCAGCAGACGCACTTCGGAATCGCGCTTGATCAGTCCATCGCTCACGCGGCAACCGGCAATCGTTCCTACCTTCGGGATGCGGAAGGTTTCGAGCACATCGGCGCGTCCCTGGTAAGTTTCTTTGATCGTCGGCTCGAGCAATCCGGTCATGGCGCGCTTGATCTCGTCCTGCAGCTCGTAAATGATCGAGTGCAGCCGTATGTCGACTTTTTCCTGCTCGGCCAGCTCCTGCGCCTTGCGCTCCGGACGCACGTTAAATCCAATGATGATAGCATTCGACGCCGACGCCAGGAGCACATCGGTCTCGGTGATTGCGCCAATGCCCGACCGCAGCAGCTTCAGCCGCACTTTGTCGTTCGACAATCTGCCCAGCAAATCGCCCAGCACTTCGACCGATCCCTGCACGTCGGCCTTCAGAATAATATTCAGTTCCTTCATGCCCGCCGTCTTCAACTGCTCGGCCAGGCCTTCGAGCGAAACGCGTGAACTCTTTGCGAGCGCGGCTTCGCGGGCCTTCTGCTCGCGGTATTCCGAGATATCGCGCGCCTTCTCGCGATCGGTGACCACGACGAACTGATCGCCCGCTTGTGGCAGCCCTTCCAACCCGATAATTTCCACCGGCGTCGAGGGTGGGGCTTCTTTCAGCGGCTTGCTGCGATCGTCGAACATCGCGCGCACTTTTCCGTACACGTTCCCCACCACGAAGTTGTCGCCCGCGCGGAGCGTGCCGTTCTGCACCAGGATCGTCCCCACCGGACCGCGTCCCCGATCCAGCTTCGCTTCGAGCACTACGCCGCTCGCCGCGCGTCCCGGAGTCGCTTTCAATTCCTGCAGATCCGCCGTCAGGCAAATCATTTCCATTAGCAGATTCAGATTCGTTTTTTGCTTGGCGGAAACATCGACGAACACCGTCTTGCCGCCCCAGTCTTCCGGCATCAGCCCGCGATCCGCCAGTTGTTTCTTGACCCGCTCCGGCAACGCGCCCGGCTTGTCGATTTTATTGACCGCAACAATGATGGGAACTTCGGCAGCGTGCGCGTGGTCGATCGCTTCCACCGTTTGCGGCATAACGCCGTCATCCGCCGCCGTGACCAGCACCACGATGTCGGTCGCTTTCGCTCCGCGCGCGCGCATACGCGTGAACGCTTCGTGACCCGGTGTATCCAGGAACACGATCTCGCGCCCGTAGGCCGGAGACGCCGTGTCCGAGATACGAACCTTGTATGCGCCGATATGCTGCGTGATGCCGCCCGCCTCGCCTCCGGCCACATTGGTCGAGCGGATCGAATCGAGCAGCGTCGTCTTGCCGTGGTCCACATGGCCCATGATCGTGACCACCGGTGGACGTGGGACGGCTTCCACGCCTTCCTCGCTGCTCTCGGCCGCTTCAGCCGTATCCTTTGCAGCTTGTTCTTCGAAGGTAATCACTTCCGTATCCGCCCCGAAGAAGCGCGCCATCTCGCTCGCCAGTTCCGCATCGAGCGTCTGATTGATGGTGGCGAACACGCCCCGCACCACCAGCCGCACAATTACATCCTTGGCGCGAATGCCCAGCTTCTCGGCCAGATCTTTCACCGAGATCCCTTCTGTGATCGTGATGTTCCGCGTGATCGGCGCCGGCTCGTTGCTAATGGTCATCCGCGGCGGCGGAGTGTAGCCCTTCATCGGGCCTTCCTTCACGCCTCGCGGCACATATCTCTGTCCCGGTCGCCGCGCCGGACCACCCGGACGCGCTCCTGGGCGGGTTGGTCCCGGCGGCGCCATCCCCGCTCCCGGACCTACACCCAACGGACGTGATCCCGCCGGCGCCACGCGCGTCGGATGCATCGGCCGCCGTTCACCCGGACGAAGCGGCGGACGCGATCCCGGCGCTTGGGGACGCGCCGCGCGCTGAAAAATTGGCTGTCCCGGCACAGGCCGTCCCGGCGTCGGACGCAAAGCTACACCCGGCGCGGACGCTTCCGGCGGAGGCAGAGGCGCTTTGTATACTGGGCGCGGGCCCGTCTGCGGCATGATCATTCGCGGCGGTGGTGCAATCGGAGCCGCTGGCTTCGCCGGCGCCGTCGTTTGCATCTGTGCAACATTGTTAGTCGCCGGAGGCTGCGCCGCTGACGGAGCACTCCCGGCCTGCGCTGCAGGAGTCGTAACCCGCGGCGGGACGGCTGTAGCAGCCGGGGCCGTGCTCAAGGCGGATGAAACCGAAGCCGGTGCGATCGCGGCGGGTGGCGTCACGGGAACTTTGGACGGAATCGCGACCACCGCCGACGGCCGATGCGCGGCCGCTACCGAAGCCGGCGTCACCAGTCTCGGTGTTGGCGGCGCAGGAGCAGGCACTTCGCCCGCGGGCTTGGGCGGCACTATCTTCGACGGCGCCACGGGAGCGACCGGGGCTTCTATCTTCGCTTCTATCCCTGGCATCGCAACCGGCCTCTTGAGTGTAGGCCGCGCCGCTGGATGCTCGGCTGCTTCCTTGAGCTGCGTGATGGCGCGCAGCACGTCTCCAGGCCGCGAAATATGCGAGAGGTCGATCTTGGTCTTGATCTCTTCTTCGCCGTGAACGGCACGTGAAGGCTTCGCGGAACTCGGCGCCGCATCGGAGCGGCCGCGCAGATGCTTCCGCACCAGTTCCGCTTCGTAATCTTCCAGAGAACTGGAGTGCGTTTTCTTCTCCGTGATGCCCACCGTGGTCAGCACGTCAAGAATTTCCTTGCTCTTGACTTCCAACTCACGGGCCAGATCGTTGATTCGAATCTTACTCATCCGCCGTCGTTTCCTCTTCTTGCGCCGCTAATCTCGCGTGTCTAAGCTCGCATATCTAACCTCATGAAATCCCTGTGCAATGTCACCATCGGCTGACAAGGCCCGCGCTTTCGGTCCGGATGTAACTCCGAACTCGCCACGCTCCCAGTTCAGCTCTGCTTGTCTTCCGCGGCTTCTTCGGTCGGGGCTTCTTCAGTCGCGGCTTCTTCGCTGGAAGGTCCGGCGCCTTCTGCTGCTGCTGGCACCTCTTCGGCGGGCTCGGCTTCAGCGGCCAACCTCGCCGCCTCTAACTCGCCATCTGCCGGCGATTCGGCTTCTCCGGTACTTTCCGGCTCCGCGGCCAACGCATCCGCTTCTATCGAGCCTTCTGCCAGCGATTCCTCGCTGAATGCCGCTTCGGTGGCGGCTTCTCCGGTGCTCTCCGGTTCCGCTGCGGCCACTGCCTCGCCGCCATCCAGACTGGCAAAGTAATTATTGACCGCAATACTGATTTTTTCTACCGTTTTCGGGCCAATGCCTTCAATCGCTTCCAGTTGCTCCGGCGTCATATCGGCCAGCGACTCCACCGTGTTCACGCCCGCCGCCTTCAGTTTCTCGACCAGACCCTCACCCAGTCCCGTAACATTCTCCAGCGGAGTCACTGTCTGCGTGACCAGCGCCGACATCTGCTGTTCCACTTCCTGCCGCTTTTCTTCNNTTCGCCGCCAGCCGCACGTTCTGCCCTTTTTTCCCGATCGCCAGCGAGAGCTGCGTATCGTCCACCACCACTTCCAGATGTTTGTCCGCCGCATCCACAATCGTCACCCGGCTTACCTTCGCCGGCTGCAGCGCTTTCTCCGCGAACGTGACCGGATCCTCGTGATATTCGATGATGTCGATCTTCTCTCCGCGCAGCTCCCGAATGATCGATTGCACCCGCATCCCCTTCATGCCCACGCAGGCTCCAACCGCGTCCACGTCCTTGTCCTTCGACAGCACCGCAATCTTCGTGCGCTCGCCCGCTTCTCGCGCAATCGCACGGATCACCACGGTGCCGTCGTAAATTTCCGGCACTTCCGTCTGGAACAGATGCTGCACCAGCTCCGGCGCCGACCTCGAAGCGATCACGCCTGGACCTTTCATCGCTTTTTCCACCCGCACGATCACGACCCGAATCCGCTCGCCCACCGCGAACGATTCCAGCCGCGACTGCTCCTTGCGTCCCATGCGCGCTTCGGCCTTGCCGATATCGAGAATCACGTCTGGACCCTCGAGCCGCTTCACGGTCGCATTCACGATCTCGTTCACATGTCCGATGTATTCGTTGTAGACCGTGTCGCGTTCCGCCTCGCGCACTTTCTGAAATATGACTTGCTTCGCCAGTTGTGCCGCAATCCGCCCCAGAATCCCTTCCGTCACTTTCGGAATCAGCAACTCGCCGCCCGCTTCCGCCGCCGGATCCACTTTCCGCGCCTGCTCCACCGTTACCTGCAGGTTCGGATCTTCCACCTGCTCCGGAGTCTCGACGATCGACTTCACCGCATAGGCACTGATCTTGCCGCTGTCTTTGTCGAGCACCGCGCGCAAGTTTTCCTGCGTCTTGTAGTACTTGCGCGTGGCCACCACAATGGCGTCCTCGACCGCGCTCACCACAATCTGCGGATCAATGCCTTTTTCCCGGCTGACTCCTTCGATGATGTTGTAAAGCTCACTCGCCATAATCGATTTTCAGGTCTCAGGTGTCAGGACTAAGGTCTCAGGGAGACAAAGCTCTGAGACCCAAGACCTGAGACCTGACACCTTGCTCCTAGATTTCCGGTACCAGATTCGCCTTCTCTATGTTCCCTAACTCAATCTCAACCTTNNCAGCTTTCCGTTCTCGAAGCTTTCCAGCTTCCCTTCAAAATGCCGGTTGTTATTCACTGGCTCTCGCGTCGTCAACCTCACGCGCTGCCCGCAGAAGCGCTCAAAATCCGCCGCCTTCGTCAGCTTGCGGTCCAGTCCCGGAGAAGATACCTCCAGTACATACGAGCCGCCCGGCACCGCGTCCTCAACGTCGACGATCGTCCCGAACTCCCGGCTGAACTTCGAGCAATCCTCGTGGGTCACGCCGTCCGGACGATCCGCCGCTGGCACCGCTCCGGGCCGGTCAATAAACACGCGCAGCATGCGGTGCTTACCTGTCCCGCACACTTCCACTTCGACTACTTCCAGCCCGCTCGAGCCTGCTACCCGCTCGGCAATCTGCCGGACCTTATCCAGATCTAAAGCCATGTTTTCAGCAATTTGCGCCCATGTCGCCGCGCCAGTCTCACCCCAAACTAAAAAGTGGGCTTTCGCCCACTGGTGTGCTTCGACAATCCTGACACTACGACACAACAGTTTCCATTTCCAACTATACGCCGCCAATATGGAAAACACAAACCAGTGCCGACCGTCACACGCCCGTGTGAAGACGCCTGCGTAGGAACAGCCGCCCCCGGCTGTCCAAGCCGAGCGAAGCTCGGCAGCCAGTCAGCCGCTGACCGCACCCACGCGGCCCGAAGCCTCACCGCGCCCCCTCAGCCAGCAGTTACGGAAGTATCTGAAGTAACCTTGCCTTCACCTCGCCCATCCTCCAAACTTCTCCTGATGCAGTTTTCCCGCACCCATCTCGCCATCGCACTAATACCCGCTGGCCTCCTCGTGCTTGTGTTCCTCGGCTATCTCTACTGGCTCAGCGACCAGCCGCCGGTTCTGTCGCGCTCCGAAGAACGCGACCCTCTTACCCAGATGCCGATCAGCATCACCATGAATCCGTTTCGCGATCGCACCATCGAACGCACCGCCAACAGCTTTATCGCTGACATGCGCGACGGCAATTGCCGCAAACTCCTCGCCCAGTGGGAAAAGGACTACCGCAAGAAGCGCGCCGACTTTCTCTGCAACTCCGAAGCCCAACATCCGCTGATTTCCTGGAACCTGGTGGAATGGGAAGACTCGCCGCCGCTCGTGATTCTGCACTACAAAGGCCAGCGCTACAGCAGCCCCAGCCAGGACACAACTTACAAGGATCTTTTCTCAGTGACCGAAGAAAAGAAAGATTCCGGCTGGGTAGTTACAAAGTACGACGCGTTCTATTGAGTTCCCATTGTCATCCCGAACAAACGGAGGATCTGTAGTCAGGCGGAATCCTCGGCGCACTCTGCGTCTCGGCGTTGGACCGCCTTTCCTAAGGACTAGCGACGAACGACGAACCCCTACCCTCCAACATGCGCCATCGTCCGCGACGCCGGCACAAATCCAATGCCCCGACGTGATGCTGCTCTTCAATCTCTTTCCGAATCCTGCCGTTTTCGAATACTCTGTTTATTCTCGATTCCCATGCTCAAAAAGAACAGGCTCTTTACTCCCGGACCGACGCCACTGCTGCCGCAAGCCCAGACGGCGATGGCTTCCTATGGCGCGCACCATCGCACCGCCGATTTCCGCGCTCTGTTCACGCGCGTTCTGGCCGGCGTGAAGGAGTTCATCGGCACGAACAACGACGTGCTCGTGCTGTCCTCGTCGGGCACGGGCTTCATGGAAGCCTCGGTCTCGAACCTGACTTCGCCCGGCGACCTGGTGCTCGTGTTGACCGCCGGCAAATTCGGCGAGCGCTGGACATCGCTGGCAAAGGCGTTCGGCTGCGTCGTGGAAACGGTGACCGCTCCCTATGGCGAAACAATTTCGCTGGACGAAGTGCGCCGCAAGCTGACGCCGGAGATCCGTTGCGTTTATGTGCAAGCGACCGAGAGTTCCACAGGCGCGAGGCATGACGTCGAAGGGATCGCGAAGCTGGTGCGCGGTTTGCCCGACAGTTTGCCGGGCACTCTGCTTGTCGTTGACGCGATCACAGGCTTAGGGACAACCCATCTCGACGTAGACGCTTGGGGAATCGATGTTATCATTGGCGGCTCGCAGAAGGCGCTGATGATCCCGCCCGGCTTGGCCTATGGCGCCATCAGCGAGCGCGCGTGGCAGCGCATGGAGCGGGCGAAGTCTCCGCGGTATTACTTCGACCTGCGGAAGGAACGAAAATCCGCGGCCAAGGCGGAGACCGCATACACGCCCGCGACCTCCCTGTTTGCCGGACTGGCCGCAGCGCTCGATTACGTGCGTCAAATGGGGGACGGCAACCTCGCGGCGGGGCGTGACGCGCTGATCGCGAATGCGGAGTTGTGTGCGGCAATGACGCGCGCCGGCGTCGAGGCGCTGGGACTGAAATTATTCGCGCCGCGTTCTCCGGCGGCTGCGCTCACTGCCGTCGCTGCCCCGGCCGGCGCCGATTCCACGGCCATTTGCAAACGTTTCCGCGAGCAGTTTGGCGCGGTCGTGGCCAACGGACAGGCGGAGATGAAGGGACAGCTTTTCCGCATCGCCCACATTGGCTACTACGATTATCTGGATACGGTAGGAGTGTTGGCCGCGCTGGAACATGTGATCGCCGAAGCCACAGGGAACGCGGTCGAGTTTGGATGCGCGGTGCGCGCGGCGCAGGAAGTGTACTCCAAGGCAGTGCGCTAGGAGTCCAGCGCTTCTCGGCGCAATTTGCGGCTTTCGGCCAAGAGCGACATGGAGTGCATCAGGTTCTGCAGGGTGACAATTCCGACAAGATGCTGATCGTCGACGATGGGAATAATGCTGAGATTGCGGGCGGAGAGCTTGCGGAAGGCGGAGGCGAGCGACTCCTGCTTGGCGGCGACTTCGAAAATGCGGTTCATCACAGCCTGCACGTATCCGTTGCCTTCGGCGCGCAGCGCTTCGACGATTTTTTGCCTGGAGACGACGCCGACCATGTCACTGCCGCGTACCACCGGAAAATCGTCCTGCAGCGTGTGCACGGCTTTTTCGAGCGCGTCTTCCAGCGTGTCGGCGGGCGAGAGCGTGGCGAAGTCGGTGAGCATGACTTCTTCCAGGCGGACGCTTTGCAGCACGGATTGAAATACCGCCGAGCGCTCTTCGAGTTGCGCGCCGGCAAAAAGAAAGAAGCCGATCATCATCAGCCAATAGCCGTCCCAGCGCGTCTCAGCATGGCTGCTGATCAGTATTCCGAGCATGATCATCAGAATGGAAAAGACGTGGCCGATGCGAACGGCGCGCTGCGTGGCTCGAACCATGTCGGCGCGGCGCGAAAAGAGAGCGCGCAAAACGCGCCCGCCATCCATGGGGTACGCCGGCAACAGGTTGAACAAGCCGAGGTAGAGGTTCGCCCAGACGATGCTTCGCAACAGGGCGCTCGAATGGAGAAGCGGTCTCGCCGTAAGCGAAAAGCCCGGTATGGCCGCGAGCAAAACGAGCGCGGACAATCCGGCGATGAAGAGATTCACCAGCGGTCCGGCAGCCGCGATGCGGATGTCACGCCTCCAGGCGTTGATCGGGTCCGGAATGGCGTGCGCCTCGTCGAGGACGGTGATTCCGCCGATCGGCAGCAGGATGATAGCCTTCGCCGGAACGCCCGAGCCGCGCGCCACCAGAGCGTGACCTAATTCGTGCAGGACCACGCTTCCGAAAACAATGCCAAACAAGCCGAGGACCCGAAGAGCGGCGGTCGCATCCTGAGTAGCGACTTCGGTGCTAAACAAGAAGGCCAGCAGAAACAGGAAGGTCAGATGAATGCGAATTTCGATTCCAAAAAGACGTCCGATCGGGATGGACCAACTGCGCATCGACATGCCTACCAGTATTCTATCTATTTAGACACCGATTGATGCGGCGGAGATGCGAAAAGGCGAAACGGAAGGGCTGGGCCGGAAGAAACACGAAGCCTATTAGCATGAACCTGTGAGCACGAATCCATGAGCGCGAACCTATGAGAGTGATTGCGGGACAATACCGGCGCCGGACGTTGCGGTCGCTGCCCGGGCTCGAAATCCGCCCGACGGCGGACCGGCTGCGCGAGACGCTGTTCAACGTGCTGTCGGCGGGCGATCCGGCGGCACTGGCGGAGTCGGCGTGGCTCGATTTGTATGCGGGGACAGGTGCGGTGGGCATCGAAGCGCTGAGCCGCGGCGCGCGGATGGTGTACTTCGTCGAGTCGTCCAAAGCAGCCGCGGAGTTGATTGCCGGGAATTTGCAGTCGCTGGGGATTGCGAGCGGGTTCCAGATCGTGAAGGCCGACGCCGGGAAAGCCTTGCGGCAATTGGAGGCGGCGGGGGACGTTGCCGATTTCGTGTTTCTCGATCCACCATACTCGATACAGGACGAGTACGCGAAGGCGCTGGCGGCCCTGGCGGAATCGAAATTGTTGCACGAGCGGAGCGTGGCGATCGCGGAGCATGAGAGGAGGTTCGATCCGGGAGAGGCGTTTGGGGAATTGCGGCGATATCGCAAGCTGGTCCAGGGAGACGCGGCGCTGAGCTTTTATCGGCGCAGATCTAACCAACAAACCCAGGTCGCGCCGCCCGTATCGCTATAATCACTACGACATGGCTAACTTTCCACCGGTTGACGAACAACTGGCATACATCAAGAAAGGCGCGGCGGAGATCGTCAAGGAATCCGAACTGCGCTCGAAGCTCGAGCGCTCGCTCGCATCGGGCAAGCCGCTGCGCGTGAAGGCGGGCTTCGATCCGACCGCGCCCGATCTGCATCTGGGGCACACCGTCCTGCTTCGCAAGCTCAAACATTTTCAGGATCTCGGACACACGGTCATCTTCCTCATCGGAGATTTCACCGGGATGATCGGCGACCCGACAGGGCGTTCGACGACGCGGCCTCCGCTGTCGCGCGAGCAGATTGCGGAGAACGCGGAGACCTACAAGGCGCAGGTTTTCAAAATTCTCAGCCCGGAAAAAACGGTGCTGGACTTCAACAGCCGCTGGTTCTCGAAATTTTCGGCTGAGGATTTCATACGTTTGATGGCGAAGTACACGGTCTCGCAGATGCTGGAACGCGAGGAATTCCACAAACGCTTCCATGAAGAGAAGCCGATTGCCATGCACGAGCTGCTGTATCCGCTGGCGCAGGGATACGACTCAGTCGCGCTCGAAGCGGATGTGGAACTGGGCGGCACCGATCAGAAATTCAATCTGCTGATGGGTCGCGAGTTGCAGCGAGCCTATGGGCAGGAGTCGCAGGTAGTGCTGACGACGCCGATTCTCGAAGGGCTCGACGGCGTGAATAAGATGTCGAAGTCGCTGGGCAACGCGATCGGAATTCACGAGCCTCCGCTCGAGATGTACGGCAAAGTGATGTCGATCTCCGACGAGATGATGTGGCGCTATTACGAGCTGCTGACCGATGTGCGGATGGATGCCATCGCGCAAATGAAGGCGGATGCCGCGAGTGGCAAGGCGCATCCGATGGCACTGAAGAAAGAACTCGCGCGGTCGATCGTGGCGGACTTTCACTCGGCGTCGGCAGCGACGAAGGCAGCCGACGACTGGGCGAAGCAGTTTCAAAAGGGCGGCGTGCCAGAAGATATTGAGGAAGTTGAGGTCTATCTTCCCGATGTTATGGCTCCTTCCGACGTAGCACATCAGGAAATCCTTGAAGGCGTAACGCCGATCAAACTGGACAGATTGCTTGCCAAGGTTAAGCTTGCTGATTCTATAGGTGATGCATCGCGCAAAATAAGGCAGAGAGCCGTAAGGGTCGACGGCGAGCTTATGACCGGACCCGTAATATTCTGGAATGTTATTGGAGAGCCCAGGACCGTGAGAGTCGGCCGAAAGATAAAGAGAGTTGCGCTCACACCTTCGGGACCCACCGCTAAACTGTCATCCTGAGCGCAGCAGACGGATTCGCGCAAGCGAATCCGCCTGCGGAGTCGAAGGACCCCTACTCTCACCGGAACTTGTCATCCAGGGAAACCATTCCCGCGCCAAATCCAGCCAATGCGGATTCAGCGATTCGATCAGCGCAATTTTCTTCGCCCGCTTCCAGCCCTTGAGCTGCTTTTCGCGGTTGATCGCCTTCTGAACCTCATCGAACGACTCCCAGTACAACAGACGCTCGACCTGATATTTGTCCGTGAATCCTTCTATACGGTGGAATTTGTGCTCGAAGACACGTTTGTGCAGGTTGCCTGTCATGCCGATGTAGAGAGTTCCCGGCAGGCTGCCCATGATGTATACGCAGTAAGTCCTTCGCTTGTTAGGCATAGGAGAGAGTAGGGGCCCTTCGACTCCGGTGGCCATTCACTTCGTGAACGGCCACCTTCGCTCAGGGTGACAGCGTTAGAGGGTATGTGCAGTGATCGGGCTCACGCGAGAATTGGTACATTTGGCGCTCTGCGTGTGCCACTCCGTCGCCTGCTCGTAGGCATGTGCCGCCTGCAGCACCACGTCCTCCCGCCAGGGAGCGGCGGCTAATTGCAGGCCAATCGGTAGGCCATCTTTTGTAAATCCGCAGGGTATCGAAATCGCCGGAATTCCCCAGACATTGAAGGGGCGCGTATTGCGCAGGATGATCAGTTCTTGCGGGCGCAGGTTGTCGGGATGCGCGCGCAGATCGGCGATTACGGGCGGAGGAATCGGAACGGTCGGCGTTAGCAGCACGTCCACTTCATCGAATATCTTTCGGATGGCGTGACGGCTAGCCTGGAGGTCGCGGCTGGCACGAAGAGCGGTCGATGCGGAGATGTTGGCTCCGGATTGGATGCGCGCAAGCGTCGCGGCCTGATAGAGCTCCGGTGAGCGAGTTACGAACGACTCGTGATAGGCATAGGCTTCGGCGCTCGCGAGCGTGCGGTCGGTCGAGACTTCGAGTTTGACGTCGCGGATTTCGGCGTGGAGCATCGCGAAGACCTCGATGGCTTTGTCGATTGCGGCGGCGATCTCGGGATGGAGATCGTTAAAGAAAAATTCCCGTGGCACGCCGATGCGCAGCTTGGGCGAGGGTTGAGCGATAAGTTGCGCGATGCCGCCGACGAAATCCGGGACAGATGCGTCAATGCTGGCGGGATCGGCTGGATCGTAGCCCGCGAGCACTTGCAGCATCAAGGCCGCGTCATACACCGAGTTGGCAATCGGGCCAACGTGGTCGTACGACCATGACAATGGAATAACTCCGCGGGTGCTCACGCGGCCGTAGGTTGGCTTGAGCCCAACGACTCCACAGTAGGCGGCGGGCAGGCGAATGGAGCCAGCAGTGTCGGTGCCAACGGCGGCGAAGCCGAGACCAGCGGCAACGCTGGCAGCGGAGCCTCCCGAAGATCCACCGGCGATACGCTTCGCGTCCCATGGATTGTGGACCTCACCGAAGAAGCTGATCATCGAGCTGCCGCCGTAGGCGAATTCGTGCAGGTTCTCCTTGCCTAGGATGATTGCGCCCGCGGCGCGCAGGCGGCGCACAACTTCGGCGTCTTCATCTGGAATGCGATCTTTGAGCGGTGCGCTGAACAGTGCGCTGGCGGCGGTGGTGCGGATTCCGGCGGTATCCAAAATGTCTTTGAGGCCGATGGGAATGCCGTGGAGCGGGCCTCGCCATTCTCCGCGCGATATTTCTTGTTCGGCGCGCCGGGCCTGGTCGAGAGCGGCATCGGCCGTGACGGTAATGAAAGCGTTGAGCGTTGGATTGAGCTGGTCGATGCGCGCCAGGCAATCGCGGGTGAGTTCAACGGGAGAGATTGCGCGGTCGCAAATTTTCTGGCTTAGTTGCCGGATCGTCAAATGCACATAGTCCTCGACTGAGATCTACCCTGCATTGGCTGCCGTTGGCGCGGCGCGCTTTGCGAACCATTTCACCAACAAAATGAACAACGGGGCCCGCGCCAAAAGCCCAACGCCCCCATCGTATCGCGATCGGATCACTGTAACGCACGACGACGCAGGTCATGGCGAGCGGTACCGCGATCGCGTAGATGAAGCCTGGCTTGTTCAAGGTCGAGCAGCTTGCGCTTGATGCCGAGCCCGCCGCCGTAACCGCAAAGTGAGCCGCTCGATGCGATCACCCGGTGGCAAGGGACGACGATGGCGACTGGATTCCGGTTGTTCGACATGCCGACGGCGCGGTAGGCGTGCGGATGCCCGATGGCTTGAGCGATGTCGCGGTAGCTGCGGGTCTCGCCGTAGGGAATTTCGAGCAGTGCACGCCAGCACGCGAGTTGGAACTCGGTTCCGCGAAGATCGAGCGGGAGGGAAAACCCGCGTCGCTCACCCGCGAAGTATTCGTTGAGTTCGCGGAGCCAGGCCGCAAGGGCCTGTTTGGATTCATGCAGCTGAGTTGTAACGGGATTTAGCTTCTGCATGCGAGCTTCGAATTCGAGCCGCACCAGGCCTTTCGTGGAAGCGGCGAGGAAGAGTGGACCGGCGGGCGAAGGCGTGCGGACGTAGGACAGAGTTTCCATGACGCGTGGAGGATAGCACGATGTTGGACCGATGTTTAACTGCTGACGTCTGACTGCTTGATGTCTGACTATCTACGCAAAAAAAGCCTCCCGTTTTCACGGGAGGCTTTCGGGGGGAGAGTACTGCTACTTCTGCACCGGTTGATCTTGATTCGCCGGGGTCGTGCCGGTCGAAGCAAGCTGTTCCAGATTGTTCTTCAGGAGGCTGACTTCAACGCGGCCGCCGATGATGCGCTTGGGCTTGGTTTCACCCGCGGAGGCCGAAGCTGGGGCCGGCGCATTGCCCATGCCGACGAGGTAAATCCGGTAGACCGGAATGTCGTGGTTCAGCACCAGATAGCGTACGACCGACTCAGCCATCTTCTGCGAAGTCGAGATCGCCACCTGTCCGTGACCGGAGGAGAACCCCTGGACTTCGACGACGTAGCCACGCTGGTTCTTCAGCGGGGTGGCCATTTCGTCGAGAACGGTCTTGGCGTTCTGGCTCAGCACCGTCTGTCCGGGTTTGAAAAGGATTTCGGTTTGGGTCGTGGGCTGGTACTGATCGATGTTGGTGACCACCTGCTCGACTGTGTTCAGGCGCGTGTGGGCCTGTTGCGCGGTCTGCTGCGCGGCCTGCGCCTTGTTGCCGGCTTCGATGGCATGCTGATCGGCTTCGGTCGCCTTGGCCGAAGCGAGCTGGATTCCCTGCTGCGCGCGCGCATCGGTATCCTTGATCGCCCTGGTGTTCGAGGCAGTCAGCTCATCGAGTTCGTTGATGCGGTCGCGGATCGGCTGCGTTTGCCGCGCGATGTATTTCTTGCGAGCGAACGGATTCACGCGACCCCAGAAGCCTTCGCGAGTCTCCGGTTGCAAGGGATCTTTGCCGGTAGCGCTGTCGGCCCTAGTGGGGGTCTGGGCCGCGGGTTGAGCCGACGAAGACTGAGTCGTCGCAGGCTGGGTCGCAGTAGTGGAACTCTGCTGCGCAAAAACTGGCGCCGCCAGGATTACAGCCAGTAGCAGCGCGAACATCGTGCGGTTTTTCATTTTGAACTTCCTCCAAGTGAGTGGGGGCTCCACTCCAGGCGCCTTCCGGCGCGATTTTGATTACGTCGTTTCAATAACAGATCCCAGAAATTCGGAAGACAAGCGCCGACGCCACGGATGCCTCAAAAAAGCTTGCCTCAAAAAGCCGGCCGTATCACGGGCCTACGCTTCTATAAACAGTTTGCGTGCCAAATGCCCTGGTGCTGGGCGCGAAATGCAAGTGCTTTCTTTTCATGTATATTGTACCTCATCGTCCCCCGGCAGCGCACCACGCCCGGCGGTAATTTTGGCGGAATTGATATAAAAACTGCGTGCAAGGGTTTTCCTTCCGGGGAATCTCGCGCTTTCGCCGCAGGCTGCTACTCCCCGCAATACTTCTCATACTGCTGGTAGATGAAGGGGTCGGTCATGCCGGCGATGTAGTCGCAGACGATGCGCGGCAGGGACTCGTGGGCGGCTTTTTCGCGGTAGTTGCGGGGTAGATCGCCGGGCTCCTCCATCCAGTGGGCGAAGAGCTCTCCGGTGATGCGCTCGGCGTCTTCTTTCTCTTCCGCCAGCGCCGGACTGTAGTAAAGATTTTCGTAGAGAAAGTCTTTCAACCGGCGGCGCTCCTCCTCAACGGGCGGGCTGAAAGCGGCAAGCCGCTCGGTGTGCCGGCGGACATCTTCCAGAGAATGCGCGCCCGCCGCTTCCACACGTTGCGCCGTGTTCGCAATCAGATCTCCGACAAATCCGTCAAAAATGCTTTTCAACGCCTCGTTAAAGATCAGCTTCTCGGCGGCATTCGGATACCGGCTTTTTGCCTCGCGATAGTGGCGTTCGAACAGATCCACACTGTCCGCAATCTGCTCGACCGTGAGCAACCGGGCTTCGTAGCCATCGTCTAAATCAGCGGTGCTGTATGCAATCTCGTCGGTAAGGTCGATGAGCTGCGCTTCAAGCGGCGGACGCCGATTGAGCAGATACTCGGCGAGTTCCGGATGGTCTTTGGCGTCGTAGTCGTGCGAATGCTTAATGATGCCCTCGCGCACTTCGAACGTCAGATTCAGCCCGCGAAATGACGCGTAACGGAGTTCGAAGTCTTCGACAAGGCGGAGAGCGTGCAGGTTGTGATCGAACGAAAATCCGTGCTGGCGCATGGCGGTGTCGAGCGCCTTTTCTCCGGAGTGGCCGAACGGAGGGTGGCCGAGGTCGTGCGCCAGGGCAAGCGCCTCCACCAGATCGGTGTTCAGTCCAAGTTGCGCGGCGATGGTGCGCGAAATCTGCGCGACCTCAATGGTGTGCGTCAGCCGGTTGCGGAAGTGGTCGGAATAGCGGCGGGTGAAGACCTGCGTCTTCGCTTCCAGGCGGCGAAAGGCGCGAGCATGGACGACACGATCGCGGTCGCGTTGAAAGTCGTTGCGGTACGGATGCGGCGGCTCGGGATGGCGCCGTCCGCGGGAGTCTTCTACGCGCACCGCATAGTCGGCGAGCATGGCAAGAGTTTAGCAGTGTTTGCGGTTGTCAGTTCTTAGGCTTTTGTGGTGCTGTCGGGATTCTTCACCGCCGAAACCCAGAGATCGCAGAGAAAATCCCTTTACGGTTTTACCCATCTCCATGGGAGGAATCGGTAGAAGAGATCCTCTCGGCGGCCTCTGCGTCTCGGCGGTGAAGAATCCCGACTACTGCTTCGCGCTCTCTTCCTTGGCCAGCTTCATCTTCGCCGAATCGAGCTTCTTCTGCACCCGCGTCACATCTGCCGGATCGACTTCGACGGCAATGGTGCGGTTCCACTCGGTGAGCGCGCGCTCCCAGTGGGTCGCGGCCAGCTTGAGGCGTCCGGTTTTCTGGTACAGATCTCCCAGGTGGTCGTGGACGGTGGGATCGGTATTGATTTTCTGCGAAGCCTTCAGCAGGTTGTCTTCCGCCAATTCAAATTTTCCCAAGCGGAAGTAAGCCCAGCCCAGGGAATCGAGATAGGCGCCGTTCGCGGGATCGAGATCCACGGCGCGCTTGATGTATCCGAGCGCTTCTTCGAGCTTCATGTTCTGGTCGGCCAGCATGTAGCCCAGATAATTCAGCGCCGAAGCATGATCCGGATCGCTGGCCAGCACCTTCTTGAACTGTTCTTCAGCTTCGGAATAGTGCTTGTCACGCTCAAAAGCGGAGCCGCGGAGAAACCAGACGTACTCCTTGTCGTCCGTCTTGCTCGATAGCTGCTCGGCCTTGTCGAGCGCCTGCTCGGCCTCACTGAAGCGGCGGAGCCGCGTGTACATCTGCGCCAAGGTGATGTAAACCTGGCGGTCATCGTAGTTGGCGCCGCCCTTCAACATCGCACGAACGTCTTTGAGCGCCTTGTCGGCGTCGCCCATGTCCGCCTGCTGCGTGGCCAGGTCCATTTTCAGATCGCGGCTGCTGGGCAACTTCTGAACCCCTTCTTTGGCGGTGTCGAGAGCCTTCTGCCATTCCTTGGCTTCGCGCAAAGTATCGATGATCTCCTGATAGCCGCGCTCGATGTTCTCATCGCCGCCGAGGGCGACGACCTCGCGGAAGGTCTCGTTGGCGGACTGATTGTTCCCCTGGTCGCGGTAGATCGTGCCCAGCCTCTCGAGAAACAGCGCCCGATTACCCCGCTCCCCGTTCGAGTACTTGCCGTCGGGCTTCTCCGATTTCTTCAGCAGGTCGCGCATGATCGGAATGGCTTCGTCGTAACGGCCCTGCGCCTGGTAGATGGCGGCGATGTTGTACGGAACTTCGATCGAGTCCTGCACCATGGACTCGGCTCTTTTCAGATCGTCGAGCGCGAGATCGTATTTGCCCTGCTTGCGGTAGATTTCCGCGATGCGCACGTAGGTTTGCGCATCTTCCGGATTCGCGTCCGCAATCACTTTGTATTGTTCGAGAGCGGCGTCGGCTTGGCCATCGTTCAGCAGGTTCTGGGCGAGGCCGCGAATCGCGTCGAGATTGTCGCGGTCCATTTCAATCGCGTGCCGATAAGCGTCGATGGCGTCCTTGTATTGCTTTTGCTGCTCGTAGGTGTAACCGAGCGCCGAATAGAGCTTCGCCGAGCGCTCCGGATTCGGCACCGAACTGAGCACCTGAGTGGCGCGCGC
Source organism: Candidatus Acidiflorens stordalenmirensis (assembly GCA_003139995.1). Lineage (GTDB taxonomy): Bacteria > Acidobacteriota > Terriglobia > Terriglobales > Acidobacteriaceae > Acidiflorens > Acidiflorens stordalenmirensis. Next base: position 2,046 of record PLIC01000261.1, on the reverse strand, counting down.
CGTGTCGCCCAGTTCGTTGTAGAGATAGGCCAGGGTAGTGACCGCCTCTTCCGAGTCCGGCTGGAGCTTGACCGCGGTCTTGAATTCGTTTTCCGCTTTTTGCAGGTCGTTGTTCAAGCGATACAGCCGTCCGAGAAGCAGGTGGTCGTCCATGCTGTCGGGCTGCAGGCGGACGATCTGCTCATACTGTTCGATCGCCAGTTTCAGCACGCTCTCCGAGCCGCTGCCCGACTGCATGTCGCCGAGCGAGCGCAGATAAATCCTTCCGAGCAGGCGGCGCGCTTCAAGATTATTCGGATTGCGCTTGATGATGTCCTGCGCCTCGACCACCGCGTCGCGAATGCGGCCAGTCTTGGCATAGAGTTCGGCGAGCCCGGAGGTTAGGTACGCGGAAGTCGGGTCCGCATCAATGGCGGCGCGGTATTCCTCGATGGCCTTGTTCGCCAACTCGCTGCGGCCGTAAGTGGCCACTTGTTCCTCGTACATGTGCGCCAGGGCGAAGTGGTAGTAGGCGGCGGCGCGATCAGGAGGCTTAGCCTTGGCGGCGGACTGGGCGCCAGCGGCAGCCGGGGAATCCGCGGCGCGAGCGGGCTGGTTCTGGGCCAGTAAATTTTGGCCGAGTGAAAAAGACCCCGTAAGAACGATGCTAACAATCCAAAACTGTTTTTTCATGAAAAATCCTGCATCCTGCAAATTGCAGCCCACACGTTGATTGGATGCTGATCCGTGGCCATCCGGATTTTCTTATTCTACCCTTGCCAGGCCACTCGGCGGCCAGAAAGCGCAGGCCCGCTCCGCAGCCGGAAGTACAGGGGCTTTGGACGGTCGCTCGTTTGGGGACGCGTGGGGCTTGTCCTGAGCGAAGCCGAAGGGCCCCGTCCAAGCGAGGATTGTCCAGTTCTGGGAGGGACCGCTACTGCGAGAGCGGCAAGGTCCGCTTTGTCGTATGCGATCCCCGCGCACCTACTCCGAAATCATCCCGATCGTCCCCAGCCACGCCTCCACCAACTGAGGCCATCCCGTAATCGGAAGCTTCGTGCGCCGCAGCCCGAACGCATGCCCGCCGTGCGCATACAAGTGCATCTCCACGGGAACCCCAACCTTCTTCAGCGCAGCATAGTAAACCAGCGAGTTCCTTACAGTGTCCATCGGGTCATCCTCCGCCTGCAGCAAGAACGTAGGAGGCGTCTGGCTGGTAACAGGAACATACGGATTCAACTCAAAAGGTTTAGAGGTATTCTCCAGCATATGCCCCGGATATAGAGCCACGGCAAAATCCGGGCGGCAGCTTTCTTTGTCGGCCGCATCCACAGCCGGATACAAACGCTTCTCAAAATGCGTGCTGATCGCTGCCACCAAATGCCCGCCTGCCGAAAATCCGAGCACTCCAATCTTGTGCGGATCGATGTGCCACTCCGCGGCGTGAAAGCGCACCAGCCCCATCGTCCTCTGCGCATCTTCCAACGCCATCGGTGATTTGGGATACGGCCCCGATCGCGGAAACAGTCCCTCACCCGGCACGCGGTACTTCAACAGCACACACGTGATCCCTTTGGACGTCAGCCAGTCACAGACCTCCGTGCCCTCAAGATCGATGGCCAGGGCCCAATAGCCCCCGCCAGGGAACACGACCACCGCAGCGCCCGTATTCTTTTCCTCTGGCGAGTAGACCGTCATCGTAGGCTTCGGGACCTGGCCCACCCCAACTACTGGCCTGCCGGCAACCAGAAAGTCTTTATCCGTCGTAGCGACCTCCGGCCCCGCGACAGGCCGCGCATCAGGCACCGCCCCCGGCCATATCGGCACTTGCGTATGTCCCGGCGATGGCTGCCAGGCAGGCGTCTGCGCGCTCAAACTGCCAAGCGCAAACACAAAACAGAGAGCAAAGATCAAAGGCTTCATCACAATCCTGACAATCGAGCTAGAAGCTGTAGGTGGCTTGCAGGTGAATCCGGCGAGCCGCTAAACCGGACGAGAATCCATCCTGCAAGCCCGTCGATTTGCCAAACGCTGCTTCCAGACGCGCTAGAGCATTTTTTGTATCAC
>PLIC01000048.1 GCA_003139995.1 Candidatus Acidiflorens stordalenmirensis | reverse complement strand
CGCCCTTTTATAATGCGATTACATCAAGCATCAAAGTTCGCAGAGCGGGATTCGAGAAGCGAGAGAAGGCCCCCGCTGTGATTGGCAGCAAAGGGCGTGTGTTGCACCCGGCGCGTTGGTTTCGGAGCAAGAGGCGCGGGAATGGACCGTCTTTGGTGATTTGGATAGGAAGCACGGGAGAGGATAAAGTTAAATCATTGATGGCCCTCCAATTCAAGCCTGGACTCGTAGTTCTTGCGTTTGTCGCTCTGGGTTGGACGTCGTTCTGCCTAGGACAGACCCCTCAGCAAACGCCTGTGCCTGCTCCGGAAAATAGTCCGGAACACCGGGGCGTTGTCTCAGCCGGAGGGCAACTGCCCGATCGGCGATTAGCGGGAAGCATCAGCGGAACCGTCGTCGATCAAAGTGGAGCGGTCGTTGCCGGAGCCCGGGTGAAGCTTACTGGTACTGGGGATGATCAATCCCTAAACCAAGAGGTGCTCTCCGGCAGCGATGGGCAATTCTCCTTTGCTAACATCGCTCCCGGACCTTTTCAGCTCACCATTACGTCGGCGGGCTTCGCGACGCAAACATTTTCTGGCACCCTGCATTCGGGGGAGATCTACGTTGTCCCGCAGAACGCGTTGGCGGTTGCTACGGATATAGCTTCGGTGCAGGTCAGGCTCACGCAGACCGAAGTGGCAGAAGAGCAAATCCAGGTTGAAGAGAAGCAGCGTGTGTTCGGCGTCCTCCCCAATTTCTATGTCAGCTACGTCCCCAACGCAGATCCCCTCACCTCGAAGCAAAAGTTCAAGCTTGCCCTGAGGACGGTGGTGGATCCATTCACCTTCGTATTTGTGGGAGGCGCTGCGGGAGTTGAGCAGGCGCAAAATCACTTCGCCGGATATGGGCAAGGCGCACAAGGTTATGGAAAGCGCTACGGCGCTGGCTATGCCGACACGGTTACGGGCACGTTCATCGGAGCCGCCATACTGCCATCGCTCCTGAAACAAGATCCGCGTTATTTCTACAAGGGAAGCGGTAGCAAGCGATCACGGTTTCTATATGCGATTGCCACTTCATTGATTTGCAAGGGCGACAATGGACGCTGGCAGGCGAATTACTCGAATATCCTCGGAAGCCTGGTCGCGGGCGGTATTTCAAATCTCTATTATCCAGCGCAAGATCGCAATGGAGCCGGATTAACGTTCGAAAACGCGGCAATCGGGATAGGCGCAAGTGCCGTCACCAATCTGTTTCAAGAATTTCTCATCCGGAAGTTGACACCGAAAGTTCCTAACAACGCCCCGGCCAAACCCTAAGGCACGATTCCGCAAGAACTCGCATGGTTGGCGAAACATCCCTATTACGCTCACTGACCCATTCGTGAGTGAATCTGGGACTCCCAGTGGACTTTGCCGCGGGTCGTCGTATCCTTTCAGCCATGCTCACATTTTCCCCCACCGATCGCATCTTCATTCTCACCGGGGCAGGCGTAAGCGCGGAAAGCGGCATTCCGACCTTCCGTGGCGTGGGCGGACTCTGGCGGAACTACCGGATCGAGGACGTCGCTTCGCCCGAAGCTTGGCATCGTGATCCCCAGCTCGTGTGGGAGTTCTATTCCATGCGGCGGCGTGTGGCTTCGGAAGCCAAGTCGAATCCCGCGCACTTCGCCCTCGCCAAACTTGAAGACGCTTTGCAAGATCGTCTTTTCCTCTGCACCCAGAACGTGGCCAACCTTCACGAGCAGGCGGGTTCGAGAAACGTGGTCCACATGCACGGGGACCTTTTCAAAAGTCGTTGCGACACTTGCAGCCGCCCTCCATTCGACGACATGAATCTGTACGAACCGCCAGCCGAGATTCCACAGTGCGAATGCGGCGGTCGGATTCGCCCGCACATCTGCTGGTTCGGCGAAGTGCCGTTCGAGTTGGATCGCATCTATCGCGCTCTGGATGAATGCACGATCTTCATGGCTGTTGGCACGTCGGGCGTGATCCAGCCCGCCGCCAGCTTTGTTGCTCAAGTTGCAGACCATGCCCGGACAATCTACGTGGGACCACAGAAGCCCGCGAACGCCTCCTCGTTCACGGAATGCTACATGGGCAAAGCAGGGGAGGTATTACCTGACTTGTTCAGTTCCTTTTGATGGGTCGATGGCCGAACTACTGCAGCTTCACGTATTCGACTTTGGCTTGCTTCAGGATGGGGATGTCGGGGTCGGCGTCTTTCCAGAGGGTGAGGAAATCTTTGTAGGCGGCGAGCGCTCGGACCCGGCCTATACTTGGCAACTGATGAACCTGTTGATGGGGTTAATTGCAGCATTCGCCGCAATGCGGTTGTTAAGGATTCTCAGCTACGTCGGCATGGTCATTCTCAGTGCCGTTGCTTTGGTTCACTGGACACGTGCGCGCATCAATCCTCGAAGACCTCTCGGATTGATTCTTGACTGGAAGACGATTACTGATTTCGGCGTTGGAACCTTGATCGGCACTCTCGCTATTTTCGGGGTATTCTTCGCCGAATGGCTTCTTGGGCTTCTTCAGACAAGAGCAGTTGTTTCTTCCAATACTCACACCATGTGGTTCGGTCTGAGTTATCTGGTTTCAGTATTCATCGAGGAACTGATCTCGAATGGATTGATGCTCTCCGGGTTAGTGTTGGTCGTTCGGCAACGGTGGCTAGCAGTCGCGCTGATGGCCGCGATCTTTGGCTTCTTGCACGCAATGACTGCCCACGCAACTCCCTTGTCTGTTCTTAGCAGCCCGTGGTGAAAGT
>PLIC01000309.1 GCA_003139995.1 Candidatus Acidiflorens stordalenmirensis | reverse complement strand
CATATCATGTGCTAACGACAAGCTGTCGACCATCCGTTGACAGGGAAGTGGGAATCATGCTAAGGGATGCAGCATTCGTGGAATCGAGCCACCAACTCGCGCGTGGGCAACGAAGGGAATCCACTTTGGGCGAGTAGGGTGGATACGCGACGGTGGTTCGTGTGTACTGGGAGGTCGTTCAATTGGTAGGACACCAGGTTCTGATCCTGGTTATCTTGGTTCGAATCCAGGCCTCCCAGCCAAGTTTTGAGACCGTAGCTGCAGTTGCGAGGGGAAACCAGTAGGTTTAATGACCCCCACATTCACCAAAGCTATAGGGGTAATGAACCACCGAACCGCGCTCAAAATCCCCTTTTGCGTGCTAAGGTGCATCCGAGTACGAGACGACTGAAAACGAGAACGGATGTCCCTGCCAATTATTCGAATGGCCCAAGAAGAACCTCTGCAACCAACCACAAGACCGCCGGCCCCGCCTGCTATGGGATCTTCTCTCCCCTACTTGAGCCTGCGGATCAATCGCCAGGTCAAGCGGAGTGGGCAAACAGCCACGCCAGGCTATCAGCCATGAGGAAGATATGTGGGGGAGCTCAAGCGGCACGTCGTTCATATCGGTGATGAAGTCAGCCAACCGATCTTGCCCACGCGATTCGGTCCCAAGATGACAAAGAGAGCCATGAGGCTTCCCATCCTGCCGAATCTGAGCACCTTCGGGACACTTCACTGCGGGCACGTCAATACGTGGGGGCGAGTCTTGCCAGTTGGGAAACCGATTCCGGCTAGAACTGCGAAGTTCCCCGATTAGTTTCCGAATGATGGTGCGGCGCTCGTAAAGCGCCTCCACGAAAGGGGCGGACACTTTGTGGAGATTTTTCCCGCAGAGAACGTCTTTGCCGGTTAACGCGTAGCGTCCGTGAACGAGTTATCCCGTCTGGCCGTGAACGGACGCATGGCACGTGGAGCAAAGCGTGATCAGGTTCTCTTCGGAGTCGGATCCTGAATGGCTGCGGAACTCTCTGTGGTGCACCTCAAGATTCGACATCGCGCCACACGATTGACACCGCCAGCCATCGCGACGCAGGATCAGCTGCCGCAGACTCTCGTACGACACCGGATCCAGCGGCAAGCGAGCGGCTTTTGGGCGACTCATTCTCAGGACGCCTTCTCCCGCAGGTTTTCGAGGAAAGCCTGCTGCTGTTCGCCGGGCAAGAACGTGTAGTAGCGGGAGACCGAGTTCAACAGGATCTCGGGATTTTCACCATCCAAGTTCGCCCCAGCTAGGAAATCGGCGCAGATCATCTCCAGACAGTAACCGCGCGATTTGTCCGTGCCCAGCATGAGAGCTGCCGTCTCGATCGCCTGCTCGATCACCGGAATCTGGCTTTTGTAGACCTTGAAATAGATCAGCTCCGACGGCTCCGTTTCCTTTCCCGTCAGTTCCTTCTCCACCTCCCGCCGGAAGTCCTCCTTCGGCAGTGCACGAGCTTTGTGCAACCAGGTTGCACAATCGAAATGCTGCCCGTCCCGGCGCGCCAGCTTCGCCAACTCCAGCCCCTTTGTCCAACCCACTTCCTTCAGATCCTTTCTCGCCTGCGGCGGCAGGTGCTCATGGATGGACATCAGGTAGTACGCCTTCCTTCTCGATTCCGGAAACCGCCTCGCCAGGAACTCGTCAAACGAGCTCAGATTCTCCAGCCTCCAGTACTGACCCGCCCGCACCTCGCACAGATACCTGCCGAGGTCGACGAACCGGGTGTCGCGCTCCATCTCTTTCTGTTTTTCCCACGCCAGGATCTCGTCGATCTTGGTGAGGACAAACAGTGCTCGCTTGCGATTGAGTTTGGGCGGCATCGGCATCGGCCTAAAACGAAAGTTCGTCAAACAGACCAAGATCGACTCCCGGCTTGCGCACAAGGCCGGCTTCGACCAGGTCGGGCTTGTCGAGGCAGAGCCCGAGGAAGGGGCAGGTTGTGCACGGATTCTGTGGAAAGCGGATGCCGCTGTGCGGCAAGAACAGCGCGGACTCGATCCGTCGGACTGTGTCATCGACCAGAGTCGCGAACTCCTGCCGCTGCTCGTCAGAAACGGTGGCCTGGAGGTACTGCACTTCGACCAGGCGCTTGCGCACGAAAACAACTTGGGCAACTTCGTCGAAGCCCGTCATCCAGGAATAGCAGACGAGTTGCGGATCCAGTGTGGAAATGCCGGCCGGTTCGTCTGGATATCGTGCTGACGTGGTCTTCCATTCCAGAACGCATGGCGTACGGTCCAGTTCGCCAATGGCGTCGATATAAGCTACAAAATTGTTGCCAGAACTGAGTGTCCGATTGAACTGGATCTGCTGGGTTGAACGAGGGCGGCGAATGTGAACGCGGCCGTCCTGGGCGAAGCGTTCGAGCAACTGGATGCCTTGTTGCAGCATGCGGTCCCAGGTGTCGTTGCCCGAGTAGGTCAGGCCCATGTTCTTGCACGCGCCCCACTGCTCGAACAGCACAGCCGCCGGGTCTGGTCCGGATGGGAGCGACCTCTCATCCTGGTTGCACCCAGAACCGTTGTCGGCTGGCATCGGGCTGGCTTCCGGTTGTATTGGACATGGGTTTCAAGAGTCCGACGCATCGGAGGACGAAGACCGGTGAGTAAGGAAGTTCGCGCCCTGATCTTTCGCATGGCTGCGGAGAATCCAACCTGGGGAGCGCCGCGCATTCACGGCGAACTGCTAAAGCTGGGCTTCCAACTGTCGGAAACTACTGTCTCGCGATGGCTGCGGCGAATCCCAAGAACTCCAGACCCCGCCAAACGCTGGCTGGCATTCCTCCGGAACCATCGCGAGGCAATTGCAGCCATGGACTTCTTCACGGTACCGACGCTCACGTTTGGCATTCTGTATTGCTTCTTTGTCATAGGCCATGACCGGCGAAAGATTCTGCGTTTCAACGTGACACGAAATCCTAGTGCTCCCTGGATCGTGCAGCAGATGCGGGAGGCATGGCCGTACATGCCGGCGCACAGGTTCCTTTTGTTCGATCGCGACTCAAAGTTCGGAACGGATGTAATTTCGGCGGCGAAAGATGTGGGAAGCCAACCCATCCGTACTGCCTTTCGGAGTTCGTGGCAGAACGGTGTCGCGGAGCGCTGGGTCGGGAGTCGTCGACGAGATCTGCTGGACCACGTGATCGTCCTGAAGGAGCGGCACCTCAAGCGGCTGATGTCCGAGTATGTTCGCTACTACCATGAAGATCGGACGCACCTCGCACTCGCGAAGGATACCCCAACAGGTCGGCCAGCAGCGGTATGTTCTGCGGTGGAAAGCAAGATTCACTCCTTCCCTCGACTTGGCGGACTGCATCATCGTTACGCCGTCGCGTCCTAGACTCCGACAACCGTGTCTATCGGGATCAACTCTTGTTGTCCCAATCAGAACCTCGCGGGTGACGCCTTCGTCGCGCGCCGACCCTTGGCTTGGAGTGACATCGGGCCGGAGTAACGAATCGGTAGGCTGACCCACCAAGCGGAAGAAAGCTCTTGCTAGCGCGTGAGGTTTTGACGAACCACAACAGGCTGTGCGTCATCAGAAGTTGTGAGACCAGCTTGGCCCGGGGGCCGAGGGGGTCGAAGTGTCTCTGGAAGCTGTGAAAACGGGCCCCCGGGGGCAAAACAAAACCAGAAACCGAACGGCGGAACAGGTTCCATCGCGAAAAAATCTTAAGGGCCAGTTCCACGCGCCGAAAAGAAGAGTTTTTCCGCAGCCTGTTAATCCGCCAGTAGCGCAACAGTAAGTCGGCTGTACAAAAGATTGTTTTTCTCATCTTGCCGAGTCCAAACCTTCTCCGGCTAGAATCATTTGTTGCGCTGGGGCCCCTCGCTGCCCCGCGCCAGGTTTTCGTACACCCGGCCGCCCTTCATCACAAAAATCGCGCGCCGCGCCGCGCTCGCGTCCTCCACCGGATTGCCGTCGAACGCCACGATATTAGCCTCCATGCCGGGCGCAATCGAGCCGATCTGGTCCTGCATCCCCATGGATTCCGCCGAAATCGAAGTAGCGGATTCCAGCGCCTCCATGGGATCCTGGCCGGCGTTCACGCGAGCGATGAACTCTTCGTAGTTCCGTCCATGCGCGCCGGCGACTGCATCTGTGCCGTACACGATTTTCAGGTCTTTGTGCTTCAGCGCCTTTTGAAAGGTGTCACGCACGATTTCGACGTCTTTTTCCATGAATGCGAAGCCTTCTTCGTTGTAATTGTCGATTCCCAGGAACTTCTCCTTGTTCGCCAGATAATTTTGCAGCACGAGTCCGATGTTCGGATCGTAGTAGGTTCCGTTCTGCGCCATCAGGTCGAAAACATCGTCGGTCAGGTACGCGCCGTGCTCGATGGCCGTGCAGCCCGCCAGCGTCGCCGCCTTGGCCGAAGCGGTGGAGTGCGCGTGAACGAGCACGCGCAGCCCCAGCGACTTCGCTTCGCCGCACGCTGCCTGGATTTGTGCATCCGTCATCGTTTGCGCGCCGCCCTCCCGGATGCTTTTCGAAGCAAAAATCTTGATGAAGTCGGCCCCTTGCTGCTTTCGCTCGCGCACCAGCTCCCGGATCTTGTCCGGCGTTCCGCTTTCTTCGCTCAGCGGTTCCAGCGATGTGCGGATTTGCGGCCCGGGAATCACGCCCCGCGCGATCGCATCTCGCAGATATTTGTCGTCCGGCGCGCCGGGACTCTGAATCGTGGTGAATCCTGCATTGAGCGTGCGGACGGCGTTGTCGACGGCGTGCAACATGGCCTGCAGCGGTGGCTCGTTCTTTCCCGCGAGGCGGCCATTGTCGAAGTGCCACAAAATGTGCGAGTGCGTGTCGATCCAACCCGGCGTCACCGTCAGTCCCGTCAGATCGTACGTGATCGCTCCGGCCGGCACTTCGCCCCCAATGCGCGAAATCTTTGATCCCTCGATCACGATGACCGTGTCGTGGATGATCTGGCCTTTTCCGTCGAGAACCGTACTTGCCTTCAAGATGATCGCCCGGTCCTGCGCCGCGGCTAGTGCGGGGAAGAGCGCAACCGCGCCCAGCATGAATCCTAATAACCTCAGCATGTAAGCTCCTTCGGTGCTTTGCTTCGCCAACTGAGAGCGTGTATATCCGGACTACGGCTCCACGCCCGCATATCGCGGAATCGCCCCGCGTGCGACGTTCTTGTACACCACGCCACCTTTCATTACAAACACAACATTTCGAACGGCGGTGATGTCTTGAAGCGGATCGCCATCGAGCGCGATGATGTCTGCCTGCAGGCCCGGCGCGATTGACCCGATTTCGCTCTCCAGCCTCATCGATTCAGCGGCGAGTGAATTGGCGGAAACCATTGCAGCCATCCTATCTTGTCCGCAATCTCGAACCCGGTCGATAAACTCCTCGGCGTTTCGGCCGGCCGCGCCGGCCACTGCGTCCGTGCCAAACACGACCTTCAAGTGGGGCGTGGCGATGGCGCGCTGAAATATGTCGTGGTCGAGCGGAAGAATCTTCGCAATTCGCGCGAAGCGTTCTTCGGTATCGTTGCCGCTGCCTATGTACCTGTCTTTGTTCGCAACGTAGTTTTCGATCACAAACCCGGCTTGCGGATCGAAATAGACGCCGCGCTCGGCCATCAGCCTGAGGTCGTCATCGGTTCCCAGCGTGCCATGCTCGATTTGCGTGCAGCCCGCCAAAGTGGTGGGCCGGATCCCGGGTCCATACGCGTGGACCAGCGTCCGCAGTCCTTGTTTCTTCGCTTCGTCGCAAGCCGCGTCGAGTTGCTCTTGCGAAAGCGTCACTTTGCCGCCTTCTAGGAGGGTTGTCGTCGCGAAGATTTTGATCAGGTCGGCACCTTCGGCCTTGACTTGCCGGACGTACTCGCGAATTTGCTCCGGCGTGCCCGCAGCCGGCCCGCGCTCGTCGAGTGGGCGCGCCGCAGTCAGGATTCGCGGACCGGGTATTTCGCCTCGCGTGATCGCGTCGCGCAAAGGAACATCGCCAGGCTGGCCCACGCTCTGGACCGTAGTGAATCCGGCCATCAGCGTGACGAAAGCGTCCGTGGCGCCTGCGAGAACAGCTTGCGCCGGCGTTTCCTTCGAATCTTGGGCGCGGCCGTTCGGGCCGAAGTGGTCGTTGATGTGGACATGCGTGTCGATCCACCCGGGTAGCACAGTGAAGCCGCGCAGGTCATAGGTGATTGGCTCAGCGTTCGGATCCACGCGCAAGATCTTGCCGCCCTGGACCACCACGCGCGTGTTGTGAAATGCTTGGCCTTTGCCGTCAAACAACGTGCTGGCGGCAATTACGACGGGCCGATCCTGGGCGTTCGCCCAGGCGGCGGCCACCGCTACGGCAGCAATGACCGCCGTCTTGAGAATTCTCAGCATGCTTGAGTGCTTGCTTGGCTTCTCGTCGTCCTGTGCGCCTTTACGGTTCCACGCCCGCATATCGCGGAATCGCGCCCCGCGCAACATTCTTGTAAACGATTCCGCCTTTCATCACGAAGACGACGTTTCGAACCGCGGTGATTTCCTTCAAGGGATCGCCCTCAATCGCGATGATGTCCGCTTGCAGTCCCGTTGTGATCGACCCGATCTGATCTTGCAGCCCCATCGACTCTGCCGTCAGGGAGGTCACGGACACCAGCGCATCCATTGGGTTCTGACCGCAATCGCGAACGCGGTCAATGATCTCTTCGGCATTGCGCCCATGCGCCCCCGCCACTGCATCGGTGCCGAACACGATCTTCAATCCCTTGGTCGCCATTGCCTGGCGGAACAGTTCATGGTCCAACGGGATCGTATCCTCCTCCGCCTTGAATCCTTCTTCCGTATAGTTCTCGACGCCCAGATACCTCGCTTTGTTCTGCAAGTAATTCTCGTCCACGAGTCCGGCTTGCGGATCAAAATACGTGCCGTGCTCGGCCATGAGTTTCAAATCATCCGGGGTGGCGTAGGTCCCATGCTCGACTTCTGTGCAGCCTGCCAGCGTGGCCATGCGCACCGAAGCGCGATATGCGTGAACCAGGGTGCGCAGCCGGAGTTTCTTTGCCTCACCGCAGGCCGCATCGAGTTGCTCCTGGGAAAGCGTCGGATTCCCGCCATCCCGGATGCTTTTCGACGCAAATATCTTGATCAGGTCCGCGCCCTGCTTCTTCGCCTGCCGGATGAAATCCCGGATTTGGTCCGGCGTGTCGGTTTGCGGGCCTCGGCCAAAGAACGGGCGGCCGGAAGTCAGAATGCGTGGTCCTGGGATCGTGCCCTTGGCTGTGGCTTCACGAACGTCGATATCTGCGGACGAGCCAACGCTCTGCACTGTTGTAAAGCCGTTCATCAAAGTCACCCACGCGTTGCTGGCGACCGCAAGCTCGGCCTGCGCTCGCGTTTCTTTGGGGTCTTGGAAGTGGCCGTTCGGCCCGAAGTGATAGGTCAGGTGCACGTGCGCATCGATAAAGCCGGGAAGAATGGTGAGACCGCGCAGGTCGTAAGTGACCGGCTCCGCCTCGGGATCGATGCGGCTGATCTTTCCGCCTTCGATCACGATCCGTGTGTTGTGCAGGACGTCGCCCTTGCCGTCCAAGATTGTGCTGGCGGCAATCACGATCGGCTTGCCCTGCGCGCCGGTGCGGCTCACCGGAAGCAGCATCGCCAGCATCAAGAGGAACAATTTCAGCAATCTCACGGTGGATACTCCTTCAAAGATTCGGCCACAATGGAGGGCGCTTTTCTATAGCGCCCCCAATGCTATGTCAACAGCTAAAACTCCATGCGCAGTCCCAGCATGATCCAGCGGCTGCTTGCTTGCCGGTTGCCTGGCAGAAACGTGTTGCTGATTGAGCCGAAGTTCGCCTCGTCCGACGCGCCGTATAGCCCGAATCCGCTGTAGACCTGGTCCGGAGTCTGAAAGTTGACATTGTTGAAGATGTTGTAGAAGTCGAACGACAGGTTCAAATTCATACGCTCCGTTATCGGTATCTTCTTGCCGATCGAGTCGTCGAGGTTCCAGTAGCCCAGCCCATACAACGGGTGCCCCCGTCCGCTTCTCGTGTCCTGGCTCAATAAGATCGGCCGGAATTCGTTGTACACTACCTGCGGATTGGCAAACAGATTCAGTCCGCTGCCACCTTGTGCTGGATCGCTGTTAGTACCGATGCCGTTGGATCCAGTGACTCCGCTGTGCACACCGACGTTGATCGCGGAAAGTGGAGCGGTGGGAATGGCCGCCGTATAGTTGGTGAAGTCAAGCAGTCCGCCGCCCCAGGCTTGGTCGCTTTCGATCACTTGCAGCGGTAAGCCGCTCACGGCCGTGAAAATCCCCGAGATGTACCATCCCCCGAGAATCCGGTTTACCGGGCGGTTGAACTTCGAAAAATTCTTGGGGAGGCTGTATACGAAATATGCGTTGAGCGTGTTTGTTCTGTTGAAGATCGACGGGCCGTAATCCACCCCCGGAAAATACGGGTTCGGGATATTACTAGAGTCGTTCTGCGCACCCTGGTAGGTATCGAGCGACTTGGAAAACGTGTAGTTCACGTCGAATGTGAAGTGCGTGCCGGTTTTCCGCAACGTCAATAGCGCCGCGTTGTAGTTCGACCATCCACCGTTCCCGGTCGTCGAGATCAGGTTCACCTGCTGCTCATCGTAAGGCTGCAGCCCCAGCGCGAGCCGCGCGTTGTCCAAACCCACAAAAAGAGTGGAGACCAGCCCGGTTGTGAAGTCGGCGCTGTAATTCGAAACCAGGTAGGACGTCGAGGAAACCCCCGGCCCGCCGATTCCAGGCAACTGGTTTTCAAAGAAAGGCTGCGCGGCCGGAGTGGTTCCGTTTCGCAGTGCCGTGGCCACCGCATCGTATGCCTTCGCGAACGACTGCTTCGATGCCGGATCCACGAACATATAGGGATTGGCGTTCAGCGCCTGGTTTATCAGAAGCCTTCTCCCCCAGCGGCCATTGTAGGCGACCTCCATGAAAACCCCGCGCCCCAACTCACGTTGCAGCGTCAGGTCGGCAGTGTAAATCCTTGGGTTCACAAGATCCGGGCTCACTCCAAAGGAAATGAGCTCGCTATAACTGGGGCCCGGAATATACGGACTGGCCGCGGTTGCGGCGTACGTTGGAATGGGAATTGCCCCGTCGACTCCCACGCGGAATGTGCTGAGGGCAGGGTCCGCCGACGTCGCGTTACAATTGGCTCCGGGTGCTGCGGACACGACGCAGTTGGTGAGTCCAGTTGATACAGTGGACGTGAAACCGGCCGTCAGGCCCGGTCCGACGACCGTGTCCTCGCTGGTTAGCTTGCTGTAGAACATCCCAAAGCCGCCTCGCACAACGCTTTTGTTCGAACCGAAGACCTTGCCCATGATTCCGTCGCTGTAGGAAGGGCTCCACGCTGCCGAGATCCTCGGTGCAACGTTGCCCCAGTCGGTGTTGTAAACTGCTCCGCGGCCCGATTTTGCGACCGGGAGGAAGCCGAGCTGCGGATTGTAAATCTGGCCCTGCAACGCGGCGTTTTTCTTGGCCGTTAGATACCCATTGTTTGTCAACACCTGCCCCGTACCCGCGTCGATCAGCAATGCCTCCTTCTGGTCGCTGAGTGTGTATGGCGTCTGGAAGCCGTACGACAGTCCATAAGTAAACGTTAGCGACGGGCGAACCCGCCAGGTATCCTGCCCATAAAAATAAAACGCGTTGCTGTGCGCATTCATCGTCAGGGCCGTCCCGAGCGGGTCCGCTTGCAACTCGCCGTTGCGCACCAGGAAAATGTTGTCGTTGTCCATCATTCCCAGCTCGGCCGTGTAAAGCGAATTCCAGGTCGAAAGTGAGTCCGATGGCAAACAGTTCGTCGTCACGACTCCCGCGCACGAGGCGGGCTGGTCGGCCGCGGGGAGGCTCAGGTAGGTCTTAGCGTTGATGATGGCATCGAGCGAATTGACGGCGCCGCCGAGTTTCCCCGTGTGGACGTGATGATTCGGCAGGTTCTGGATGTTCGTGCCGAACTGAAATAGGTGTGCCCCGCGGGTCCAACTTACATCGTCGCCAAACTGCAGGTTCACGTTATCGTTCGCCTGGGTGCGAACCGTATTGCTCATATCGATCGGCGTATTCACGGTGGACGTCGACGGCGTCAGCCCGACCCAGCCGTCGGCCGTCTGCGTCCCCGGAATCGCAAGCTCCTGGGCCGATTGCGCCATCGACTGGCGGAGCGCCCCGTTTCGGTTGCGCACGAACCCCACGCGGAACGTGTCAATCAAGTTGGGCCTGATCTGCCCGGTAATTCCGCCGATGATGGCCGACGTCCAGTTCGGCAGCATAGACAGGCTCACCGCATCGTTGGGGTTGCGGATATCCATCACGGTCGTGTCGTTGCTCAGATCGCGTCCATAGAGGAAGCTGCCGTTGAACCGCCACTTCTGGCTTAAGTAGTGGTCGATTCGGAAAACGGTATAGTCGTTGATCAGTGGCGCCCGGACGTTGCCTTGAAGTCCAATCGTGTTCAAACCGTCGCCCAGCGAAGGGTCGTTGCCGGTTGGATCGTCCGCAAAGAGCGCCTTCATCGACGGGCTGATTCCAATTCCGCGCGGGTCGCACGGCGCGTTGCCGCCCGCTCCGCAGAGATCCGCGGTGGCGAGGTTGTACTGAACAACGTTGTTGGATGCGTCCCGCAACTGAATGATCCCCTGTTTCATGGTTGCCGTAGGCACGATCCGAGTGAACGGCAGCTTTTCCGGATAGCGGCGGCCTTCGTAATCGAAGAAAAAGAAAGTCTTGTCCTTGATGATCGGGCCGCCCACATTGCCCCCGAAGCGGTTGTCGACCACCTGCGGCTTCGCAATTCCCAGGCGGTTGTTGTCCCAGGTGTTCGCATTCAAGGCGCTGTTTTGGAGATACCACAGTAACGTGCCGTGCAGTGCGTTGGTCCCGCTCTTCCCGATCAGCGTTACCTGGCCGCCGGAGCTTCGGTTGAATGTCGAGTTCGCATTCGTCGTTCCCACGCGGAATTCATTGACGCTTTCCACCGAGACTGCTATCACCGGACTTGCGCCGTGGTCGCTATCGACAACCGAATTCGTCGAATTGTCGCTGATGTCGATCCCATCCAGCGTGAATGTGGTTTGGTCGTTTTCAGCGCCTGCAATTGACCCGCCCGAGTCGCTGCCGTTGTATTGCGGCGTCGTCCCCGGCTGCAACAGCAGCAATTCCTGCGCGCTCCGAAGCCGCGTAGGAAGCCGAAGCAGCGACTCGCTGCTGACCACATCGCCCACCGTCGCATCCGTCGTTTGCAATTCGATTTGCTGTCCCGTCACTTCCACGGTGGTGGCGTTGGCTTCGCCCACGATCAGCTTAAAGTTGATCGTCGAGCTCGTGTTCACTTCCACCACGACGTTGTTCTCCTCTAATGTGCGAAACCCGGTGGCCCTGACCGTGATGCTATAAGTCCCAGGTGCAACGTTCGGAAAGGCGTAATGCCCCTGCGCATCCGTCGTTACTCTCGTCCTCGAATTTGTCGCTTTATTCGTCAAATCCACTTGTACCCCAACCACAACGGCGCCGCTAGGATCAACCGCCGACCCCAGGATCGTTCCTGAGGTGCTAGTTTGCGCATGGCTGGGCGGGCCGGCAAGACTCCCGACAAGCACAAAGAATGCCGCCACGATGACTCTTGTCTTCCCCTTCATCTTGTCCTCCTTGTGGACATTCGCACATCAGCCTCACAAAAGCGCGGACTGCTCTTGCACTCGCGCAATGGCGTTGGCAGACTGGCGAGACGTGCAACCTTACCCCTGGAGCCGGTGTCTCCGGCGACAGCGACCGCCCTCCGGGATTCTCCCACCTGTCATTTAGCATTCTTAGGAGAAACTGTCTTGTATCGGCTTAATGCCTTTTCGAGAGATTAGTCTCCCCGAAAAACTTTCTGTACTCGGAGGGAGTCATGCCCGTCGAGTTTCGAAACGAAACCGTGAAGTGGCTCTGGTCGGAAAAACCGCAGGCGAGGGCGATTTCGGCCAGGGAACCATTGGTTTTCGCCATCTGCCAGCATGCGCGCTCCATTCGCAACTGGCGAATTTGCTCGCCGACAGTGCAGCCATAGTGCCGCCGGTATTCGTGCGCCAGGTGCACCGGATGCACGCAGACCGTGTCTGCAATTGTGACGAGAGTTAGCGGCTCTGCGAATCTCGCGCGTATCACTTCGTGCGCTCGGCACAGCCACTCGGGACGGGCATTGGAAACCTCCCGCGGCCTTAGAATCTCGGCGAGCAACTGAAGCACGAGCCCCTCTAGGACCAGAGGCGACAGCTCGTCCGAGTGGCAGAATTCGTGGTACAGGTGCGCCGCGAACCACGCGGGCTTTCCCCCGTCGAAGCCTACGGGGCCTCCCTCAATCGGATGAAACTCGCGGATCCATTGAAGTTCTTCGGGCGCGATCTCGACGTACAGAGCGCGAGCGCCCGTTGCGGAATAAGAGCTTGAATGCACTTCACCGGAAGGGCTAAAGCTGACCGTCCATAGCTGGAATACCTGCGTCTTGTGGCCGTACTGCTGCGTATAGTGGCCATCGAGCGTGATCCCCAAAAACGCCTGGGCGTGCGCATGGCTCGGAACTTGCAGCTCCGGTGTGTATGTCCGTTCCGCGAGTCGAAACCGGGCTGTGATTGCCTCCCGTAAAATCCGGCCGCAAAATAGAACCGTCGGCGCTCTGGATGCCATCGTTGCACCTTCCCCCGGGAGCATCCCGCGAATGGCCGGTAGCGGATGGACGCTGAAGCGCGGTTAACCAGGCCCAGGATGTCTCCAAATGCCGCACAGTTTACATCAACATTTGCAAAAAAAAAATAATAATAAATGAATACGCGTTGGGAGGGCAGCAAGTGCCACGCTCTATACCTTCGCAGGCTCATCCGCCCGCGGCATCCCTCCTTCTCTTTTCTGCCCCGAAACACGGGGTCTGCTGTTGTTAGCAAGTTAAAATG
>PLIC01000046.1 GCA_003139995.1 Candidatus Acidiflorens stordalenmirensis | reverse complement strand
GACTGCTTTTTGTATTCCTTCTTCTGTTCTTCGCTGCGCGTCGCCTCAGCCCGCTTCTCCAGGTTCTGGATCTGACGGTCGAGCGAGCGCATGCCGTCGACCGTGCGGTTCACGCGATCGATCAAGCGCTTGCGTTCGTTGTTGGTGAAGCCCAACCTCCGCACCGCAGTCGACACGCGCACGATGGAGCGGGACAGATTGACGCGGTAACGGCGATGGTCGCGCGGCCGCTTCTTCAAATTTACCGCCGCCAGCTTTTCCTGGAGCGGCGCCACTTTTTTGTAAAGCTTGTCGAGCGCGTTGATCTTGGCTAGAAATTCTTTCAGACGCTTGTCGACGATCTCTTCCGTGATTTCCTCTTCGTCGAACGTAACCAGCTCTTTAATCGAGCGGACGCCCTTCTCGAGGTCCTCGCCCAGCGCGAGGAGTTCACGAATCACAATCGGCGAGCGCGAAAGCGCCTTCAGAACGCGGTTTTGACCCCGCTCGATCCTCTTAGCGATTTCAACTTCGCCTTCGCGGGTAAGCAAAGGAACAGTCCCCATCTCGCGCAAGTACATGCGGACAGGGTCATTGGTTTTTTCCAGGGCTCCTGGGGTTAGGTCGAGTTCGACGTCCTCGGAAGCCTCATCCACTTCTTCGAATTTTTTTTCCAGATCGGTCGTCGGCCCTTTCGAGCTTTCGAGTACATCGATTCCCTGGGTCCCGATCGTGGTTAGCAGATCTTCCAGGTCTTCAGGAGAGTGCACATCGTGCGGGATAAGGTCGTTGACCTGATCATAGGTCAGATATCCCTTCTCTTTGCCTGCGTCGATCAGCTTTTTTATGTCGTCGTACTTGTCATCAAGTGCCAATCCAGATTATCCTCAAGACGTTCGCCGGTTCGCGGACGCCAAACTTTTCAGCGGTGGGAGTCGTTACGGAGTTTGTGCACGAGGCGCACAGACTTCAGAAGTATAGCACGCCGACTACTGTTCCAGCCGACGGAAGTGAAAGTGCGCGCCCGTTTGCCGATTGCCCTCAGCCGCCCGTATCTCTTTCCCCGCTAATTCCTTAGATGGCGCTCGGCCCTGTTTCGTTCCAAACTTAGGACGCCCGTCTGGCCGTCTCCGCCAGTCCCGGATCCATCAAAGCCCGCTTGAGACGAACCTTTTCCTGCAAAAGCGCGTGTCTTTCCTCCAGGGAGAGCCCCGGACGCTGCAGTCCGAGCTGCACTTCCTCCAGCCGCCGCCGGAGATAAATCCTCCGCAAAGCCCGCACCGCACCTTCCACGGTCTCGGGCGTCAGTTCTTCCTCCTCGTGCATCAGGATCGAGGCGAGCAACCGCCGGTCTTCTTCCGTCTTCGGCAGCGCCATAACGTCCGCCGTCTCGGTCCCAGCCTCCAACAGAGCCTCGACCAACGACTGCGAGGCCAGCCCCTCATAGAGCTGTTCCGATTGCAGCGCATATTGGGCCTGCCGGGCCGGATCGAATTCCTCGTCCGCCCCTTCGCGAGCCGAACTTCGCGCTCCGCCGGATTGCATCTCGGTAGCCGACGCCAGCGCCCGGATCAAAACGCGTTCCGCACCGGTGACCTGCGCCTCAGCCGTGGCCTTGACTTGGGTCGCGGAGCGCGTGGTGGCGGCATGCTTCAATTCCTGGCGCAGCACGGCGGAATCGATTCCCAGCTTCTGCGAAATCTCCAACGCCAGTTCATCGCGCACGATCCGGCTTGGCACCCGCTGAATGTGCGGAAGCAGATGGTTGACGGCCTTGATCTTGCTCTCCGAGTTCCGCGCCGGAAACATTGCGCGCGCACGATCGATCAGATAATCAAAATACTTCTGCGAGTTCTTGAGCGCCGCACCATAAGCGTCCTTGCCCTTGCGCCGGATGAACAGATCGGGGTCGAATCCAGTCTCCAGCGTGAGCACCCTAATATTGAATTCTTCTTCGACCAGCAAGCCGAGGGTACGCTCGGTGGCGCGGGCCCCAGCCGTGTCGGGATCGAAGTTGACCACCACGTTCTTCGAGAACCGGCCCAGCAATTTCGCCTGCAGTTCGGTAAACGCCGTGCCCGAGCTTGCAATCACATTGTGAAAGCCAGCCGCGTACACCGAAATGCAGTCCATCTGCCCTTCGACCAGGATGGAGTACTCGAGCTTGCGAATCGCTTCTTTCGCGTTGTCCAGATTGAACAGCACCCGCGACTTCGAGTAAATCGCCGTCTCCGGAGAGTTCAGATATTTCGGCCCGGTCTTCTCATCCGTAGAAAGCGTGCGTCCCGTGAAGGCGATCACTTTGCCCTGGTCGTTCGTGATCGGGAACATCACGCGATTGCGGAATTTGGAATAGATGGCGGCGGGCTGCGAGCTACGAGCTATCAGCTCTGGGCTCTCGCTGTTCGCTATTCGCTGTTCGCCGTTCGCGTCAGAGTTCTCAGTTGCATTGTCATCCTGAGCGGAGCCGGGGCCCTCGGAACGCGCGTCTTCCGCGCGTTTTGGGGTGGGGGAGCGAAAGCCCTGCTTTTCCTGAGAGCTGACAGCTGACGGCTGGCGGCTGTCTTCCTTCCACGAAAACAGACCACTCTCGCGTAATAACTCTTCATCGAACTCGCGGCGCAAAGCATCCCGCAGCAGGAATCCAGAGTCGGGAGCGTAACCGATGCGAAAACGGGCGATGGTCTCGTCATTGAGTCCGCGCCCCTTGAGATACTCTCGGGCGTTGGCGCCTTCGGGACGACGCAGGCATTCCTGAAAAAACGCGGCAGCGCGCACATGCACGTCCAGCAGCGCCATGCGAACCTGAGCGTCGCGAGCCTCCGCCGGACTGGAAAAGCTGACCTTGGGCATCGGCACGCCGAGTTTCTGAGCGATCAGCCGAACGGCCTCAGGGAATGTAATATTCTCGACCTTCTGCACAAAGGCGAAGACATCTCCCGACTCTCCGCAGCCAAAGCAGTGATAAAACTGGCGCGTGGCATGGACCGAAAACGAAGGCGTCTTCTCGGCATGAAACGGACAAAGCCCCGAAAAGTTCTGCGCCCCAGCCTTCTTGAGCTTGACGTAGTCGCCCACAATGCGGACGATGTCCGCCTGCTGCTTAAGCGTCTCCTTGAAGTTGTCGGAAGAAGTCGAAGTCAAGGCCATTGACGGCGCACACCAGTCCCGTAGTGATTATGAGGGTGGACGGGGCTGAGGGGAAGAGAGCAGGGGACGGATACTGTGGGAAAGCTGTGAAAGAAAGGAATCTCCTGTTGAGAGCGGAGGAAAAGACCTGTAACGACAAGCAAGCCGTCCGTCGTGTTTCATCGCGGCGATCTGCACTACACCCTCAACTCCACTACCGTGGCCCCGCCGCCGCCCTCGTTTATTGGCGGTTCTGTTACTGACTCCACGTGCGGGTGCTTTTGTAGATATTGGCGCAGGGCTTTGCGCAAGATGCCCATGCCGCTGCCGTGGACTATGCGGACGCGCGGCATTCCGGCCAGGAAGGCGCGGTCTACAAATTTCTCCACTTCCGCGGTGGCTTCGTCTACGGTGTGGCCGATTACGTTGATTTCGGTGGGCGTGTTGAAGTGGCTCGATTCGTTTTGCAGCTTGACGGTGATGCCTCGGGCGCGCGCGGCTTCGAGGGGCGAGGCTTGCGCTTTCCCCTGCGCACTCGCCAGCACTTCGGCGATATCTTCGCGGGCTATGCGCATTTTCATTGAGCCGATTTCGACATCGAAGTGATTGTCGTCAATTTTCTTTTTGACGACGGCGGCTCGGCCCATGGATTTCAGCTTGACGGTGTCGCCTTCGCTGACATGCTTCACCAGGCTGGGCTGGGCGTTGGGGTCTCCGCGGTCGGCGCCGGTTGCGTGCGCGACTACTGTGGCATCGAACTGCTCGCGAAATTCTCGGCGCATTTTGGCGATGCGGCGTTCCGCGTCTTTCGAGAGCTTTTGCTGGGCGGCGCGGTCTTGCACGGCGTTGACGGTCTCGCGCGCGTGGTATTCGAAGTCGCGGAAAAGAGCTTCCAGCTTGTTCTCCATCTCTCGAATTTTGGCTTGCTGTTCTTTGCGGCCCTCGGCGGCGAGGTGCTGCTTCTCGCGATCTAGTTCCTGTTCGCGGGCTTTCATGCTCAATCGCTCGGTTTCAAGTTCGCGCAGGTCGGCATGCAGGCGGTCGAGGAAACGCGCCACATCTTGCGTTTGCGAGCCCAGGCGCGAGCGCGCCGACGCGATGATTGCCGGATTCAGGCCGAGCCGTTGCGCGATGTTGATTCCGGCGGACGCTCCGGGGACGCCGATTTTTAGCTCATACGTCGGTTGCAGCGTGGCTTCGTCGAAGCCGACCGAGGCGTTGACGACTCCCGGTGTATTCGCGCCATAAACTTTGAGCGAAGTGTGGTGCGTCGCGATCGCGATCATGCATCCGGCTTTGTGAAAATGCTCGGCGATGGCGACCGCCAGCGCAGCACCTTCTTCCGGATCGGTAGCGGAGCCGAGTTCGTCGAGCAGGACCAGCGAATTCGCAGTCGCGGTGCGGGAGATGAAATCGATGTTGGTGACGTGCGCCGAAAATGTCGAAAGATTCTGCTCGATCGATTGATAGTCGCCGATGTCGGCGAGAATGGCGTCGAAGACGGGCATGTCGGCGCGGTCGGCCGGAACGGGGATGCCGGACTGCGCCATCAGGGCGAGCAGGCCAAGCGTTTTCAGGGAGACGGTCTTGCCGCCGGTGTTGGGGCCGGTGATGACTAACTGGCGATGGTCGCCTTCGAACTCGATGGTGATGGGGACAATCTTCGCGTTTTTGAGTTTGAGACTGCGCTCTAGGAGGGGATGGCGGGCATGATGGAGGAGTAGCCGGGCTTCGCCCGGCTGGGACGGACGAGGGCGTCCGTCCCCACGTATTTCTTGGTCGGCCTCGGACAGATTTACCGCTACGCAGTTGTAGTCTTCGGCGAAGCGGGCCTTGGCAAACTGGAGTTCAAGTTCGGCAAGGACGTTGGCGGCAGCGAGGATTGCATCAGCGTTCTCTCCGATTTGGCGCGTCATTTCGAGGAGGACGCGATGGACTTCGGCTTGTTCTTCATCGAGCAAGCGCACCAGTTCGTTGTTCTGCTCGATGGTTTCGAGCGGCTCGACGAAGACGGTTTGTCCGCTGGAACTGGCGCCGTGCACCACGCCCTGCACGCGGCGTTTCTGCTCGACTTTCACCGGGATCACAAAACGCTCGCCGCGGATGGTGATAAGTTCATCCTGCACGGTGCCGCCTTCGGCGAGTTTTCGCAAATAGCCACGCAGCGATTCCTGAATCTGGCGCTTCTGCTTCTCGATTTCACGGCGGATGCGCCCCAGTTCGGGCGAAGCGCGATCGTCGAGCGTGCCGTCGGGCAGAAGCTTGTTGCGAAACGCGCGCAGGAAGCCGGTGAAATCCTGGATGCCGGCGGAAAGCGCGGCCACAGCCGCCCACTCGGAGCGCATCGCGGCTGGAGGTTGACGGACGATTTCGCGCCACTCGGCTCCGCGGTCGGCGACGAGAACAACGTCTCGGATCTCGCTGGTCTCAAGAGCCGCTCCGGCAATGCGGGATTTCTCGATCGGCTTCCTGATTTCGGGCAGCCCGGCGAATTCGAAACGTCCGCCGACGCGCCGATACTCGCGGATTTCGGTGGTCAGCTGCTGCTGGGTTTCAATCCATGCGCGATCGAGCGAAGGGAGAAGTTCAGCGATGCGGCGCTGGCCCAGAGGCGAAGGTGCGTAGCCGACGAGCAAGTCTCGCAAGGTCTCGAACTCGAGCAGGCGCGAACTGGTGTGGAGGACCGGATTGGGTATGAAGGTCATGCGTTTTGATGTTACAACGTGGGGCGGATTTCCGTGGGGCGATGGCGATCCAATGATGATTCGGGTCTGCCAGCGGTGTAGAATCAACAGCGCCGGTTCACCCGCGGCGCGGCTTCCGGCGGACGGCCCCGTAGCTCAATTGGATAGAGCATCAGACTTCGGATCTGAGGGTTGGGGGTTCGACTCCCTCCGGGGTCGCCAT
>PLIC01000118.1 GCA_003139995.1 Candidatus Acidiflorens stordalenmirensis | reverse complement strand
TCCCGATAGGGCCCTAACGTTTAACGGGACTTGAAACAGATGATGACTACTTACATTCCATCTGTAAGGATGTTCTGGGGCTCAGTCCCAAGCGTAGGCTGGACTTCCAAGCAGGCGGATATACCATTTAAATGATCCGAAAAAAGGCATAGGACAGCCTAAACGCTTTCGGCACCCGTTAATCGGGGCGATTCTGAAGCGCCAGATTAGCGTCGGCTGTTTTAATTGCCCGCAACGACCGCCTCAGCGACATTGCTGGCGTGTGGTCGGCTACTCTTCCATAACCTGGATTGTGGAAGAGTTGCCCCTCAACTATCCGCATCCAGTAACCCCAACAGCCAACTCACTCTGAGGTGTCAATCCTGCAACCGTCGAAAAGGTACAATGTATCTCGATTATGCGGACGGTTTTCGACATGTTCGCGCAAATCTTCCGCAACTTGTGGGCGCACAAGCTGCGCTCGTTCCTGACCATGTTCGGTATTGCCTGGGGGGTGGGATCTTTACTGCTGCTGGTGGGCGTGGGCGAAGGCTTCCGCTCGGGCAACAAGCGCGAGCTGGCCGAGTTCGGCAAGGACATCATGTTTATCTTTCCCGGGCGCGCGCCAGCGGTTGCTGGCAGCATGAACTCCGCTCGTTCCTATTTACTCACCTACGAGGACTACGCGGAGATCCATACTCAAGCCCCACACATCCGCAATGCCTGCCCTGTGCTTTCTCGCACCGACCTGCACGAGGTGAGCGAATTCGCCGTTGCAGGGGTCGAAATCCTGGGCGTGGAGCCTCAGCTTAACGAGATCAGTTATCTCCCCCTCAAGGAGGGACGCTGGCTCAATGAAATGGATGACGCGCAGAGACGCAATGTGATCGTCCTCGGTAACGAACTGCTGAAAAACCTGTTCCCTGGGCGCCCAGCAGTTGGCGCATTCGTCCTGCTGAACGGCATCAGGTTCGAAGTAATTGGCAGCATGCCGCACCTTGGCCGCGGCGACAACACTTGGCTGAATATGCGTGGCTACATCCCTTTCCAGGTGATGGCGACATACTTCCCGCTCAAGGGAGAGAACCACGAGAACTCCATTTCCTTTATTGAATATCAGCCGCGCGTAACCGCTGAGCACCTGCTGGCGCAGGATGATGTCCGCAAGATTGTTGCGCGCAATCACGGATTCGATGCCAGCGATGAAAACGCCTTTGACGGCTGGGATACGATCCAGGAATCAAAAATGGTGGGAACCATTTTCGACGTGATGAACATGTTCCTGGGAGCGGTGGGAATGGTCACGCTGGCTCTGGGCGCCATCGGCGTCATCAATATCATGCTGGTCGCAGTCAGCGAACGCACTCATGAGATCGGATTGCGGAAGGCCCTGGGCGCCACCAACCGCAGCATTCTGTTCCATTTTTTTCTGGAAGGGTTGCTGCTCACAGTGGGCAGCGGGCTGATCGGTATGGGTCTGGCGGCAGCCTTGATGGCGATGCTGGGAACGGTGCAGGGACCGGGCGGATTTGATCCGCCCAAATTGGTGCCCATGTCGGCCATGGTGGCGATTGGCAGCCTGACGCTGGCCGGGGTGGTTGCGGGTCTTTATCCCGCGCGCAAAGCAGCCATGTTGCAGCCGGTGGAAGCCCTCCGGCAGGAGTGATGCGATGTTCCGTGATCTGCTCCGGGAAGCGTACGGCGCCATGCGTTACAATCGCCGTCGCACCGCGCTCACCATGCTGGGCATGGCCTGGGGCATCGCCACGGTGGTCATGCTCCTGGCTTATGGCGATGGTTTTGGCCAGGCTTGCGCCAACATTTTTGCCAATTTCGGCACCAAACTCGTCATCGTGGTGCCGGGCCTTACTTCCATGCAGGCCGGTGGTCAGAAAGCGGGAATCCCCATCCGCTTTACTCAGGATGATGTTGAGACGCTTACCACCAACCTTCCTCAAATCAGCCGCATCACGCCCGAAGCCAGCAAGCAGGCAAGCGTCCAGTACGACACTAGGGTTTTCACCTTTGGTGTGACCGGCAATGATCCCGACGTGATTTCCATCCGCGCCCTCAAGCTGGAGCAGGGCCGCTTTTACAACATGGAAGACCAGATCCAGTGCGCCCGCGTAGCGGTGATCGGTTCGGAAGCGAAGGAAAAACTGTTTTCCGGACGCAACGCGCTGGGTGAGAGCATCCGGGTTGACGGCCTCAGCTTCGAAGTCATCGGCGTCCTGCGTCCCAAAATGCAGGAGGGGAATGACGATATCAACCGCGTGGTATACGTCCCCTTCAGCACCATGAGCAATTTGAAGGATACCCATTACCTGGACTCCATCTGGTTCACCTACCAGACTCCTGAATACGAGCAGCTGGAACAATCGGTTCGCACCATCATGGCGGTGCAGCATAAGTTCAACCAGACGGACCGCCAGGCCGTGGAAGTGTTCAACCTGATGACTCAGCTCCATCAGTTCGAAATCCTCACTCTCGGGTTGAAGATCCTGATGGGTTTCATTGGCACGCTTACACTCGGCATCGGCGGCGTCGGCCTGATGAATATCATGCTGGTTTCAGTGACGCAGCGGACGCGTGAGATTGGCGTGCAGAAGGCGCTGGGCGCGCGACGGCGGTACATCCTGCTGCAGTTTCTTGCCGAAGCTCTCACCATTACCTTCATCGGCGGTGTGCTTGGAGTTGTACTCGCCTACGCGGTCGCGCTTTCCGTGGGAAGGCTCACCTTGTACAGTGCCTTTGCCAAGAACGCGGAAGCTGGCGACATCCGCCTGATCATCGCTCCTGGAACGCTGATCGCGTCCACGCTCATTCTCGGCGCCGTGGGATTGGTCAGCGGCATGGTCCCGGCCTTGCGCGCCTCCCGCCTGGATCCGATCGAGGCTTTGCGACACGAATAGGGCTGTTTGAAAGACCTTTTTCCGGGTGCAGTGCGGTTCATTAGTCCCGGCCTGGATCACTGTTGAAAAATCGCCATGTCACTCATTGACCCAGATCGGCCAGTTCTCAATGAGTAACATCGCCTGTTAACAGCAGCTATCGGCATCCAGCTTGTTATACTCACTCTGAAATTCCGGTTGGAGATGTTCTTTGCGAGTCCACGCTTTGCGGATTTTGGCGTTCCTGCTGTTGTGTGTGGCGGCAGTTCCCTGCCGGGCACAGGATAAAGTGACGATCCTCTATGACGCGTTCGGGGAATCGAAGGAGCTGACGAAGGATTGGGGATATTCCGCTTTGGTGGAGCACAACGGAAAGCGAATTTTGTTCGATACGGGGAATGATGCCGCGATTTTTGAACACAACGTGAAGGCGCTGGGCGTAGACCTGACGAAATTGGATTTTGTGGTGATCTCGCACCGGCACGCGGGACCACACGACGGGGTTGAGATATGTGCTGAGGGTGAATCCGAACGTTACGGTGTATGTGCCTGCGGATGGGGCGAATGGATTTGGGGGAGCGCCGCTTCCGAAGGTGTTTTTGCGGGCAGATGAGAGCTTGCCAGCGAGGATGCGGTATTTCGGGGGAACGGAGCCGGAATATTTCACAGCGGGCAAGCTGTATGACACGGGGAATTTTGTGTTGGTGAACCAATTGACGGAAGTATTGCCGGGAATTTTCCTGGTGCGGACAGTTTCGCAGAAGAAAGGGACGCTGGAGCTGCCGGAACTGACGCGGGCGATCAAAAGACCGAATGGATTGCTGCTGGTGGACGGGTGCTCGCACGCGGGGATCGAAGCGATTTTGGAAGCGGCAAGCGCGGTGGATCCGAGGACGGAGATTGTGTTTGGGGGATTGCACCTGGTGACGACGCCGGTGGAAGAGATTGATGTGCTGGTGGAAAATTTAAAGACGAAGTGGAAGGTGCGGAGGATTGCGCCGGGACATTGCACAGGTGAGCCGGCGTTTGCGCGATTGAAGAAGGCGTATGGGGAGAACTATTTGTATGCAGGGTTGGGGACGAAGATTGAGGAGTGAGAATGGCGCACATCCAGGAATGGGGCAGGCTGGCGTAACATCCCCGTTACACTCATTGACCTTGTCGTGATCCAACAACCGCTAGACAGTCGGTTATGCGCTGGATTCCAGCCTGGCGATCATCCCACTGGGAAGCCCCCGAATTCCTTGGCGAGCCGTCGCACGCTTCTCCCTTGCGATCGCAGCAGCCGGGTCTTTTCAATTTCGGCTCGACCCAGCCTGCGCCGAGCTGGCCTTCCAATGTGCCTTCCGATTCGACGGGTTTGGTTCATCCCGGCCTTGACACGTTCCGGCAGCATCTCGCGCTCGAATTCTGCGACTGCGCCAAAGACCTGAAAAGTCAGCCGACCCGCTGGCAATGTCGTGTCGATGTTCTGTTTCAGCGAAACGAGGTCCACTCCCAACGCTTTGCACTCCTCAGCAAAAGAATGAAAGGCGCTGGAAAAGTACAGCGGAATTAGGGGCAAAATAGTTGGGATTAAAATGTTGGGACTGACCTCGGCAGGCTTCCAGCGGGCTCTCGGCACTCAAGCAATGCCGAATCAATGGTTTGGAATTGAGAGTCCCTTGGCTTCTACAGTGTTCCAAACCAGGCGCTCTACCAGGCTGAGCCACTCCCCGACTGACGGCTGAATGACGGCCGCCACAGGAACGACATGGCGACTCGAACCGAGACAGCATAGCATTCTGCGGTCTGCTTATTGGCTCGCGCGGGCTGCACGGTGCTGTCTCGAACGGACGCTCATTCTTGCGCTGCTATACAAGGCGCTGTTTCCGGGAGTGTCGAGTCCCTGGCGTTACCATGCGGGTGCGCAAAGGCTGCTACAATCTTGGTTACAGTCGTCTCTTTGCCCTATTAAAACGTTTCTATGCTGGCTTTTACTGCAGGAAGGCTATTGACTCCGACGGACGTCGTCGAGCATGCTCTTGTGCTCGTCGAGCAGGGACGCGTCCTCGAAATTTCCGCTCGGAGCAGCCGGCAGGTTCCCGCCGGAGTTTCTGTGTCGGATTTCGGCGATGGCGTGATGGCGCCGGGTTACGTTGATCTTCACATTCACGGCAACGCCGGATATGACGTCATGGACGATACCGCCGAAGCGCTGCCGGCGATCGAACAACTGCTCGCGCGGCATGGGGTCACGAGTTATTTCCCGACCACCGTGACCGCTCCGATGGACGTGACTTTGCGCGCACTCGAACGGCTGGCGGATGCAATCGAAAAGCGCGCACTCGAACGCGAACGACAGCGCGAGCAAAAGAATGCGGATGGCAAGAGTCGAGCCCTCCCGCTCGGCATCCATCTTGAGGGGCCGTTCCTCAGCCATGCGCGGCGAGGGGTACACCCGCCGGAAGATTTGCTGGCTCCGACGCTGGCCTTGTTCGAGCGGTTCTGGCAAGCGGCGCGCGGCAGGATTCGCATGATGACGATCGCTCCTGAATTGGAGGGCGCGCCCGAAGTTATTGCCGAAGCGGCGCGGCGCGGCGTTTGCGTGAGCCTGGGACATTCCGACGCCGATTTTGACGCGGCCGAACGCGGAATCGCGGCGGGAGCGCGGCACGCGACGCATACCTTCAATGCCATGCGTCCGCTCGACCATCGCAGTCCCGGCATTTTGGGCGCAGTGCTCACGGATCGCCGTGTGAACGCGGACATCATCGCCGACGGTGTTCATCTCGATCCGGCAATCGTGAAGCTCGTTTCGAACGCCAAAGGTCCTGAGCAGACCGTGCTCATCACCGATGCTACGTCCGCAACGGGCATGCCCGATGGCCGTTATCGCCTTGGGTCTTTCGAAGTGGATGTTCGCGATGGCAAGTGCATGGCCGACGGCAGGCTGGCCGGAAGCGTTTTGACCATGGACCGCGCGGTACGTAATCTGGCGCGTTTCGCGGAATGGGATCTGCGCCAGGCAGTGGCGGCCGCCAGCCAAAATCCGGCGCGCGCGGCGCGAATCGCGAATAAGGGCGTTCTCGCGGCCGGAGCCGACGCGGACTTTGTGGTCCTGAGCCCCGAAGGCGAAGTGTTGCGGACTTTTCTCGGCGGCGTGGAATGCTCGGGGTGCTAGTTCTCAGTTCTCGGTTCGCAGTTCTCAGTTCACGATGAGAGCCCAGAGGAACGACCACAATATAAACTCCTATCACCGATTTCTCTGAGAACTGAGAACCGGGAACTGAGAACTATTGAAAAGACGGTCAAGGGGACCAGGAACAATGCCTGAGAAGCGCAAGTTTCCGCATCATCTGATTCGAGAGATTTTTGAGCAGCCGGACGCGTTGCGGCGAACTATCGCGCACCGCGTCTCGCTGGCCGAGGGACGGGTTCGCCTGGACGAGATCCATATCTCGCGCGAGGAACTGCGCGCGGTGCGGCGGATTAACATCGTGGCTTCGGGGACCAGCCGTCATGCGGGGATGACGGGCCAGTACATGATGCAGGAACTGGCCGGTGTGCCGGTCGATGTGGACTACGCGAGCGAGTTCGAATACCGCGACCCGGTGATTGGGCGGGGCGAACTCAGCATCTTTATTACGCAGTCGGGAGAAACCGCCGACACGACTGCATCGCAGCGCGAAGCCCGGCAAAAGGGGTCGCGCACGATCGCAATTTCGAATGTCGAAGGCTCGACGATTGCGCTGGAAGCCGACGGGTTCATCTACACCCACGCCGGGCCGGAGATCAGCATCGCCTCGACCAAGGCATTCACCGCGCAGATGGCGTGTTTGTTTCTGTTCGCGCTGTATCTCGGCGAAATCAAAGATAAGGTTTCGAAGGCGCTGGCCCAGCACTACATCGGCGAACTTCTGGCGCTACCCCAAAAGACGGAAACGATCCTGGCGGCGTCCGATCAAGTGGAGCAACTGGCCGAGCTCTACTATCGTCTGGACGATTTCATGTTCCTCGGTCGCGCCATCCACTATCCCGTCGCGATGGATGGAGCTCTCAAGCTGAAAGAAGTTTCCTACATTCACGCCGAAGGCTATCCCACCGGAGAAGCCAAGCACGGGCCGAACGCGTTGATCGATTTCCGCTTGCCGCTGGTCATGATCGCGACCTGCGACCGCAAGAATAATGACGCGGGTTCCATCGCGCGCTACGAGCAGAGCGTGAGCAACATGGAAGGGTTCAAGAAGCAAGGCGCGACGTTGATCGCGCTGGCGACCGAAGGAGACACCACCATTCCGCAGTTAGCGGACCACACTGTCTTTATTCCCGCGGCGCCGGAGCTCCTGTCGCCGATTCTGGAGATCGTTCCTCTACAGTTGTTTGCCTATTATGTCGCCGCCAAACGCGGCCTCAATGTGGACCATCCGCGGAATCTGGTGAAGGCGGTGACGCTGGAGTAGGAATGGTCGTTGGTCGATAGTCATTGGTCGTTCGGCATTCGTCGTCCGGCGATGCTTTCGCGACCGACTAACGACTATCGACCAGCGACCTTATGAAGGAATTTCTGCAAAAGCGGCTGGTGCGCCCCATCCTGCAGTTGCTCACCCAGGGCATCACGCCGGAAAAGATCGCGCTGAGCCTCGCCTTTGGGATTATGCTCGGCGTATTTCCCGTGCTGGGGATGCCTTCCTTGCTTTGCCTGATCGCGGCCCTGCTTTTCAGGCTCAACCTGGCCGCCGTTCAGTTCGTTAACATTCTGGTGTATCCGTTCTGGTTCGCGCTGTTGATTCCGTTTACTCGAGCGGGCGAGCGGCTATTCGGAGCGCCGCCACTGGCGATGACCGTCAACCAAATGCTCGCGCTGGCGCACGCCGATTTCCTGCATTCCGTTAGTGTGCTCTGGTTGAGCGCTCTGCGAGCGGCGACCGCGTGGCTGCTGGTTGGTCCTCCGGGAATCATCGTGCTCTACCTGATCCTGGTTCCGGTGATCCGGCGCATGGGTCGTCTTCGTCTTCTTTCTGATGTACATACGGGGGAAGATTCCAATGCCTCGTGAAGGCGCAGTCGTTAGCCGTTAGTCGTTAGTCGCAAGAACGCAGTCGTTGGTCATTAGTCGTTCGTCGTTCGCGGGAACTTTGACCAACGACTGCCGACCAACGACCATCGACTTTTCTTTCCGCCAGCAAATTTCCTCCCGATTGCTTATGATGAGAAATTACATTCTTTCGTGAGGTCAGAGTGGCTGAAACGCAACTAACGAACGGAATCGAAGTGCTGGAAACGCGGGAGTGGCTGGACTCGCTGGATTATGTGCTGTCGCGCGGTGGACCGGACCGTGCGGGGCGGCTCTTGCAGCAACTGGCGCTGCACGCGCGGCGCGAGGCGGGGATCAACCTGCCATTCTCGGCGACGACTCCCTACCAGAATACGATCCCTTCCCGGCAGCAACCGCCGTTTCCGGGCAGTCAGGAAATGGAGCGCCGCATCAAGAGCCTGGTGCGCTGGAACGCCATGGCCATGGTCGTCCGCGCCAACAAGATTCAAGAAGGCATCGGCGGACACATTTCCACGTTTGCGTCGGCGGCCACGCTCTATGAAGTGGCGTTCAATCACTTTTTTCAGGCATCCACGGAGTCCGGCGACCGCGACATTGTCTATTTCCAGGGACACGCCGCGCCCGGAATTTACGCCCGCGCCTACCTCGAGGGCCGCATCCCTAAAGAAAAATTAGAAAACTTCCGGCGAGAGTTGAAACCTGGCGGCGGACTCTCGTCCTATCCGCATCCCTGGCTCATGCCCGACTTCTGGGAATTTCCGACCGTGTCGATGGGACTCGGCCCGATTCAGGCGATCTATCACGCGCGGTTCATCAAATATCTCGAAAATCGCGGATTGAAAACTTCGACCGGCGGCAAAATCTGGGCATTTCTGGGCGATGGCGAAATGGACGAGCCGGAGTCGCTCGGCTCGATTACGCTGGCTTCGCGCGAACGGCTCGACAACCTGATTTTCGTCGTCAACTGCAACCTGCAGCGCCTCGATGGGCCGGTACGCGGAAACGGCAAGATCATCCAGGAACTGGAAGCGATTTTCCGCGGCGCGGGATGGAACGTCATCAAGGTGATCTGGGGAGGCGATTGGGATCCACTCATTCAGGCCGATCGCGATGGCCTGCTCGTCCGGCGGATGGGCGAGATCACCGACGGACAGTATCAGAAATATTTCGTCGAGAGCGGCGCGTATTTTCGGCAGAATTTTTTCGGCACCGATCCACGGCTGCTCAAGATGGTGGAGCATCTTTCGGACGAGCAACTCGCCCGAATGAGGCTCGGCGGTCACGACCCGATCAAAGTGCACGCCGCGTACAAGTCGGCGGTTGAGCACACGGGATCTCCAACTATTATCCTTGCCAAAACCATCAAGGGCTATGGACTCGGCGAAGCGGGCGAAGGCAAGAACATCACGCACCAGCAGAAGAAGCTGAATGACGATGAGTTGCAAATCTTCCGCTCGCGCTTCGGTATTCCGGTTCCGGACGGCGAGCTTCACGATGCGCCCTTTTATCGCCCCGCCGACGACAGCGCGGAAATCAAGTACCTGCAGGAGCGCCGGAAACAATTGGGCGGCTACATGCCGGTGCGGAAAGTGCGCGCCACGCCGCTGAAGCCGGTTTCCGAATCGCTCTTCGAAGAGTTCTACAAAGGTACCGAGGGCCGCGAAGCTTCGACCACCATGGTCTTCGTGCGCATGCTCTCCAAGTTGCTGCGCGACCCTGAAGTGGGCCGCTTCATCGTGCCTGTGGTTCCCGACGAAGCCCGCACGTTCGGCATGGAGGCGCTTTTCCGCCAGGTCGGCATCTATTCGAACGTCGGCCAGCTCTATGAGCCGGTCGATATGGCTACGCTCCTTTATTACAAGGAAGCGAAGAACGGACAGATTCTGGAAGAAGGCATCACCGAAGCGGGATCGATGTGCTCGTTCATCGCCGCCGGCACCGCCTATGCCAATCATGGTATCAACACGATCCCCTTCTTTATTTATTACTCGATGTTCGGATTCCAGCGCATCGGCGACCTGATCTGGGCCGCAGCCGACATGCGCTGCCGCGGTTTCCTCATCGGAGGCACAGCGGGAAGAACGACGCTGGCGGGCGAAGGCTTGCAACATCAGGATGGACACAGCCAAGTGCTGGCTCTCCCGGTGCCGAACCTGCTGGCTTATGACCCAGCGTTCGCTTACGAGATCGCCATCATCATTCAGGACGGCATCAAGCGCATGTACGTCGATGGCGAATCCATTTTTTATTACTTGACGGTCACCAATGAACCGCTGCCGATGCCCGAGATGCCCAGCCAGCCGGGCGTTCGCGAGGGCATCCTCAAAGGCTTGTACCGCTACCGGACTTCCGAAAAGAAAGGCGCGAAACTGCGCGCGCAGTTACTGGGCAGCGGCGCCATCATGTTTGAGGTGCTCAAGGCGCAGGCGATTCTGGAAAAAGACTATGGCGTAGCGGCGGACGTGTGGAGCGTGACCAGTTACAAGCAGCTCTATCGCGAGGCGAACGACTGCGCACGCTGGAACATGCTGCACCCTACGCAGACGGCAAAGGTGCCGTATGTCACGCAGACGCTGAAAGGCTTATCCGGCCCATTCATCGCGGCATCGGATTACATGAAGGTCCTGCCGGAGAGTATCGCGCAGTGGGTTCCAGGCAAGCTGGTGTCGCTCGGCACGGATGGTTTCGGGCGCAGCGAGAATCGCGCATCCCTGCGCGACTTTTTCGAAGTGGACGCAAAGCACATCGTGCTCGCCACGCTGCATGCTCTGGCGAGCGAGAAGCCCGGAGAAAAGTCCGGCGAGAAGAAGGAGAGCGGCGAAGCCGTCAGCGCGAAACTCCTGGAGAAAGCCATCCGCGATCTTGGCATCGATCCGGAAAAACGCAACCCGGCCACCAGCTAGGACGAAGGAGCGCGAGGGACAAAGAACGAATGGCAACGGAATTTAAGCTGCCCGAGCTGGGCGAGAATATCGAGAGCGGCGACCTGGTCCGCTTGATGATCACGCCCGGCGCCAGTGTCGCCGAAGGCCAGCCCGTCATGGAGCTCGAGACCGACAAAGCCGTAATCGAAGTTCCTTCCTCGGTCAGCGGCGTGGTGCGCGAGATCAAGGTCAAAGAGGGCCAGAAGGTCAAGGTTGGCGAAGTGATCTTTACGGTGGAGGGCGACGCGATCACCCCAGTGGAAGCCGCTCGCAAACACGAGCCGGTGGAACACATCTCTGGACAGCAAGCGGCGCGGCTCGCGTTCCAACTGGCCATGCGCGCCGAGGGCAAAACGGAAGAACAGGCGCTGCCACCGGACCAGCCGCAAGTCCCGCCACCAGCGTTCACCATGCCCGTGCAACTGGGTAAGGTTGCTGGCACAGACCGCGATCCCATTCCGGCAGCGCCTCATGTGCGTCGTTTGGCGCGCGAAATTGGCGTGGATATTCGCAGCGTGCACGGCAGCGGCCCGGGCGGGCGCATCACTGAAGACGACGTGAAACTGAGCGCCAAGAATGCTTTAATGGCGGCGGCCGCGGTGGCGCAGACTCCGCGCGCCAGCTTTGTCGAACCCGAACTGCCCGACTTCGCCAAGTGGGGCAAAACGGAACGCGTTTCGATCCGCGGAGTGCGGCGGAAAACCGCCGAGCATCTGCGTCAGGCATGGAACACAATTCCGCATGTCACCCAGCAGGACCGCGCCGACATCACCGAACTCGAACAGTTGCGCGCCCGCTTCGCGCCGCGTGCGGAAGAAGCTGGCGGCAAGATGACGGTGACGGCGATCGCGCTGAAAGTCTGCGCCTCAGCGCTGAAAGTCTTTCCCCAGTTCAATGCCTCGATTGATATGGGGAAGGAAGAAATCATTTACAAGCAGTACATCAACATCGGCGTTGCCGTGGATACCGATCGCGGGCTGCTGGTACCAGTGATTCGCGACGTGGACAAGAAAAATATCGTCGAGTTGGCGGCGGAGATGACGCAACTCTCCAAGAAAGCTCGTGAGCGCAAGCTCACTCCCGAGGAGATGGAAGGTGGCACATTTACGATCACCAATCTCGGAGGAATCGGCGGCACGGGGTTCTCTCCCATCGTGAATCATCCCGAAGTCGCGATTCTGGGCCTTTCGCGTTCGCGGATGGAGCCGGAGTGGGTGAGCGATGAAAGTAAATTCGAGCCGCGCTTGATTCTGCCGCTCTCACTTTCGTACGATCACCGGTTGATCGATGGCGCGGACGCCGCGCGTTTTCTGCGCTGGATCGCGGAAGCCTTCGAGCAGCCATTTTTGCTCTCGGTGCAAGGATGACGGCTTTTTCACCGCCGAGACGCAGAGAGCGCGGAGAAGATTAATGAAATCGATTCTTTCTTCTGAGGTATGCGGCCCCCGTGAGGGTAGTCATGCGGGCGCGGGTACTCTGTTTTCCAGGGACCTCAATTATCTTCGCGACTTGGCGTTATTCTGGCCCTTCGTTTTGTGCTCGATAATTGCCGTCGGGTGCGCGTTTTCCGGTCGGGAAAGACAAATTGGGATCAGATGTGCGGCGTTGGCGATCGTAGCTCTTCTGGCGGCGAAGGAGAGACTATTACTGTTTATCGTAAGTCTGGGATTTATCGCGATCCAGTGTGCAATTACTCTGGTCCTGCATCCTTGGAGTTGGGGAGTATTCGCCGCTGGGGTCGTAACAGCGGGTCCTTTTCTTGTAGCAAATCGGTACTGGCGAAAACCCAAGTTGGCCTACCGATTGCCGAGTGAATTTAGGTTGGTGGACGCGTTGTGGAGCATTGCTTCACTCTGCGGCACACTTGTTTTGTACTACTTTATTAGCCCGTACAACTGACGGATGACCTCACCGACAAGTGCGGGGACCAATGAAATAAGGACATCCACAAATTATGGCGAACTCATCGAATCCCCGTGTGGCTGTGATTGGCGGCGGGCCGGGCGGTTATGCCGCCGCGTTTCTGGCGGCCGACCTGGGCATGAAGGTTACGCTGATCGATCCGGAAGCGAACCCCGGCGGCGTCTGCTTGTATCGCGGCTGCATCCCGTCCAAGGCGCTGCTGCACGTGGCCAAGCTGCTGGAAGAAGCCGAGCAGGCAAAAAACTGGGGTGTCGAATTCGGCGAGCCTAAAGTTGACCTCAACAAGCTTCGCGGATGGAAAGAGAGTGTAGTCAAGAAGCTGACCGGCGGACTGGGACAGTTATCCAAACAGCACTCGGTGCAGTTTGTGCAGGGGAAAGCCACGTTTGTAAATGCGACCACGCTGAAAGTAACGAAGGCCGCGGCCGGTGGCGACGAGAACCTGACTTTTGACCGCATTATTATTGCGACCGGATCGCGTCCGACTGTCGTGCCGAGCCTCAGGCTCGACAGCCCGCGCCTCATGGATTCGACCGGCGCTCTCGACCTGCCCGACATTCCGAAAACCCTGCTCGTCATCGGCGGCGGCTACATCGGATTGGAACTGGGATCGGTTTACGCCACGCTAGGCAGCAAGGTGACCTGCGTGGAAATGATGCCCGGCTTGCTGCCCGGCGCCGACCGCGACCTGGTGCTGCCTCTGCACAAGCGCCTGGAAAAACTTTTCTCCGCGATCCTGCTGAATACCACGGTCAAGTCGCTGAAGGACGAGAAGACTGGCATTCGCGTAACCCTCGATGGTCCAAACGTGAAAGAAAAAGAGCAGGTGTTCGACCGCGTGCTGATGTCCATGGGACGCCGGCCGAATTCCGAGATCCCCGGCCTCGACCAGACGAAAGTCAAAGTCAACGCGAAGGGATTCATCGAAATCAACGAGCAGCGGCAGACCGCCGAGCCCATAATCTATGCTATCGGCGACGTCGCCGGCGAGCCGATGCTGGCGCACAAGGCAATGCATGAGGGCCGCTGCGCCGTCGAAGCTATCGCCGGCCACAAAGTCGCATTCGAGCCGAACGCGATTCCCGCGGTCGTGTTCACCGATCCTGAAATCGCGTGGGCCGGACTGACGGAAACGCAGGCCAAAGAACAAGGACGCGAGATCACCGTCGCCAAGTTTCCCTGGGCCGCTTCAGGGCGCGCCATCACACTCGACCGGCCCGAAGGTCTCACCAAGCTGCTCATCGATCCGAAGACGGAACGCGTGCTCGGGGTGGGCATAGTGGGCGCGGGCGCGGGCGAACTAATCGCCGAAGGGGTGCTGGCGATCGAGATGTGCGCGCTGGCGGCCGATATTGGCATGACGATCCATCCGCACCCAACGCTATCGGAGACGATGATGGAATCGGCGGAAGTGTTTTACGGACAGGCCACCGACATCTATCGTCCAAAGAAGCAGTAAGGAAACTGCGATCGAGCATTGTACGTACAATGTTTCACGGGAAACACTTTGTACTGGCGGCGGAAGCCGAGCTGCGCTCGGCTTGGACGGGCGAGGTCGCCCGTCCTCACACAAGCCGTCCCCACACGAGCCACTTACTGGAACCTTGATGAAAAAGTTGGTGCTGTTAGTTTTTGTGGTTTCCATTTCCCTCCATGGGCTGGTGGCCCAATCGGTGACCAGCCTGCTGCCAGGTGGGGCTCAGGCAGCAACTCCCGCGGCCGCCGATGAACTGGGACGGGAGACGCCTTCGGGAACTGTGCTTGGATTCCTCGAAGCCGCGCAGGCGGGAAATTCCAGGACCGCCGCCGATTACCTGCAAATGAGCGCCGCGCGCCGCCAGTCGCAGGGTCCGGACTTGGCCGACAAGCTGAAGGTGCTGATGGACCACACCTCCGTCAGCCTGCGGCGGCTCAGCACCAGTCCTGAAGGCAATCCGGAGTCGGGCACTTCCGATCAGCAGACCGTCGGCAATTTTTCCTATGGCGATGTGGATGTTCCCGTTGTCCTCGTCCGGGTCGCGGATCCGAATTCCGGAAAAATCTGGCTCTTTTCTTCCGAGACGCTCAGCAAAGTCCCTGAGCTGTACGACAACCTTGAGGCTCACCAGGTCGAAAACAGACTCCCGCAAAGCCTGGTGCGAAACGTGTTTCTCGGGATGCCGCTCTGGCAATGGTTGGCGCTTTTCGCCGCGATTCCAGTGGCGCTCGCGATTGGCTGGGCGGTGGTTCTGCTGCTGGCGATTCCGCGCCGGCTCTGGCTCAAGCTCAGACATCGTCCCAACCTGCACTCCTACAGAGGCATGGCCAAGCCGCTGCTGCTGTCATTCAGCGCGCTGGCTCACCGCGCGATCGCCGGCTACCTCGGTCTGCCGTTGCTGACACGTTTTTATTACTACCGAATCATCGGCGTCCTCATCAGCATCGGCTTCTTCTGGTTTCTGCTCCGCGCCGCCAGCCTCACGATGCAGCGCCTGCGCATCCATGCTGTCAGCGCGGGCCGCACCGGCGCCGGAACCCTGATGGTGCTGGGCGAGCGGCTGCTGGCAGCGCTGGTGGTGATCGTCGCCATCCTGACGGCAGTCAGCATACTGGGCTTCAACCTCACCACCGTGCTCGCCGGCCTCGGCATTGGCGGCATTGCCATTGCATTCGCCGCGCAGAAGACACTCGAGAATCTTTTCGGCGGAATTTCCGTTCTGGCCGACGAAGTCATCCACGTCGGCGACTACTGCCGCTTCGGCGACCGCTCCGGAACCGTAGAAGACATCAGCCTGCGCTCCACCCGCATTCGCACCGACGCACGCACCGAGGTCTCAATTCCCAACGGCGCCCTCGCCACCATGAACATCGAAAATTTCACCCGTCGCGACAAAATTCTGTTCAATCCCGCGCTCGGGATCAGATGTGAAAGCACGGCGGACCAGCTCCGCTATCTGCTGGCGGAAGTCCGCCGCATGTTATACGAGCACCCGAAAGTCGAAAGCGAAAGCGCAAGCATCCGCTTCGCCAATTTCGACAACAGCGCTTTGCGCCTTGAGATCTCCAGCTACGTGCTCACGCGCGATGCGGTGGAATTCGCGGCGATCCGCGAAGACCTGTTGCTGCGCATCATGGATATCGTCGAGAAATCGGGCAGCGGTTTCGCCTTCCCGTCGCAGACCGTATACTTCTCGCGCGATTCCGGCCTCGACAAGGAGAAAGCCAGCGCAGCCGAACAGCAGGTCCAGCAATGGCGGGACCAACACAAGCTGCCATTCCCCGATTTTGCGCCCGACGACAAGTCAGCCTTCCGCGATTCGATTGTCTATCCTCAGCCTGAGTCGGCCGTCGAAAAAACCCAGCGCCTTCCCTGAAACTATAGGGAGCCCCGTGCTTACCCACGTAACTTGCGGCCTTCAACGGCGGTTCCTAGCATAGAAGAGCTATGCCCCGTGCTCTGCTCTTGTCGCCTGACGACCAAGCGGTTAGTGCAATTACTGGCGTTTTAGAAGAGATGTCAGTGACCTGCGAACGTCCCCTGGACGGGGCATCCGCTGCCCAAAAACTGAATTCGCGCGGCTTCGACCTGGTGTTGGTCGATTGCGAAAATCTGCCCGCAGCCAAGCTGATTTTCGACGTTTGCCGCCGCGGAAAAAACGGTAACAACCCCGTTCCCATCGCCATTGTCGATGGCCACGCCGGTCTGCCCACTGCTTTTCGCCTGGGCGCGGAACTAATCCTGACCAAGCCGGTCGCGAAAGACCAGGCCCGGAGCACTATCCGCACTGCAGTCAGCCGCGTGCGAAAAGAGGTCCCGGCACACGAGAGTGTTCCCGCGCAGCCTGCGAGCGCGGCCATGCCCAGCGCGGCCGTTACCGAAGAACGCGCGCAGGCAGCGGTCATTTCTTCGCAACTGACAAGCTTTGCGGAGCCCGGTCCAACCTTCGTTCCGGCCGCCACTCCAACCTCCGTTTCAGTTGCTGCTTCTGCCGCGACGCTCTCCGCGCCAGCCTTGACTTCGAAGGTGCATTCCGCCGAAGACGAAATTGACGCTACACCAGCTACTCCAAACTTGAATCCGCAATCTGGATCTTTTTCGGCATCATCTTTTTCAGAGACAACTTCAGATCAAACCGCTTCGTTAAGTCCGAAACCTCCGCGTCCAGCAAGACCTTCCGACGACCCGGTGCTCACCGAACTCGAGGGCACGGAACTGGAAGAGTCGCAACTGGAAAGCTCGGAACTGGACAAACCAGCCGCGAATCAACCGGCGGCCGCATCTGGCGCCCCGATCTTTTCGTCCTACCAGAGAGGCCAGCAGAAAAGACAAAGACATGGTCCGCTGGTCGCGTTGCTAATGCTCGTGCTCGTCAGCGCTGGCTTCTATGCCGCATGGACGTATCAGCCCGGATTCCGAGCCATCGCCCAACCTCAGATTGATCGCGTGTTGGCCCTCGCCAGAATGGCACTGCCGCGGACTTCGGCGCCAAATCCCGCGAAGCCTCCGGCCCAGATGGCCCCGGCCACAACCTTGTCGCCTGCGCCGGGATCGCCAATCGATTCGAATAAGACACCATCAACGATCCCGGAGTCCGCCACCGGTTCAGCAACAGGCTCGATGACAAGTTCGCCAATAACGTCCGCCACTCCGGCTGCTCCTGTCCGGCCGTCAACGACTCCGGGAACGGCGGTTGCGCCGCCAATTTCCGGAGCCGTAACCGCAGCCGCGCCTCTTGCCGGCAAAGCTGAGGTTAGTAAGCCCAGCGAGAGTACGAAAGGCGCCCCAGTTGCGACCTCCGACGCCCAACTGCCAGGAGAGAGCAACACCATCATTCTCTCTTCCAAGGGTGCGGAAAAACGGCTGGCCCACAGCGTTCCGCCAAAATATCCGGCCGAAGCGCGCGACACACAAGGAACGGTTGTCCTCAAGGCAGTCATTGATGAGGACGGCAAGGTTGATGATCTGCGGCTGGTCGAGGGAAATGCTACGCTGTCAGCGGCTGCCATCCAAGCCGTGAAGCAGTGGCGCTATCGGCCCTACGTCCGCGACGGAAAGGCGCTGCCCTTCCAGACGATCATCATCGTCGACTTCCAGCGGCCTTGACGGCAGACGAGTCAGAACGTCGTTAGTCGTTAGTCGTTAGTCGTTAGTCGTTAGTCGTTAGCCGCTGGTCGATAGCCGGCTAGTGCCATGCTTTCCGGGTGGTCCGACAAACCGCGAACGCCAAACGACCAACGACGCACTCGCCTAGCACCAACGGCCGCCTGCAAAATCGGCCGACCATCGACAGCACTTTGATTACCCACGTAACTTGCTGGTACCCACGACATTACCTAGGATGGCCTCATTATGGGTTACCAAGCGTTGCTGTTCTGTCCCGATGAAAAACTCGCTCGTGTCGCAGGTCAGGTGTTCAGCGAACTGGACTTCACCGTGGAGCCGGTTCATGAACCGTTTGATGCGGTCAAGAAGTTGATGGCGCAGCGCTACGACGCCATTGTTGTGGACTGCGAGAACGAACAGAACGCTTCCCTGCTCTTCAAGAGCGCGAAAAATTCCAGTTCCAATCAGAACTCGCTGGCCATCGCTTTGGTCGAAGGACAAGCGGGCGTGGCCAAGGCCTACCGCATCGGCGCCAACCTTCTGCTCACCAAGCCGATCAACGTCGAGCAGGCAAAGGGAACGCTTCGCGTCGCGCGAGGACTCTTGCGGAAAAACTCCGATGCTGCCGGTGCCAGTGCTGCCAGCGCGGCAACTCCTGCAATGCCCGCAAAACCAGCCCCTGTATCCGCGGGCAGTTCATTGCAACCGGCGAGTCGGGGTGTGGCCGTGACTGCTCCACCGGCAAGCCGTCCCGAGATTCCTGAATCTGAAGCTCCGTTGCCAGCGGCGATTCCAGCAGCGATTCCAGTTGAGCTTCCGGCAATGGCAGCGTCGGCAAAAGTGGAGGACAAACCGGCGGTTGTTCCCGCGCCCACAGCGCAAACCCCGATTGCGATCGCGGCCGGGCCGGCAGTGGAAGCGCGGCAGCCAATTTCCGCGGGTGTAGTTAAGAATGACGTAGTCAAGAATGACGTAGTCAAGAACGACGTAGTCAAGAGCGACCCGGCAAGAATCGCCGCCGCGTCCGTGCCATCCCAAAATCGAAGTTCGGCTTTCACGCCGGCCCCGGGATCCGCCGCAGCGGCGGCTCCGGCAAAAGAAGTAACGGCTCCGCCAGCAAAAGAGAACAAGACGGTTGAATTGGAGCCCGCCAAACCATCCTCCGATAAGCCATCGCCCGATAAACTATCGCCCACCCAGGCGTCCCACGACGCCGTTCCCGAATCCGTGCCCACGCTAAGTTCGGTCGGCCTTACCAATGCCCCGTCGTTTGCCGCACTGGGCGAAGAGGATTCTGGCGGATCGGGCGGCAGCAAGAAAGTCCTGATCGCAGCGGTGGCTGTTGTGGCTCTGGCTGCGCTCGGCTACCTTGGTTATGGGAAACTGAACAAGTCCAGCACAACGCCGGCTCCGCAGGCCGTAAGCACTCCAGAGAACTCGGGGCAGCCGGCGCCTTCGACGAGCACGGCCGGCCGGGCAAGTTCCACAACCCAGACGGTCGCTCCCAAAACGGCTGCAGCGACAACGCCCGATAAGCCGTCGGCCGACGCTGGCAATTCTCCAGTGATTCGGACCGCCGCGAACCCCGAGCCGGGAACGAAGAAACCCGATTCAGCACCCATACTCGTGAAGTCGAGCGCTGCGAGAACCAAAACGCAGGCCGAGGAGTCCGCTCCTCCGCTTCCCAGCACGCTGGCCGTTGCACCGGAAAGCGATAGCAACTTGGAGGGCCTGATGTCTTCGGCATCGTCAAGTGTTCCCAAGCCTTCGCTGGCAACACTAAGAATCTCCCAAGGTGTGTCCCAGGGACTTCTGATCAAGCGCGTACAACCAAAGTATCCGTCAAACGCGCTCGCGGTTCATGCCCAGGGCGCAGTGCAGGTCGAAGCCACCATCAACAAAGAGGGCAACGTCACCAATCTGAAAGTGCTCAGTGGAGACTCCATTCTTGCCCGCGCCGCGGTGGAAGCTGTCCGCCAATGGAGATATAAGCCGTACTACCTCAATGGCGAACCAGTCGAAATCCAGACGCAGATCACGATCAACTTCAAAGCGAACTAGCGCTGTCCGCTCCCAGTTGTCAGCTCTCAGTTCTCGGCCTTCTAGAGATTCTCTCTGGGAAATGTGAACACGAGCAACAAGAGGTAGTGGTTTGTTGCAACAAGC
Organism: Candidatus Acidiflorens stordalenmirensis; assembly: GCA_003139995.1. Taxonomy (GTDB): domain Bacteria; phylum Acidobacteriota; class Terriglobia; order Terriglobales; family Acidobacteriaceae; genus Acidiflorens; species Acidiflorens stordalenmirensis. The sequence goes on along the minus strand of PLIC01000118.1, from coordinate 9,356 downwards.
CAGCAGCTGGAAAGTGTAGTGGCTGAAAGCTGACGGCTGAGAGCTGACAGCTAGTTCAACTGCTCGTCCAGAGGCCGGTGCCGCGGACGTCCTGGATGAGCGCTGATGCTGCGGAATTTGTGGTAAAGTCCGTGCAAGTCTTCGCTCAAGAGCCGCACCACCTGCATGCAAAAATCGCTGTGCTCGCGCAAAAACTTCAGAAAGTCTTCGCGCGGAATGAAGGCCACCGCCGCTTTGTCGCCCGCTTCGGCGGTGATCCGATAGTTTTCCCCGCTCATGGTCTCGCTCAGCCCGAGCATGGTTCCAGGACCGACGACTTCCAGAAGCTGCTTTTGGCTCTGACCGGTCGGCAGCAGGACGCGAGCCTCGCCGCTCTCCACCAGGTAAACGCCCGTTACCGCGGAACCCTGCTGAAACAGCGTGGCGCCTTTCGGGAACAGCCGAACCGATTTAATTCCGTGAAGGGCCTGCAACAGATCGGGACTCAACTTGCCCGGCATAGGCGGCGTCGACACAATGTCAGTCCCCCTTTCCTGACCCCTATCCTGCATATTCTCGGAACCGTAGGCTGTGATTTGGATCACCGGTCCTAAGTGACAGACGAATGGAAGCCGCTGATGCCAGACTACACCTTTTGAGGGCGGGCTGCCGGCTCGTTCCCGATTAAGTTTCGATTGATCGGTCAGGCAGCGCCTGGCACTTGGGTTCTTCGCGAGGGAGGCCGAGGGGAATGCCCGCGCCAGACCAGAAGTGCGACCAGAGGCGCGCCGAATCGCTGTTTAATGCCGCTCAAGAATTTCGTCGATTGCGGTCTTGCCGCCTTTGTCGACGCTGATGACTTTGTGGACCGGGTTGAAACCTGTCAGCGTGATATCCACGATGTAGTTCCCCGGTCCCAGCATGATGTTGACTGGCGACGTCTTATCAAGGACCCGCTGGTTGATCGCGACCTGTGCGCCCTTCGGCTGGGTGTGGATGCTGATGGAGCCCATGCCAGCCGTGCCTTCTCCGCTGCGTCCAAACAACTTGTTCAACTTGCCGACGGTCCGTATGTCCTCGGTATTGCCCAGCGCCCGGAGCGCGGGCGAGTACTGGAAATTCTGAGCGGAACCGAGATCGGCAGTAACGGTCTCGTCGAGATATCCCTGCTTGCGCAACAGAACGGTGTGGCTTCCTTTTTCCACGGCGAACTGCGCTGGGGTTACTCGTCCGGTCGGCCTGCCGTCGAGAACGACTTCGGCGCCGGGCGGCGTGCTGTTCACCACCACCAGCGCGTTGACCGGCGACAAATGAAGCACCAGAGATAATTTGCTGCCAGCGGCAACATCGACCGACCGTATTTCGGACGTATAGCCGGACTTGTTCGCCGATATGATGTGCTTACCGGGACTTAGCCCCATTACATTAAAAGGTGTAACCCAAGACGGATCGTTTTTCCCATCGATTTGAAACTGTGCGCCCTGTGGGTTGGAATCGATCAGCGCCTCTCCTGGGATCACGACCGGAACCGGGGCTGGATCCGGCGCCCGTCGAGTGCTCTTCGAGTTGCGCTTCTCGACTTGGCGCACCGTCAGGCTCGGTTGAGCTTCCGTAATGGGCGCAACCGGCGGAGCTGGTTCCTCGATTCGTGGCGCCACCGGAGTCTGGGCAACCGGCTCTGAAGTTGGGCTTGGGCTTGCCGCTTTCGTCGGCTGCGGCGCCGCCGTGGAACCATCGTCTTCCGAGCGGACATGAAAAAGGAGCATGATCGCAATCACGAGGATCAGTCCAACCGCGCCCAGGATCGAATAGAGCATCAGCCGTGGCGGAATGGTGGCGATTTGCTCGATTGCCTTTTTCGCGACTTCCCGCGGCTGGATTTTTGGTTTCTCTTCTTCCTTCGGATAGATCTGCGTCACGGGGCGCGGCGGTTCAGCGGGCTCGGGAATTGGCGGCGCGAAAACCGGTTCCTTAAGCGGAGGCAGCTCCTCCAAGTCGGAAAAACTCTTGCCCGATGAGCTCGTCACTGGCTCGGACATCATGGGATCAGCAGCAACGCGGGGCGAATGCTGCTCGGATTCTTGCTCCAGCACCGCCGCCGATAAAGCCGGACCGCGCACGGCCTGGGATTCGGGAGCACTTACGTCAAATTCGCCGGCGATTCGCGCGCCAGATTTCGAACCAGATTTCGAGCCAACCTCCGAGTCGGAGTTCGCATTGGATGCGCGCGTGGCGCTGCCTCCGGTCATCGCGCCCACAGTGGCAGAAGCGGCCCTGCTCTCGGCTGCTGGCGGGTCGGCCTGCAAAAACACAGGCGCGTCAATTTTCGGAGAAACAGGTGAAACAGGTTTAGGCGAAACGGGTTTGGGCGCAACCGATGGAGCGGAAGGCTCGGGCCTGGCTGCGCTTGAGGCTGCCGAGACAAACTTGCTGGCCGCCGCCTCGCGAGCTGCGCGACTCACGGCGATATTCGGCGCCGAAGTCGTCTTCTTTGTATCAGTAGCAGCTTTCTTGCCGTTTTCCTTGCACTTCTCCAGGCCATCCAAGAGTTCGCGAGCGCTCTGATAACGCTCCGCCGGATCTTTCGCGAGCGCTTTCATAATCAGCGCGCTCACCGCCGGATGAATCCTGGAATTCACCGCAGCCGGGATCGGGGGCATCTCGTTCTCAATCTGGCTGACCAGCGCAACCGGGTCGGCGGCATCGAAAGCCTTCCTGCCAACCACCATCTCGTAGAGGATCGCGCCTAATGTAAACAGGTTCGAACGCAGGTCGATGGCTTCTCCGCGAATCTGTTCGGGAGAACAGTAGGGCATTAGCTCACCCAATCCTTTCCCCGATTCCGCTTCGATGAGGCTCATGTTGGAGATGCCGTAGCCGAGAATTTTGACCATCCCGTCCCACTGCACCATGACCTTGGCGGGCTCCAGCGAACAGTGGGTCACACCCTTCGCGGCAGCGGCCTCCAGCCCGGCGCATACCTGGCGCGTAATGTCGAGCAGGTCCCAGATGGAGAAGCCTTCTTTGCGCGCCAGCATGGTGGCGATGCTGTTGCCCTGTATGTACTCCATCGCGGCGCAGAACTGGCCGTCGATCTCGCCTGCGCCATAGAGCAGCACAATGTTCTGTCCGGCGAGATCGCGCGTGCTCTCGCCTTCGGCGATCAGCGTGTTCACAAAAGCGTCCGCGCGGTCGCCAAGCGGCTCCAGACTCTGCGTCTTGAGCGCCACGACCTGGTTAGTTTCCTTGTCCATCGCCTTATAAATCAAGGCGGTCTCCGACTTGGAAAGCTCACTCTGGATTTCGAACCGGCCAAACATCGTCGCCATTACAATCGCCTCGCGGTGACAAGCCGCACCACACCCTGAATATGGATTTGGCTAAGAACAGGGGGAGAATCGAATCTAGAATACCGCCTTCAAGTGCCCGACTGAGAGTTACGAAAGTACTGAAAAATGGCGGCGGAAGGCTATCGCGTCGGGCTGCCACTGAGGCGAGACTGGCTGTCCAGCTATCTAGTAAATGACCCGGTATTCGTTCAGGATTCGATAGTCGATGTAATGGCCTGGTTTCGTCAACAACTCCCAAAATCCCAACCCGGGCATGGCGTAGCATCCGACACGCGAGTATGGAGGCCGGTCACCGGCTAACGTGACTTTGCGCACTGACAAAATATTTTGACCGACTATCTTCCACTTGTCTTGAAAACGGGGATTTCTGTTCAGTTTTGATATTCTGAGAAGCACATCCGTACGAGGAGATACGCCATGATGAAGATGAGACTAATGTTTGTGACTTTGATATCGCTTGCTCTCGCTCTGCCGGCGTTCGGCAAGACCTCCAAGAATACCTATCCCGCTCCTTGCAGCGAATTGTGGGGCGCGGTCAAAGACGTCCTTGGCAATGCGGAGAACTACAACGTCGAGGAGAGTAACGACGCCCTAATGACTGCTGCCTACAAGGTGAAGCACAACGTTCATGTCACCGTTACCGGAGCGGTCCTCCAGCGAACCAACCACGTCGCCCTAGTATCGAAGGGTGCAGAGTGTGAGATGCAAGTCAAGTCGAACTATAGCGGATTTGAGCACGACGACAGTGGCGACTTCCGGAAGCGCGTGGAGGAATCCTTTGCTAAGCTGAAGGGAGCGAAGCCTGCCGAACCCGCCAAACCGGAGGCCCCAGCCAAGTAGTTTCGGCAGGACTTCGCGCGTGACGCCCACGGTGGCGTGCCATCGTCGTGTCTCCGATGACTGACGGGAGTGGATGCTGCAAGCTATGTCCTGACTTGGCTGCCCGCATCTCGCCGTGGGTTCTAAGAAGTGCTGAAGGCGCTCTGACCGTTTGAACTGCGAATCAGGCATAGGGAGTCATAGGCGTGTGGCGCAAAATCGCGATTGCACCAACAACCGCGGCACAGCCGATGCCAGTGCCACGCATAACAATAGACACGTTGAGGCTGTCTGGCCCGGTCCGTTGACGGGAAGCATGTCCACGAAAAATTCGCGAAAAGAGGATCAACCCCCGGTTGTCCACAAGGCCTCGCTGCTTTATCCTCAGAACTAACAGGAGAATGGGGTTGGCTCTCGCTCTCGGGGAATTTTCTTGCCAACTGGTGGGCCTTCCGGAGTCGCATGACCTTAACCCGCTTTGTGACCAAAAGCGCGTTTCGCAACAAGCGGCGCAGCATCCTGACCGTCTTGAGCATCGCGTTCTCGCTGCTGCTGCTGACGCTGATGATGACCATCTGGCGCGCCTTCTACCTTGACACGTTCAGCGCCCAGTCCGCGCAGCGGTTGATCACCCGCCACCGCGTCTCGCTGACCGAATCCCTGCCATTGTTTTACCGGGAGAAAATCCGCGCCATTCCCGGCGTGGTGGCCGTCGCTCCCAACAACTGGTTTGGAGGCATCTACAAGGACGCGAAGCCGGAGAATATGTTCGCCCAGTTCGGCACCGACCCCGATGAAATCCTCAAGATCTTCACCGACTTCAGGATGCCCGCCGATCAATTGCTGGCCTGGCAGCGTGATCGCGCCGGCGCCATCGTCGACGGCCAACTCGCCAAGAAATACGGCTGGAAGCTGGGCGATCGCATCGTGCTCAAGGGCACCATCTATCCCGTGGATCTTGAGCTCACAATTCGCGGCATTTATACGGCGCCGGAACCCACCAGTTCCGTTTACTACAATCAGAAGTACGTGGAAGAGGCGGTCTCTTTTGCCAAGGGGACTGCGGGCATTTTTTGTATCCTCACCGATTCTCCCAGTAGCGTAGCCACCGTTGCCTCGGCCGTGGACAACATGTTCCGCAATTCTCCGGAGCCCACAAAAACGGAGAGTGAAAAAGCCTTTCAGTTGGACTTTATCAACAGCATTGGGAACGTGAAAGCGTTTATTCTGAGTATCTGCTTCGCGGTGGCGTTTGCCACGCTGCTGGTCTCGGCCAACACCATGGCAATGTCGATCCGCGAACGGACGCGCGAAGTCGCGGTTCTGAAGACGCTCGGATTCACGCGGCAATCGATCTTGGGGCTGTATATTGGCGAAGCGGTACTGGTGGCGTTGACCGGCGGCGCGCTCGGCTGCCTGCTGGCCCTCGTAGTGGTCTCGGGCATGTCGCACGCGCCCGGCATCGGTATGTTTCTTGCTGGGATGAGAGTGAAGTTCCCCACCTTGCTGCTCGCCATCTTCGTCGCGGGCATGGTGGGATTCTTGAGCGCGATCTTACCGGCTTACCACGCGGCAAAGTTGGATATCGTGGAGGGCTTGCGCTACATCGGGTAGCGCATAGCGAAGATACAGCATGGCGATTCCGATCAGCTATAACATCCGCAATCTGAAGCTGCGCAAGGGCCTCACCATCATGACGGCTCTGGGCATTGCGCTCACCGTGACCACCGCGGTTTTCCTGATGGCGCTGCTGGCGGGTCTGAACAAGGCTTTCATGGCAAGCGGCGATCCGGTGAACGTGCTCGTCATGCGCAAGGGCTCCACCGCGGAGCTTTCGGGAGGCTTCGACGCTAATCTTTTCCCGACGTTGAAGACGCTCCCCGGAATTGCCAAGGACGGCCAGGGAGAACCGCTCGCCTCCGGCGAATGGGTGGTGGTCGTCGTGCTGCCGCGCAAGGATGGAACCGGCGAAGTCAACGTGTCCGTTCGCGGCCTGATGCCGGCGGGCGTCACTCTGCGGTCGCAGGAAATGGACGCTCGCAATAAACCGAAAGTAAAACTGACCGAGGGCCGGTGGTTCACGACCGGCCAGCGCGAGGTCGTGGTCGGGCAATCTGTTCACAGCCGCTTTTCGGGCGCGAACGTGGGCGATACCATGGACTTCGCCAAGGGACAATGGAAGGTTGTGGGCGTCTTCGATTCCGGCGGCACCGCCTATGATTCGGAAATCTGGGGCGACGTCAACCAGATCGCCGCGGATTTCGACCGCCAGGGAGGCTATTCTTCCGCTTATCTGCGGGCCACGGACGCGGTTGCAGCGGACGCGCTCAAACACCGCGTCAGCGACGATCAGCGGCTAAAATTGGAGGGCACGCTCGAAACCGAGTACTACGAGAAGCAAACCAGTTCTGGCGGAGCGATCAAGTTCATCGGCACGTTTGTGGCGATTATCATGGCAATCGGCTCGAGCTTCGCCGCCATGAATACGATGTATGCGGCGGTGGCGTATCGCTCGCGCGAGATCGCAACCCTGCGCATCATAGGATTTTCGCGGCCCAGTATTCTCACGTCGTTCGTAATCGAGGCGTTGCTGCTTTCGCTGCTGGGAGCGATTGTCGGGATTGTTTTGATATTGCCGTTCAATGGCATGAGCACTGGAATCGGCAACTCCCTGACCTTCAGTGAAACGGTCTTCAGCCTGCACCTGACGTGGGAAGTCGCGCTGGCGGCGGTTGGCTTTGCGATGATCATGGGCTTGCTGGGAGGCTTCGCGCCCGCCTGGCATGCGGCGCGGCAGGATATTTTGACCTCGCTGCGAGCCTGATTCGCACGTTGTTCATAAATGGTTCGTACAATTGTTCGTGCCTTCGATTTTGCACCAATATAAAGACTGGGAGCATCCCTTCGTCAATGCCCACGGACACCGGATCCACGGATACTAAGCACGAAGACCTGCGGAGTCTGCGCATCGATCATTCTCTGCGCGACGGAGGCGGAGAACCGCCCGCATGGTCGCGCCGCTTCATTCTGGGCGGAATCGCCGCGGTCGTCCTGCTGGGAATTGTCGCACTGGCGTACCACGTGCTCGCCTCGGACGCACCGGAAGTGGAAGTCGCCCGGGCCACGGCGGGAGGCAGCGACGTCGCGGGCAGCACCGTGCTTTCTGCGAGCGGATACATTGTCGCTCATCACAAAATCAGCGTGAACTCGAAGGTCACGGGGCGCGTGGCATGGATTGGCGTGGAAAAAGGCGACAAGGTAAAAGAAGGTCAAGTTCTGGTGCGGCTGGAGGACGAGGAATTCCGCGCTCAGTACGAACAGGCTCGAGGCGCGGTGGAGAGCGCCAAGGCGCGGCTGCTCGAAAACGAGCACGGGTCGCGCCCGGAGGAGATTCAGCAGGCGGACCACAATCTGTCTGAGGCGCGGGCCACGGCGATAAACGACAAGATCACACTGGACCGCACGCGCGACCTGTTTGCCCAGGGAGTCATGTCCAAGCAGAATCTGGACGACGCCAGCGCCAAGTACGAGGCTTCGCAGCAGAGAATGGATTCGCTGGAGCGGGCTTTCCGGCTGATGCAGCTCGGGCCGCGCGCGGAAGAAATTGAGCGCGCCCGCGGCGACTTGCTGCAGGCTGAAGGGCAGATGGCGTTCGCCAAGTCTCAACTCGATGCCACCGTGATTCGCGCTCCCGTCAGCGGCACGATTCTGGAGCGTACGGCGGAGAAGGGTGAACTGGTCACCGCTCAGTTCGCCAGCGGCGCCGAAGGCGGCCCGCGCGGATCGGTGGTAGCCCTGGCGGACCTAAACGACATTCAGGTCGAACTCGACATCGCGCAGGATGACTTCGCCAAACTATCTCCCAAGCAGGAAGGCATCGTCACCCTCGATGCGTTCAAGGACCGCTCCTACAAAGGCGAGATCGCCGAAATGTCGCCGGAAGCAAATCGGCAGAAAGCGACGGTCCAAGTCAAGGTCCAGATTCTGAAACCGGACTCGTACCTGCGGCCGGAAATGAATGCGACCGTGCAGTTCAAGGCGAAGGCGAACGACAACAAGAATGCCGCCACGAAGCAGACTTACATCTTTGTGCCCACCGCCGCATTGCGCGACAAAGATGGGACGAAGTTTGTGCTGCTCGCTTTTAACGGCAAGGCGCTCCGCCGGGATGTTCAGGTTCAGGGCCAGCGTTCGGCAGGCTATCTGGTGGACTCGCTGGTGGGCGGCGAAAGCGTAATCACAGCGGGGCCCGCGGATTTGCATGACGGGCAAAAGATTCGTATCAAGGGGCAATCATGAATTCAACGACGCCGACAACAACACAACCGGCCGTGGGCAGCAAGGTCGTCCAGGCCCGTGGGGTGAGCAAGATCTTCAAGCGCGACGCTTTCGAGGTGACCGCGCTCGACAACGTCTCCATCGACATCGTCGGCGGCGAGTTTCTGGCGCTGATGGGGCCTTCAGGATCGGGGAAAACGACCCTGCTGAACATGATCGCAGCCATTGACCGCCCCAGTTCCGGCGAACTGCTGGTGATGGGCGAAAATATTTTTCGCCTGAATGATGGGCGGTCCGCCAAGTGGCGCAATACGCACGTCGGCTATGTTTTTCAGACTTTCAATCTGATTCCAGTGCTGACGGCATTTGAGAATGTCGAGTTGCCGCTGCTGCTGACCAGGATGACGTCGCAGCAGCGCCGCGATCACGTGATGACCGCGCTCAAGCTCGTCGGACTTGAGGATCGCGTCCATCACCTGCCCAAGCAGCTATCGGGTGGACAGGAGCAGCGTGTGGCCATCGCGCGCGCCATCGTCAGCGATCCTACGCTGGTTCTCGCCGACGAACCTACCGGCGACCTCGACAGCAATTCGGCGACCGACATCCTGGAGATTTTGAAGCGGCTGAATGAGAGCTTCAACAAGACGATTGTGCTGGTGACGCACGATCCGCACGCGGCCGGGTATGCGCACGTAACGCGGCATTTGGAAAAAGGACGGCTGTTGCCAGCGTAAGAAACTCTGATTGAGTTGGTTCCCGAACAGCTTTGAAGGGGCGTGGCTTCAGCCATGCCGTCAGAACCCGCCACACAAGCGGCTTTGCAGGCTGCGGAAAAACTCCGGTTTTGACTTTGTTTTGAAGGGGCGCGGCTTCAGCCGCGCCGTAAGTGCCGCAAAATTAATGGCGGCTTTAGAGCATTTTTTGTATCAC
>PLIC01000175.1 GCA_003139995.1 Candidatus Acidiflorens stordalenmirensis | reverse complement strand
GTTCGCTCCGCTATCTTAACGGACGAACGCCTTCTCCATTTCCAGCTGAGGCGGGACAATCTCTGTCGTCGCGGATAGTACGCCGCCGGAGGAAACAGAGTTTATCACATCGGTACAAGTTCTTGCGGGAAAGAGTCTCGAAACCAGGGAAGGATCTTTTTGTCTAGCCAGCGTGTTTGTATAACACCTTCCCCATAGCAATCAAGCAGCGATCCGGCAGCCGAGACAATAAGTAACCGCCGATTTTCCGTCCCTTGAGCCGGCCGCTCTTTTCCGAACGTGACAATTCAGGAAACCGCCAATACGTGAGTGTGGAGTTCGCTGCGCCCCAGTCGGACTTGAAGTGGATCAACCCAGGATTGTCCAAGTCCGAGCGCCCCATATCGAGGACCTGCGCCCCAGACTCCTTTGCATCCCGGACCGCATGCCAGAACAGAAGTACGTTTCCGGCCAAATTGTTGTATCGCTCATCGGAGCAGCCATACTTATAAATCGTTGATCTACCATGGCTTACGGTCATTATACTGGCCGCTGGCACGCCGTCCTTGGAAACCACACGAATCCTGGCCTTATCGCCCAAGATAGCTAACAGATTGCTGTACCAAGCAACTGGTTGGGGCGGAATCCGGTGCCGCCGGCGCGTCATGACCATCAGGTGGTAGAACTTCTTCAGCAGCGCTGGCGAAGATCCCTCCTCGTAAACCAGCCTCTCTTTCTCTGCTTTTTGAATCCTTTTTTGGATCGAACTCTTGTCGAACGACCGATACAGTTCTTCAACAGACGGTCCCAAGTCAAGCAGATGGATCCGGAATTCCTCGCTCCGTCGAAAACGGGTACTGCCCTCGAGCCTCAGGCCACTGTCCAACGGCTTAATTTCGACATACCTGGTTCGCGCGCGCGTTGATTCTTGAACCACCCAATCGAGTATTGAGTGAAGGTCCTCGGTTCGATCGATGAGAGGATCGCAGTGGTCGGAAAAAGGCACCGACACCCAACGGGAACCCGTCAACCAACTCGTCACACGACAGAAAACCATTCCGTTGGTCAGGTCATTGCCAGGCGGAGTGGTGGTGAGACCGAAGCACTCATAGCCGTAAGTCCGGCGCAGTGTTTCCAGCCAACCGGGTGTGTGAAAGACCGACGCTCGAGGATGGATTTGCACAAATTGCGCCCAGCGTGGGTCGCGCAATGGGTCAATCTGATAGACGGCCATTTGGAGTCAGGAAGCAGACTGATTATACTGTGGCGCTGCTAGGGGGAGGGCTTCCCCGTGTCGCCTGCAACGCAATCATGGGATGGCGCGCTTCCCAGCGTTTTCTGCACGGGCTTATCTACAGAAGAATTAAATTCCGGCGCTTTTGATCCCGCTCGGATCATGGCGCGCAACCGCTGGCGCTGCTCTTCCCGCAAGTAATCGATGAACTCCTTTGATACTAGTCGAGGTGCGCGGCGCAGGGAAGAAACACAGAACCCAGTCCAGCGTGCCGCCGCATTGAGAACAAAAGGGTTTTCCATGACTCGCCGCGCGCACTTCACGATTTCAAACGATGGCAGGCTGCCCAAAGCGTAATCCATCTTCCCTTGTCGGTACAAATAGCGCAGTAGGCTGCCGCCAGTTCCTGTGGCTCGGTGATGAAAAGCCTTCAGTTCCGGGAATGCTTGCACTTTCCAGCCCCGCATACGCACGCCCACCTCGGCGCACCAATCTTCTCCGCCGTATGGGATGGGCCGCAGGCCGCCGATCGCTTCATAACATTCGCGCCGGAACACCTGGGTGGCCCCGGCCACGGAAAGCGGCGTGTTCGGCTTACGACTCTGGAATTCGCCCCGCTCTTCTTCGTAGATAAAGCCGCCACATAACCCCAATTTCGGGTCCAGCGAAAACTTCGCCAAAAGCTCGCTGTAATATTGCGGATCGAAGGAAATGTCTCCGTCCAGAATGCCAAGAAAATCGTAGTCCAGACCTTGCAGCCGCTGATATCCCAGGCTCAGGGCATGCACTTTGGAGGAGAATCCTCTCCCCTGCTCTCCGCGCGCTTCAACCAATTCGATGAATTCATATTGCTTGGCATAGGCTTCAACAATCGGCCCGGTTCGGTCTGTGGACCGGTCATTGACGACCACCCACTTCAGAGGCTTCTGGACCTGAGCGACGACGGACTGCAACGTGCGCTCGACGTAGGCCTCTTCATTGTGAGCGGCAGTGATCAGGACGTACTTGCGTCCAACTGGAGCACTCATAAGAAATTCGAAGTCATCGTTGGCCCCTGGTCCTCAAGCGGTAGGACCGGAGTTTGCGGCACGTCGCTTCTTACAGTTTTCGACGATGCCCGCCGCTTCCCCGAGTTGATCCGCCTCACCAAGGGGAACCACGCAGCCTTGGCGGCAAAGCCCGCGGTGCGTGAGCTGTCACTTTACCGCTGCCCGCATACCATCTTAATTCAGCGCCTCATGCGGAAACCCCTGCCGCAAACACGCGCGGCGGCCGCAGCCCCCACTCGCCATCGATGCGCGAGAAGAATGCAGTGCCACTTTGCACCAATGCCAGCAGTTCCGGTTTGCTGGAATGCACCAGTGTCCAACTTCCATTGCGCAGGAAGAAACAGGACTTCAGTGTCAAGTCTTCCATGAACTGTGGCTCGAGCCGGCCATGGAGCCCGATCATCCCCCGCTTCCAAGCATCGTGGAAGAGGTGGTCGAGCACCTTGGCCATCGAGGCCGTTTCCGCTCCAACCTGGAGCACTTCTCCTACCTCACCCCGGTCCACGTAGTACATGTACCAACCCAGCACCTTGCGATCCTTGTCCCGCACGACCACCTTTCGGACTTCCTCACCCAGGGATTTATTTCTAACTACGAAATCGACTACCCACTTCAGGGAAGCACGGTCGTATTCCGGGAGGAGCCAGTTCTTGGGCAGTTTAGCCAGCGCCTGCAGATGGGTGTCGAGGTCAAGTTCTTCTCCGATGGTATCGTGTTCAAACTGCCGAAACGGGCTGAGTGGCATGCGTACGATCACAGCATCAGCCAGAGCGCTGAACGGCTTCGCAATGGCGCTCACCGTTCTCGCTAGTTTGCTTTTCTTCAGGCGGGCCACACCATGGAGAGCATAGAAAGACGGCCGCAGTGGACGGGCCCAAAGCAGGCTGTATACGGGCACAACCGTAAACCCAAGGCTCCGCAGCATCTGCCGGCTGTTCTCGTTCGCTGAATCAGTGATGGAAACGTCCTGCGGGCCTTTCATGAACGCCCGGAGCAGTTGTATGGCCGCCATGGTCGCGCGGCTTTCCGGATCGACCACAAAATTGCTGCCAAACGCGAATCGAATGGTCTTCCCCTGGAAGGTCATCCGGCGCGCGATTGTTCCGAAGAACGCAACGATCTTCCCTTGGTTGTCTTCGGCTACACGGGAAACGATGCCTTCCTCATGCCAAGGGTTTTCGAGGAACAGCTCCCTGAAATAGGACCTCAGGTTTGACGGCGAGGCCCCTTCCCTTTCATGAAGTACCTTCCATACCAAGTCCGCTACCTGGGGAACATCGGCTTCCACGAATGTCCGTATAGCCATTTGATGTCGAAACCCTCCCTAAGTTTCCGGTTCAACGCTTGCGTCACAGACTTCGCGATACCAAAGCAAGCAAGTAGACAATAGTGAACCTAGTCGATTCTTGAACTGCCAAAGACTCAAACCGTGCTCCCGCCATCGATCACCAAACACTGCCCGGTGATAAAACTCGCCTGGTCGGACAGGAAGAACAGGACAGCCCCCACCACGTCCTCGGGCGATCCCAAACGCCCCAACGGTGTACGGCGCAGGATCTGTTGTTTATGCGCATTGGACATATTGTGGCTCATGTCCGTGTCGTAGTAACCGGGCGCGATGGAATTGACACGTATTTTCTGCTCCCCTAATTCGCGTGCCAGCGCGCGGGTGAAGGCGTCCAGCCCACCTTTGGTAAAAGCATAAGCCGACATTCCCGTGAAGCCACGCAGCGAACTGATTGAGGAGATGTTTAGAATGACCCCGCCACTTCTCGCCGACAGCATTCTCCGCACGACCAGCCGAGTGAAGCGCAATGTGCCTTCGGCATTCACCAGTAGTAGTTTCCTGATGGAATCTTCCGAAGTAGTGGCTAGGAGACCGTCCACCGCAATCGCCGCACAATTGATCAACGCATAAGGGCGGCCGAACAATGCCTCGGCCGATTTTAGAAACGATGAAACTGAAGGGCCATCGGCAAGGTCTGCCCGAGCGAAATAGAAGCCTTCTCTTCCTGCGAACCTTTCGATGAATTCGGATGAATTGCGGCTGAAAGTGCTGACCTGATAACCGGCATCGAGCAACCCCTGCACAATTGCCTTTCCCAGCCCGCGGCTGCCCCCACTGATAACAACGTGTCTGGGTTGTCCAGTCGATCGGTTGCTCATGAAGTCCTGCTTCGGAGGGTCTTGCCTGCCGCAGACAGACCGATTTGATCGACCAGTTTAATCAATCGGGGCTGCTGCGGGCTCGAAAGCGCGGACCGGCAAACCTGATTGACCCGCATCTTTAGCGCCTCCGGATCTTGACCCGGGGCCGGGACAATCTCACACGCGACCAGTTCCCCAGCCACCGATGAAACCTTGCCAAAAACCCGCACGTCAGAGACTCCAGGAACAACTCGGATCACACGTTCCACTTCCATCGGGTACACTTTGCTTCCGGCCACATTGATCATGTCTGTCCTGCGGCCCACAAAATACACCCGATTCCCCTTCAGTTCCACCAGGTCGCCCGTCGCAAACCAGTCCGTGCTCAGGGTCTGCTGCCCAGAATGCGGGTCATACATCCTCATGGAATTCGCCGACCTTACCAGAAGCTCGCCGTCCTGGATTCTAAGTTCGGATCTGTCCGGAAGTACCTTCCCGAGATAACTGGCGGGGAACCCTGCCATCCCATCATGGACCGAGAAACACCGGCCAAGCTCCGTGGTGGCATAAATGTGCGCCAAACGAACCTGGGGAAAATACTGTTTCAACCTGTCCAGCAAAGGCTGATCGACCACTTCCCCACCTAATGTGATTTGCACGAGGGGTGCTCTCTTCAGCAGGTCCGAGTCGACAAGGATCAGCAAGCGCCGCCAGAAGGAAGGCGTCGCCGACACAAACTGCACTCCGGCATCGCACATAAACTGGGCCATAGCGCGCGGATCCATGTCCGCGTCAGGAATGGCCAAGGTGCCCCGGTCGGCGAAGCACTGCAGCATGACCTGCAGTCCGGCGTACAGATTGGGCCGGTACGTGAGCAGCCACCGCGGCGCGGCGCCATCAGGCCCTTTTCGAACCGGACGCGAGAGGCTTTCCCACGTGTGCCGGGCCGCTTTCGGCTCTCCCGTGCTGCCCGAAGTCAAGATGGTAACCGTGCCGCTGCCACTCCACTTTTCCTCGCCACACAATTCGTGAACGCTGAACCCTGAAGACTGCCCGCCGGGCGGCGCGGCCAAGACCGCACCCAGCTTCAGCTTTCTCGCAAGCGCCAGCATTTCCTCCAGCGGGAGATGTGCATCGAACAAGAATGTGTCGGACTCGAGCTTGTCCAAGGCTGCCAGGGCCGCATAACTCTCGCCCGCGGCGCGGAACGACACTCCCACACGACGCGACCTGAGAGCCGCAAAAGCGGCGGTCATATCATGCGCTTGGGCCCGCAACTGTTCCCAGGTGGCCGGCCGGCCGCGGGTGACCACCGCCTCTTGCGCCAGAGGGATTGTTTCTTCCAGAATTATGGAACTCAGCATCTCAGAAGCCGTTCTTCAGGCGTACAGTACAGCAAGGTCGGACAACGTTTTGATCTGGTAGTCGTCCCCCGTGGCAAACGGGTCCTTACCGGTGAGTTCCTCCAGCCGGATCACCGCTTGGGCAAAGTCCAGCGATTCGAGGCCTAATTGATCCAGCGCCGTGTCTGCCAGCAACCGGGGCTGAGCAAGGCCCTTGGTAGCAAAAATCTCCAAAAGGACCTCTGCAACTTGGTTCTCCGTAGCAGTCATGCAGTCTTCTCTCCAGGTTTTAGTCCAAGCTCTCTGGCTGACTGTCCCCGCAATCGAGACAGCACCTTGCGTTTTAGATCGAACATGAATGGGAGCCAGCGGTACGCTCCCAGCACTTTGAGACGAAACTCGATGGGCCAATCGGTAGGGTAGACCCCCATGCGCCCGGTCAGGAACTCCTGGGGCTCGGAGAACGCGAAATAGGGCAACGCCGAGAAGACGCGCTCGTAGCCGGCCTTTCGGCATGCGTCGACGACGTCATCGTTAAATGCTCCGTAGGGGAAGCTGAGGAGCTTGATTTCTCGGCCCAGCATTTTGGCCAGTTTGGCGCGAGACCCTTCGACTTCCTGGGCGAGTTTCTCCCGGTCGATCTGCGGCAGCACCGGGTGGGTCATGGTGTGGGACGCGATCTCCACGATAGCGGAGGGCAGCTTTCGCAGTTGCTCCTCGCTCATAACACGCTCTTGTCCGGTGTCTTTTGGTCCGAAATATTCCCAGTCAGGGAGCTTTCCCAATACGTCCGTAATAATAAAAAGCGTTGTCGGGATGCTTCTCTTCTCCAGTTCGGGCAAGGCATTGTCCACGATGTTCTGCATCCCGTCATCGAATGTGACCGCCGCGTATCGCCCTCCCTTGGGCGGAAGAGCTTCTATGTCAGCGCGCACCGGCTTCGCATAACGGAGCAAAGTGTCCATCTGACGGGCAAACAGCGGACGCTCCTCCGAGGTCACGGAATGATAGGTCAGAACCACACAACTTCCATGTGGCCGCAGGCCCAGCAATCTCCGGGCATTGTTCCACAGCAGATCGCCCGCTTCGACAAGCAAGCTTCCCGTGAGGAAGATGATACGTTTTGGCGTCGTCGGCATTTCCTGTTACCTCTTTCTTTGGTACCCGATAGTCCCAGATCTCGGCGTCAAGGCCGGACTTGGGACGCGACCGCCTTGCGGGAGGGGACCATTTCGTCGCAAGTGGACGGATTGATTAACGTCTTAAGCATCGTGGTCCATTTCACGATCGAGGACTGTAGAGATTCCTTCCTTCCGAAAAGCGACAACCCGTAGATGACGGTCAGACGGGCGACCGCATTGCCGGCCAACGCGATCCGAAAGAGCCACGTGTAGAAGCGCCCGTAAAACTTCTCGCAAAATTTCAGCATAGATTTCGACTTCGCAGCGAGTTGCCACACGCGTGGACTGCTTGTGCCCGCGTAATGCACCGCCACTGCCTCACCCACATAGTAGTTCGTCCATCCTGCCTTCGCGATCTTGTAGCACAAATCCATATCTTCGGCGTACATGAAGTACTCTTCACTGAACATGCCCACCTTCTCAAACGCTTCCCTCCTGATCAACATACAGGCCCCAGATATCACCTCGGCCTTGGCAGGTTCCGTACCGCTCGAAAATAGCGGTCCGATCCCCCAAAATCCGGGCCATCGCAGCCGCAAGTATTCGAATTGAAACAGCTCATTGAAAATCGTTGGAAACTGCATGATCGAGCTGGTCTGAACCGAAAGATCGCGATTCAGCAGTTTGCACCCCACGACCCCGGCGTCCGGCAAGGATTGTGAGTGTTTCAGCATGATGTTGATGATGGGCGAGATCAATTTCGTGTCGGGGTTCAGGAAAAGAATGAATCTACCAGTAGAGTGCTTGAACCCAAGATTGTTTGCCCCCGCAAACCCGAGGTTTTCCTCACTCTTGATCAGCACGATGTCTGAGAACTCGCGTCCAATAACGTCCGCATCTCCAGCCGGTGAAGCATTGTCGACGACGATGATTTCATAGGAGAGCCCCTGGGTATATTTGCGTATGCTGGGGATACACTCCCGCAGGTAGTCCACCGAATTCCAGTTCACAAAGATGATTGAAACGTCCATGGAAGCACGAGTACTAATCAAGTCCACATCTCGGGGAGCGAGCGGACCGTTTAGCAGGTCACTGCAGGACCCCCACAATGTTGTCCACGACGGCCTGGAGCGCCGAGTGGCCGCCCACGTTCGGTGTGGCTTCGGGCCGGCGGCGCACAAGATGGAGTTTGCGGTGAACATCTTCCGCGCTCTCGAGGAGAACCAGCCGGCCAGTATCGGCCAAATGACGGTCGACCGCGCCGATCTTCCCACGAAAGATGCTGTAGACGGGCACCCCCAATGCCGCGGCCTCGCGATTCATGGTACCGCCGCCGCTGATAACCAGGTCCGAGTACCAGATAAGATCTAGTCCATCGACGATCTGTTGTGGCACGATAAATCGCTTCTCTGCAAATCTCTGTGGCCACGCTCTCCGCAGTTCAGATTCTTGCTGGCTGGTACGGGGGAGAATCACGACTTTCACATTGGACTGGCTTCCCAAGAATTCGAGTGCGCAATTCAGGAGCCGATCACTCGCTGGGTTATGGTAGTGCGCTTCCGTTGCGGGGGGCCTCAAGGTGACGATTAGATCGTCTGTGTTCAAGCCGATTCGGCTCTTGATCGACGGATCGGGCTTGAAAAGGGGCGCATAAACATCTTCTTTGATACCTGGATATCTGAGAATACGAGTCTTGTCGAAGCCCAGGCCGCGCACCACCTCGTCAGGAATAACATCTGGCGCCATTACCCAAGACGGATTTACAAACTTCGTCCATCTCGCGTGTTCATAATCGCAGATCGTGATCGTGGGAATCCGCAGCAAAGAAGCGAGCACGAACATCGACCTGGAACCGTGCGAAACGGCGAGATCCGGCTTATGCTTCAGAACAGTGGGACTTAGCTGGAGTACCCGAACCCCGAGTCCCGCGACCTTTGCCAGCATGTGCTTGCCATAATGGCGCCCGATTCGCTTGTATTGCAGGCCAAGCAGATCGGCAAGATCACATACCTGGAAGCAATCTCTGGCCGTCAGTAACACCGAATGTCCGCGTTCTTCAAGCTCCTCAATGATCGGTTTGAAGAACGGTACATGGGGGGAATTCTCCAGGTCGATCCAGATCTTTTTCCCACGGGTCCTCTGCTGCGGCGGCGGGCTAGCAGCCTTGGCACTATCGACTTTCACCGGCGTTGTGCCTGAGGAAGTTTCGGAGGAAGGCTCGCGAACGCCTCGATTGGTAATACTTGACATCTCATCCCCTTTTGAAGTTACGCAATCCATGAAATGGTTCTTGGCATGGCAGGAGACGCACTGCCGACAGCGATGATTTCGAAAGAGATACCACCCGTGTGTTCGTAGATCCTTACGACGCACCGGCACAAGTAATCCATCGAGTTCCAGTTCGCGTAGATGATGGAGAGGTCCATGAAAGGTTCTCTGGGCTCAATACGCATGGAAAGACCTGACCGTGCCATCCACCGATTGTGCCGGCCTGACATTCTCTTGTGGCGCGCCCAGCTCGCTGTTCTCGCTGGCCGTAAGCGCCCAGTTGGGGTCCTCGCCGGCAATCGGGCAAGGGACCGTTTCAGTAATGGCTGGTTGGGCCAGTTTCGGGTGTCGTATCGAAATCGTGGCGGCGGAAATCATCGCCAATAGCGCGAACCAGGCAATCTGTGTCTGATCGTGATAGCTGATGCCGAAAAACGCCACCACATTGGCAAACAGCGCCGCGCCTAACAGCCAGAAATACCACTCCTGACGGCGGTCCCCTTGAGCGCGTTTCCGTGCCCGCCCCAATCTGCTAAACGCCATCGCGATCAGCCCAAGAAAGCAGATGAACGCTGCCAGGCCGCCTCCGTAACCCTCTTCGACGTATTGGTTGGCCGTATCCCACATATCCCATCCCCAATTGAGATTGGCGTTGGTGCCCAGCAGCCACCAGTCGCCGATGTGGCGTATGAAGAGATCGATAAGGTAAGCGCGATGGTCGGCCGAAGATCCGCCGGTAAGATCGATATGACCAATGATCATCCACACCGGCGCTTTCATGACCAGATGCAAGGAAATCAGCGCGCCTGCAATGCTCCAGCGCACTACACGCATATGCTTTCGCAAGGCCCACATACAGGTGCCCCCCACTGCCGCCGCGTACGCCATCAGCGCCGTGCTCGTAGACGTCAGGAGAGGGATCAAAGTGGATAAAACCATGCCCGCCACCGCGGTGCTCCTGAAGCGCCGGCTCCTCCAGAGCCAAAAAAACAAAGGCAGCAGGATTGCCCCGAAAGTACCCGCCAACAAGGGGTGTTCAAACGGGCCTTGCGCGCGCACATGGCCATTTTTCAATTCGGGTTCAACGCGCACTCCGCCCAGCAGGCCAAACACATTGACATGGCGAAGGTGCTCGGTGAGCATGCCGGCAGCCACTACCACGCCGATCAGGGCAAAAACGCGAATGGCCCTCTCGACATCCTTGTCGTCTCGAATCAGGAACCTCAGCAGGAAAAAGGCGCCCAGGGTGTCCCACAGGTAGCCGAACTGATTGACCACCGCCCCCATCTGCGCGTAGAAAAGAACAAAAGCGATGGAGTGCAGCACAGCCCAGGCTACGAAGAGCTTGTCGAAGTTGTCGAATCCGCCGGCAATGCGGCTGGCGCCCGACGGGCGCTTGGAAACAAATATCCGGATCAAGCCGGCCAGGACAACGATCCGAAGAACAAAAATGTGAAGTCCGCCCACCACCAATTGTTGCCCCAGCGGAACCAGGAAAGCGATCAGCAGAAACGGCACGATCAGATACTTGCGGCGCAAGCTAAACATCAGCACGATCACGAGCAGCATCGCAATCAGCACAAGCGGGTGCAACATCGTCTGCTCAGTACCACCGCCGAATTTGAGGTTTTCAACAGGCATGAATCAGGTGTTTGGAATAAGGGCTCGCTTAGATTGGCTTGCGAAAAATAGCCAGCATACTGGCGCCCGCGCCAAAGCTGGAGGCGAGCCGGCAGAACGGCTCGACGACCGTCAAGCGCATGGCTTTCCGGACGGCTCTCCGGGCAACTCCTTGTGACCTGTTCTGGGACTGCGGCCGCGCGGAGAAACCCAGTCGCTCTACGACCGCCGAGTAGAGATAACCAGCGCTATGCTCCAGGTACGAAACTGGGGAGGTTTGGACCTGGACTTCTTCAAAACCAAGCGCCCCCATGACGAACCTCAAAGAGCGCGGCGAGAAATGGGATAGATGTCGAGGCAATTCCAGCCCATACCAAAAGGTTCCAAGCATGCGTGCCTCCCAGCAATCGATGTTTGGAACCCTGGTGCAGTAAATACCTCCGGGTTTGAGCCACTGCAGCACCTTTGCTAGAAATGTGCTGGGATCATACATGTGCTCAAGGACGTCGAAGCTGGTGACGACATCGAAACTTTCGGCGGCAAAAGGGGCTTCGATCACGTCCCCAGTAAACACCTCCGCATCGGTAGTCTGCCTGGCTCTGTCAGCCGTTGAGGGCTCCATTTCGATGCCGTACAGCTTCCAGGACGCGCTCATCATCGTACTTAGAAACCCGCCGGAACTGCATCCAATGTCGAGAATAGCGCCGCGCTGTTTGTACTTCAGAACAGTCTCGCGCTCGCATTGCCAACGCTCAGCGGCCGAACCTTCGCCGCCTACGGCAATGGCGTGATGGTAATCCTGATCGTAGTGGAACGGCATTTCTTCTGGCCTGGGCGGATTCACCAGCCAGACGCAAGAGCAGGACGAACAACGCGTCAGGTGATAAAGCTCCCGTCGCCCGTGAAATCTGTCGGGGGCGCTTAAGAACCTCGAAACCCGTGTGCCGTGACATGTGGGGCAGATTCCAGGATCACTAGTTGCTTGTTCGCTGATTACGTCGATCATCGTCATCTTACTTCTGATGGGGCTGAAAGAGCGGTTCCCCGGCAGCAAAGCCCGTCTGAGTCACCATCTTCCTGGCGTTCAGTTCGCCGTCTCGATAGGACGCGGCTCAGGGCGAGGGCGGCCTCGACGGGGTAGAAATGCACCCACGAGGGCCCTGCCCTCTGTTCCTGTCAGAGATTTCGTGAGCACCAGGGCTGGCCAGGCGGCCACTAAACAAGCGAGCGTGACTTTCGCCAACTGAAGAGTTGCCGCGAGGCGTGGATTGGAAACCGCAGGGACCGGCAGCAGCAAAGCAACGCCTGCGGCAGAGAGAACGACTGCAATGGCAGCCGTTAATCTCAGAGTATCGGTCAGCAAAAACCTTACACGGAATGCCTCGAAGGCCTTCTCGAGAGCGAATAACATGAAGAGCATCCCGAACAATTCGGCAAGAGCGAGGCCGGCTAAAACGCCGTAAAACCCCAAACGATGAGCGGCAATCGCGATGGAAAGGAGAATCAAGATCTGAAGTGCCTGCCGAACATTGTCTAAAAGTGCCCTTCCCGAAGCCCGGTACAGTACTAATCCCAGTATGGAGAACGATTGAAATAAACCTGCCGCGCAGACCAGCCAAAAGGCAACCCGCAGCGAAGAAGCGGCCTCGCCTGTCCATGCGAACACGATCATGGGTCCAAAAATCGCGATAAAAGCCAACGGGAAAAGCCCCAAGGCCAAAGTGACCTTGAACGACTTATTGATCAGCGTCCTCATTTCCGCCGCCGAACCCGAAGCAAACACCATGGCTGCACCGGAGAGGATAGGCAGGAGAAGCGCGTCCGGGAGCATAAGCGCCGAACCCGCCAGCCTGGTTGTAAGGGCGTAGAGGCCAGCCGCGTCAGCCCCGAACATGCGCAGCACAGTGACAGGCACGATAGAGAGGTAGAGTATTTGCAGAACACTGACCAGTTGATAGCTGCCCCCGAACCGCACCAGTTCGCGCACCACACTCTTCGTCACATGATCCAGGCGGAGACGGATCTGAGGCAGAATCTTCCTCGAGGCGATGTAACAACTTGCTATGAATCCCACCTCCGACGCCGCCATCACCGAGGCCATCGCGAACAATCCGGCCCCAAAATGGAGGAGAATGATAATAGCCACCGCCTCAGCGACAGTGAAAAACGTCGAGAAGTTTCGGGCAAGGTCAACCCGGTGTCCGCCCATCACAATCGCTTCGAAGACCGCCCCCACATTGGCGATCACCATAATGAAGGCGAGCATGGTGAAGGAGTGGGCGGAGGAACTCAGGAATTCAGCGGGAACTCCCGCCAAGGTCGCGAGTTCTCTGGAAAAAAATGCAATCGGCGTCAGACCGGCCAAGGACACCAACAGCATGATAGCGCAGCCAGTGCTGAGCAATTTGTTGGCAGTTTCGAAGTCTCCGTTGCCTGTCGCTTCCGCCACATATTTCTGGAAAGCCGACTTGACCCCTATGCTCCCGAAGCGCATGTAGGCGGCGGTCGTCATAATGATCGACCAGATACCGTAGCCACCAAGGCCGAGATGAAAGATCACGATCGGGACCGTTACGAGCCGGGTCGCAACTTGCGCAACTCGGGCCACGACTCCGAAGAGCGTGTTGCGCCCGATGCTGGCGGCAAGGTTGCCACCAGGAACCATCGGCCTGGAGTTCGTTTCTGACATTGTCCTATTCATTTCGCGGGTGCCGTGACAGCGGTGGCGCCGTTGATGCTGTCGTGGACGACGTTATTCCGAATAATACCCCCCCTGTGGTGTTGTAACCGCGGATGCCCCCGGTCGAGTAACCACCGGCAATTTGCTGAAACAGGTTCGTCATGACCCAGCGACTCCGGCTGTAGAGATGTCTAGCTGAGATCATCAACTCGTTACCTGCTTCGCCGATACGCGTGTCAGTTGGTCACGCCAGAACTTCTTCAGTGCACGCAGCAACATCGTTCGCTCTAACATCCCTTTGAGAGCACGATCCGTGGACACGGTTACCGTTCGCAACGTGTTAAGCGTCACGCCCTTGATTGTGGGCGCGAAAATATGGATGCTAGCCTCCATCGTTTGGCAATTGCTAAAGTTCCGCTTGTATTCAGCTTGCCCGGCGCCGAACTCGGCTTCTTTAACACCTTGGCGACACAGATCCTCGATCATCGTGATCATTATGAAGCTTCCAATGGAATAGTCTCGAAAGAGGGGATCATACCCAGTAAACTCGCCTGCAAACATGCCGTCGTGAACGGTGCCAATCTCAAACGCGCAAGGTTTGTCATCCAAATACAAAATGTAGGCTCGCAGCCATCCCTTTTCTGCAAACAAATGCAGTCTCCGACGAATTTGAGGTGTATCGGCAAATCCGACGCCAAGCCCCCTCTGATACGTCTTTTCCGCAATTGCCTCGAGATGTGGAATTATGCGATCTAACTCCGCGGAAGTCTGAATGCGTTCAGTCTTAATACGCCCTTCGAAATTCCGGAAAAGACTTGCTTTCTTTGCGCGAAATTCCTTTCTCACCCTTTTTGAGAAGCCCTGATAGAGCTCCTCTACGGTCCTCGGGAGTTTCATCAAGTATCGAGGCTCAGGGGCAGTAACATGATCGCGGCTCGCGAAGCCCACCGCCGTGAGGGCATTCTTGAAAAGGGGAGAAGCGGCATCGACTTGGTGCAGGAAGGCCAAATCAGCTTCGCCACCTCGCAGCGAAGCTCTAACTGAGTTAACGAGTTCAGCGCTGCTCGCATCGGAAACATTCCCACGAGCTCCACCCTGACTAAAGATGAGTATGCGGGCCGAAATTCCGGGGAGCCTCAGATATCCGATTCTGAAGGTCAGCTGCGTGCGTTCCAATCGGCCGATGAGCATCGCTTCCGGAGTGCCATACCGGTAGAGCACGACCACATGAGGGCGAATAACCTCTGGTCGACTTCGAACAAATTCCGCAAAAAAGTCGATGTCGCTGTCGCGATGGCCTTTCCACGAAGTCCATACGCCGCGGAGTGATTCGAGTTCTGGCAAGGTGCGGAGCACGCGCAGGGACAACGCGGGCGCCGGGCCAGACGGATCAGCTGGAGGGCACTCGGTAACCATCGACTTTAGGTTGTGATTTTTCATTGGCGAAACGAAGCGGAGTGCTCCCAGTTCCCGAGTTCGACGTACACCATTCACAGCACGTCAGTCGCCAAGGTTGGCGATTGTAATACGGGATCGTCGGGCCTGTCGCAGTAATAGCGCGGCGGGTGTCCTAGCGACGATCAAGGAGCAATAGCATCTTTCCGCCAAACGGCCCAGTCTTGGAAACGGGCGATCCGGATAAACGAGGCGGGGAAAGTAGATTCATGCTTCGGATTGACGTACACCACAAAGACCGGATGCTGGTGGACGGCAAGTTTAGCCATGACCTTCCCCATCACCAAAGCCCCGAACGGGTTGTACATGAAGACAATCATAGGGTCGTCGGGGAAGGCGAATTCGGCAGCGTCTCCCGTAACGACGCCTGCATCGACTCCCATACTCGCCAGGTTATTACGGGCGATGCGTGCGAGGTGCGGAGAGAACTCCACCCCTACGATGTTGCGGAATCCCAACTCCGCAGCCATCAGCAACATGCGGCCCTTCCCACAACCCAGGTCGATAAACGTGTATCCATCAACCGGAACCCAGGACATCGCTTGCTAAAAAACTTCCGGTGGGGTGGCTTGATAACTCGCGCCGTCCGATTTGTTGCCCGAAGCGATTCGCAGACGCTTGAGCGCAACGATGCCAGAAGTGTCGGTTCCGCGCACGCAATCGAAGGCGTGACGGGACGGAAGAAGTTCTTCTTTGAGCCGGCGCAGAAAGCGATTCATGGAATCAACTGCGGAAGAATGTCACATCCTAAACTGTCAAGGATTGGATTCTAGTGGACCACTGCAGTTAAGCCTTTTGGCGCTGCTGGTGCTGCCCCTCCTGCGGAATACAAGTAGGCTCCAGAATCCCATGCGGCACTCCCATTCGGACGAAGGGGGCCGGGACTAGGTGGCGACACAATGCTAACAGCAGTGCACAGACCCGAAATATTTCCGGAACACTGGCTTGCAAAATTCACACCTGCGCCCACCGTGGAGCTGTCCTTCGATGTAGGCGCGTAGTAGTTCCCGGTCGAGTACCCCTGGGCGGCCGATTTCGTCGGCGTCATCATGGTATTGGACGAGGTAATAAGCGTTGTGGCGCTAATGTTGTCCTCAATTACTGAAGATGTTGTGATGCAATGATTGTTCCGAAAATCGGCTACTACCATCTTAGGACCGCTGTGGCCTTGGTGAAAGCACGGTTGACCGGATCTCGGGACAATGGTGTTGTTCCAAGCATGGACACTGCCGCAGCTCGACCTGCTACAGAACTCAGGTTCGTTCCAAAGGTTGTAAAGCACGTTGTTGAAATAATAATCGACTTCGGTGGTGGGGCCGCCAAGAAATGAACTCTCACCCACCGAATCGTGGAAGACGTTATTGGCCACAATCACCGTGCCTGTATTAGGACCAATTGTTTCCAGGATATTCTCATGGACGCCAGTAAAGGAAGTCATTATGTTATAAACCAGATTGCCGGTTACAAAGAGGGTTCCGCTAGACGGCGCCCCCAGCAATAAGCCATTGGAGAGGTCGTGGACGACAGAGTTAGTGACTGAGCCAAAAGCGTAGAACGCTGCTCCCGAATTCGAATCACCATCGGTGTTGTCAATCGCTCCGCTATCGAACGAACAACCTGAGCAGTAAGGGGAGTTGGTATCCCCTAGAACAATTTTGAGATAATCCGACGTTCCGTTTGCGATGCTGTCGTGGGTCCAGCGGTGCAGGTAAAGATTCTTTAGATGGATTTCCGACGCTGTGTTAGCGGTGATGTATGCAAGATGACCGTAAGCCGGCGCTCCGCTCCAATAGATGCCTTTCATCTCGATATTGTCCAGCGTGACATTGTGCACGCCAGAATAGACGCAGTGGAAGAACATGTTCCACGATCCGCCGATGACTTGGTCTTGCGCATCGAAGATGGGGCGGGTCCAAGAACTGCCCGCGTACCAGGTCTGGTCGACTCCAATGTAGATGTCGCTGGTGCTGGTTCCCGACCAGGACCACAGGATCGGGAAAGCGGCGTTCGGCCAGGTGACCCCGCCCTTGAGGATGATGCTGTCTCCGGCCTTGGGAGTCGTTTTGGCGCAGTTCGCGATGCAGCCGTGCATGCCCGACATGTGCTGCCAGGGCGCGGCTGTCGAAGTTCCGCTGTTGGAATCGCTGCCCGCAGCGTAGTCGATGTAGTAGGTGGTTGCCGATGCGGCAACCGAAAGAGCCAAAATACAAGCCGCAACCAGAGTAAAAATGCGCCAACCGTGACCGAAGCGACCCATAGTAGTACTCCCGATAGGAAGAATCCATCTCGAAACTAGCACAGAGAATTTGGGTTTACCAAACACGGAAGTGCACTTGCAGAACAAGGTGCGATTGTCCGTTCGGCCAGTGTTGCTAAAGTCACCATCCGCTCCTGGCACATGTCCAGAGGTGTTCCCGGCCAGCTAAAGCGTACAGGGCCCAACCGAGCTCATAGGGACGGCATTCGCGGTTTACTTCCAGCTTCCTGGCCGGGGTGACGCCAATCTGGCGCGACGGGAAAAGGCGGCGGATAAACTGTTCCTGCGCGGACAGTTGCAGGTTGCGCCAGATCAACTTCCGAGACGGGTCAACGAGGCCGCGTCCCAGCTCGTTATTGCCTTGAATCCAGGCAAGTCCTCGCTGGATCGGCACGGTGAAGTCGCGGCCACTGACATCCGCTAGAGCGAACAGCGCCATCGGCGCCATTCCATCCTGGTGGACGGAATAGGCGGGATAGGTCTCTACCACCCGTCCTGTGCCAGCGTCGTAATGCCACCACCATTCGCCGGATGGTCCTTGCCGCTGACAAATGGATTCCGCGCATGCCGAGGCGCGCTCAAGCGCCTCTCGGCTACCGGTCAACGCGCTGAATTTTGCCAGCGCGTAAATCGGATACACTTGGTCGGCAAAACTGCCGATTCGTCCCCGCAGGATTGCCGCCATGCTTTTACGATGACCAAGGTGCCGGAAAATGCCTTGGCAGCCCTGATTCGCCGCGAGCGATCGGAACGTCTTGTTGGCTTCCTCTCGCAGATCGGAAAGGCCTGGGAGTTCAGTCGCCGCACTGTAGCAGAGACCAGTCAAGAACCAGGCGAGCTCCATGGTCCGGCCTTCGCGCGCATCTTGATAACGCGCGAGTGCATCGCGGACCCGCGTCTTATCGGCGACCGCCGCCAAACGCTCCGGAGCCAGAATGGCGCAGGTCCAGAGCAACAGGCCGAGATCTCCAACGCAATCGATCCAACCTGTGTCCGCGATCAGCCGGTCAAGAATAGGGGAGATAGGTACAGGAGAAGTTTGCCCGGCCTTCTCGAACCGGTCCAGGCCGAGGAGAGTCATCATCGTATAACGATGGGAGATTCCTTCCCGCACGAGCCCACTTGCCCCCTGGCGCAGTGTGAAGCAGAAGAGCTTATGTTCAGGATCCAGCATCTGCTCTAAGCCGGATGCGGCCAACGTCACTACCGATGTGGTGGTCAGCTGGTTTTGCGCTGTTTCCGATTGTGTACAGGACATCCCGACTCCATAATGCCGACGATATTCTCGACGATACTCTGCAAGGCAGGCCGTCCGTCTGCCTTGGGTTTGACATCCATGTGGCGATGGACCAGCGCAATCCTGCTGCGCACATCTTCGGGGGTCAGCAAAAGAGTAAGCCGTCCTGCCTCCGCGAGATATTTGTCCACGGCCCCAAGCTTTCCGCGAAAGATGCTGTAAACCGGCACACCAAGTGCGGCGGCCTCGCGGTTCATCGTGCCTCCGCCGCTAATGACGAGATCGGAGAACCAGATCAAGTCCATGCCGTCCACCACGTGGTCGGGCACGACAACCTTCCCGCTGGAAAACAGGTCTGGCCATTTTTCACGCAGTTCGCCTTCCTGCTTGGCCGTCCGTGGCAGCAAGATGGCCTTGGTATTTGGCCGCTGACCTAGAAAGTCGAGCACCGAGTCAAGCAGTATATCGCTCTCGGGATTATGATAATGGGCCTCCGTGGCCGGCGGACGAACCGTCACGACGATGTCGTCAGGAAGAAGATGGAGCCGTTCGCGGATTGAGGGATCCGGGCGGAACGAGGAAGCATAGACATCCTCCTTGATGCCGGGATACCGGAGCACACGCTCCTTCCTGATTCTCATCGCCGACGCGGGTTGGTCGGCAATGATGTCGGGCACCATGATCCAGGACGAGCGGGCGAACCCCGCCCACTTGACGTGTTCATAGTCGAACATCGTGATGGTGGGAATGCGCAGCAAGGAAGAGAGCAGGAAAAGTGCTCGCGATCCGTGCGAGACGCCCAAATCGGGCTTTTCCCGCAGGATGGTCGGCATCATCTGTAAGGTGCGCACACCGAGTCCACCCAGTTTGGCGACCATGTGCTTGCCATAGTGCCGGCCAACGCGTTTGTAGCGAACGTGGAGCAAGTCCGCAAGTTCGCACACCTGGAAACAGTCCCTGGCAGTCACCAGGACGGAGTAGCCGCGCCGCTCGAGTTCCTCGATAATCGGCTTGAAGAACGGCACGTGGGGAGAGTTTTCAAGGTCGATCCAGACTTTCTTCGGGTGCATGGTTCCGTTATGGTTGTTATTAGTTCCGTTAGGCGTCATAGACCATCTTTCGTCATTGGGGAAGGAACTCAGGAGAGCTTGAACGCTGCTGAGTGCGTGCAGCGAAGAACATAGGGACATGCATGAGCGGCGGATACCGACTCACTGCAGCGCATACCGCTGCGCAACTGCCACTGCTGGAGCAGAATTCTCACTATATTCGTGCGCCGGTTTTTCCGTCCCATCGTTCAGGAAAGACAGGGATGATCTTCATCCTGATTGAACCCTTGGGATTCTGTAATGCCGATGTTGAACTGCGACTGCTCTTCAGCCTATGCTTACCGGCTCGGGCGCCGGCGCCGCTTGGAGTGAGAGGAACGGGACGATGGCTTCCGCTATTCGTTTTTGCTGCTCGCTGACAAGCTGTGGAAACATGGGCAGAGAAAGGATGGTCCCGGACACACGCTCGGTGACCGGAAAACTGCCCGCTTGGAAGCCAAGGTGCGCATAAGCTTTCTGTAAGTGCAGCGGGATTGGATAGTGAATTCCAGTGCCGATTCCCGCATCGGCAAGATGCTGGCGCAGCCCCTCGCGATCGTCCACCCGAACAACGTATAGGTGGTAGACCGGCTTGGCCGTAGTGGGCTGGTAGGGCAGCGTCACGCCTTTCTGGTTTGCCAGCAGATCGGTATAGCGTGCTGCGGCCTGCTGCCGCAGATGATTCCAACCAGCCAGATATCCAAGTTTCACCTGCAAAATCCCCGCTTGGATTGCGTCCAAACGCCCGTTGTAACCCTCCACATCGTGGTAGTACTTCTTTGCCTGGCCGTGGTCGCGAATCATGCGGATCTTGGCGGCAAGAGCTTCGTCGTTCGTCGTGACCGCGCCGGCCTCGCCGCAAGCTCCTAAGTTCTTGCCGGGATAGAAACTGAAAGCGGCGGCGCGGCCCATGGAACCCGCCGTGAACCAGCGATTCTGTTTGCGCGAAAAATATTGCGCGCCGTGGGCCTGGCAAGCGTCTTCCACCACGAACAGACCGAATCGGTCCGCCAGTTCGAGGATGGCGTCCATGTCGGCCATCTGCCCATAGAGGTGGACGGGCACGATCGTGGTCACCGGGCGCCCGCTGCGTTGGCTGATCAATTTGCCCGAAGTATTTCTCGTGCATTTCCGTTCGAGATACTCCCGCAGCTTTTCGGAATCCATGTTGTAGGTGCGCTCGTCGATGTCGACGAACTCCGGCAGCGCTCCTGCCTGCGAAATGGCTTCGGTGGTGGCAATAAACGTGTTCGGAACCGTTACCACTACGTCGCCGGGCTTTACGCCGGCCGCCATCAGCGCGAAACGGAGCGCGTCGGTGCCGCTGTTGACTGCGACCGCGCGCTCGGTGTGGCAGAACGCGGCAAACTTTTTTTCAAAATTCTCCACCATGGGCCCGCCGATGAAGCCCGCGGTGCGGATTACCTGCTGAAAAACCGCAGTCAGCTCCGGTTCGAGCTCGACATGCGGCGTGACCAGATCGAGAAAAGGAATATTTTGCGGATGATTCACTGAGCGACCCCCGTTTCTATTTGACGAAGAATTCTTGCCGGATTACCGGCTACAATGGTGTTGGCCGGAACATCTTTCGTGACCACGGCTCCCGCCCCCACAATGGCGTTCTCTCCAATGCAGGTATTGGCGAGGATGGTCGCGCCGGAGCCAATCGAGGCTCCCTTTTTCACTACCGTCCGTTCCACATGCCAGTCGGCTTCCGTCTGCAAGCCACCCGTGCCAGTCGTCGCGCGCGGATACAAGTCGTTGATGAACATCACGCCGTGACCGATGAACACGTTGTCTTCAATCGTCACCCCTTCGCAAATGAAGGTGTGGCTCGAGATCTTGCAGCGCTTGCCAACCGAGGCGTTTTTCTGAATTTCGACGAACGCACCGATTTTCGTTTCATCGCCAATCTCGCAACCGTAGAGATTGATGAACTTCGACAGCTTGACTCCTTCCCCGAGCTTTACATCCGGGGCGATGCTGAGAAATTGATCCATTTTCGGCAGACTCCTCTTCAACCTTTCGCCAGGTATGGATTTACGTTGAGGTTGGATTTACCAGGCGAGAGATTCTCTACGCGGAATGCGAAACGCGGCCGTGGGGCGAGTGGACGGTTCGGACGCCTCCGAGCCAGCAGCGCCGGCGTCCCTGGTATTGTCCTGGACTTTTTCTTAAACGTTTGTCCTAAATGTAGACGAGCTCGCCGCGCTTGGCGAGCGATTTGGTCGCGGCTTCCAGCATGCGAACAACCTTCAATCCCGCGCGGCCGTCGTTGAATGGCGCCTTGCTCTTCTTGATGCATTCCACGAAGTATTCAAGCTCCAACTTAAGCGCCTCCACCTGTTCGATCTGCGGCGCCCACATGTCGCCTGAACGGTAACTTATCAGCAGGTGGTACACACCTTCCTGGCTCTTCACGTCCACACCCTTGTCGTAAATCTTCAGCTTCTCGTCGGCCTCAAGATCGTTCCAGACCAGCATTTTCTTTTCGCCGCCGATCAGCGTGGTTCGAATTTTGACTGGCGAAATCCAGTTCACGTTGACGTGCGCAATCATCTTGTCGGGATAATACGCGGTAATGAACGCGATATCCTCGTGCCCGTTGAGGTGCGCTTGCCCGGTGGCCGAGACGGCCTCCGCGTCTTTGTGCAGCAGGTGGTTCATGATCGAGAGGTCGTGCGGCGCGAGGTCCCAAATCACGTTGCAATCATGCTGAAACAGCCCCAGGTTCACGCGGGTCGAATCGTAGTAGTAGAGGTTGCCGAGCGTCCCGTCCGCCAGCAGTTTTTGTATTTTGCGGACTGCGCCGGTAAATAGGAACGTGTGGTCCACCATGATCTGGAGCTTTTTCTGCTCCGCGAGGTTGACCAGTTCTTCGGCTTGCGCCGCATTGCTGGTGAACGGCTTCTCCACGAACACATGTTTGCCGTTCTCCAGCGCGGCCTTGGCCAATTCATAGTGCGTCCACACCGGGGTGATCACCGCGATGACATCCACGTCGGGCGACTTTATCAGTTCGTGGAAGTCGCTATGGACCGGGATCCCGGGATTCGCCGCCTGTATGCGCTTGCGGGCGGCGGGAGTCTGATCGCAGATTCCGACGACCTGGCAGCCTTCCAGGGTGCGCAGATTGCGCACGATATTCGGCCCCCAATAGCCGTAACCGATAACGCCAAACCTAAGCATAGGAATTCACCTTCGGAGACTGCTGGTTATGAGACTGCTTTGTTATTCGTGGGGAATTTCGCAAACTAATTTCAACTAGCAGGCGCCGTCTCCGCCCATCACCGCTCTTGGAGTCTGCAAGAGGATCTTCAGGTCAAGCAGCGGAGAACAATCGCGGGCATAGCGCAAATCCAGCCGCACCATGTCGTCAAATTCCACGCGGCTGCGGCCGTACACTTGCCAGAGTCCGGTGATTCCCGGCTTCGCCTCCAGCAGACGGCGGCGATGCCATGTGGCGTACGCTTCCACTTCATACGGCACTGGCGGGCGGGGCCCGACCAGCGACATTTCGCCGTGCAGCACATTGATCAGTTGCGGCAGTTCGTCCAGGCTGGCGCGCCGCAGAATCCTCCCCACCGGCGTGATTCGCCGATCGTTCGTCAGTTTGAAAACACCCGTACCGTTGCCGTTGGCCGGCTTCTTTTCCGCCTGACCGGCAATCAACTGGCGAACATATTCCTTGTGCTCGCTGGAATCGTTATTGATGTACATCGACCGGAATTTCAGAAACGTGAAGGGAGTTCCATGCTCGCCGATGCGTTTCTGCCGGAACAAAATCGGCCCGCGGGAAGTCAGCTTGATCACAACCGCGATGATAAAAAGAATGGGCGACAACATCGCCAGCAACGTCAGGCTTCCCACAACGTCGATCATCCGCTTCGTGGCGCGGCCCAGCCGGTTCGACCTTTGGCGCTTCTCGAGATCCGGGTAAAGGGTTGGGTTGCTGGGGCGCTCCATATCCTGATCCTGCGAATTCCAGTCGTCCGGAAAAACGTGAAAGGAAAACTTGATCCGGCTGAACTGATCGGTGTCGAGCTGGCCGCGCAGCACCGCGCCGATCCGGGAAAGAATCGTGCTGAGCACTGCATTGTTGTCCAAAACGATCTCGGTGAACATGACTCCCACCACGGAGTTTGCCGTGTACCATCCCGTAACGTCGGTTTCACGGGTCGCCCCCTGGAGCGCGGAAAGC
This sequence comes from Candidatus Acidiflorens stordalenmirensis, assembly GCA_003139995.1. Taxonomy (GTDB): domain Bacteria; phylum Acidobacteriota; class Terriglobia; order Terriglobales; family Acidobacteriaceae; genus Acidiflorens; species Acidiflorens stordalenmirensis. The sequence goes on along the minus strand of PLIC01000175.1, from coordinate 10,748 downwards.
ATGTCCAGCAAGACGCGGCCTTGCTTGTCACCCGGGTGATTACGCCCGGTGTCGATGAGCAAAAGCACGAACGGACGCTGTGAACGCTCGCTGCGCCTTCGCTCCAGCGAGATCATCCGGTGAAATGCTCCTTCGCTCAGCACTTCGCCGGGTTCCACACGGCCTTGCGACGATGAGAGTTCTGGAGAGCGATACATTGAATCTGCGGAACGGGATGCCACGGGTAGCTCCTTGCTGAGCCATCCATAAAAAAGTGGCCCAGACCTACTTGGTGATCGATCGGGAAAGAAATTGCGATCCTAGTTGGGGGAACTCGGCTTACTTAACTCGACCTGGCGCTTACTCGTTCTCGGCGGAGGGGGGATCTTCGCCGGTTCGAACCGTTGCCTGACCGTAACGCGAATAATAATCCGTGTGCTCGATGCGGCTACAACTGTTGACGACTACGCCCAGCAAAGCTGCGCGATCAAATGAATCCAAAGCCCGCTCTATTGCTTTCTTCTCAGTGACACCTTCGCGGATCACGACGAGAACTCCGTCCGCCAGCTTCATCCAGAACGTGGTGTCCGCCACGGGGAGAACCGGAGGAGTGTCAATGATGATCCAGTCGAAGAATTCTCCGAGCCGGTCGAGCACTTCCGGGAGGCGTCCGGTCTGCATCAGTTCGAGCGGGTTCTCGGGCAGGCGCCCAGCGGGAAGGAACCAGAGACCGGAGCCACTGACTTTGTACACCACTTCCGCAAGTTGCCGCTCGCCTCGCAAACACTCGCTCAGTCCCGGCAAGGAACGGTCGAACCCGAATCGGCTGGACAAGGTTGGCCGCCGGAGATCTCCGTCCAGCAGCAGCGTCTTCAAAACCTTGCTGCGCGCCTGATTGAGCGCGAGATTCGCCGCAACTAGACTTTTCCCTTCTTCCGGGGCCGTACCGGTCACCGCGATCCGTTTGAGCTTGCGCCGTTCGCGCAGGTTTCGCAGCTTCAAACCAAGCACGCGAAACTTTTCCGCGGCCAGGCTGCCCTGATCCGTCAGACACACCAGCCGGGAATCCGCCGCCGGTGCGGGCAAGAGCACTTTCGCGGAGGCAAACGAACCCGCCTTTGGAGACTCTGCTTTCGCCGCCGCCGGCAACTCGGAAAGCGATTGTTTGCGCGCGATTTCCTGTTCGACCCCTTGCAGTAGATCCGCGACCGAGTCGGCGTTTTTCGGCAGGCTTCCGCCCGACCGCTCGGCCTCCGCTCGCTGCAACGCTTCAAATATCTGGCTCATGTAAGAGAAACCTTGTGCCTATTGCAGCCGGCCCTTCGTCTCGGGCCCCAGCAGGCGGTCATGCACTTCAAGCAGCGTCTTCACCGCCAGCAGGAGCTCGTTCTGCTCCCGTTCTTTCGACAGCCAGGCTCCGCCATTGTTTTTCGGTTCCACGGCCACCACCCCGAGCCGCAAATCCCGCGCGACGCCGTCAATGATTTCCGGTGTAATCGTGGCCGCGTTTTTGGCGTAGCCCGAGAGCAGCGCGTTCTCGCAGATGGTGTTGACGAGGCGCGGAATTCCCCGCGAGTGGCGGAAGACAGCCTCGATCGCAGGCCCGGAAAAAATCTCGCCGGCGGCAGGCGCCCCCGCAATCTTAAGACGGCGGCCCATGTACTCCCTGGTTTCGTTCGGACTGAGCGCGTCGAGATGGCAGCGCAGCGCGATCCGCTGTTTTAGCTGCCGGAGTTCCTGGGAATCGAGTTTCTGATCGAGTTCCGGCTGACCCGCCAGCACAATCTGCAATAACTTCTGCTGCGACGTTTCCAGGTTGGTCAAAAGCCGGATCTCTTCCAGTATTTCCGCCGACAGGTGGTGCGCCTCGTCCACCACCAGAATCGTCGTCAAACCCTTCTCATGTCTCTGCAGCAGGAAGCCATTCAGCACATGAATCAGTTCGTCTTTGGCCTTGCCCGTGACCGGCAACCCGAAATCGCCCGCGATATAGCGCATGAATTCCAGCGGCGAAAGCGTCGGATTGAAAATCAGAGCGAAGGCGACATCGCGGCGCTGCAGCAACCCTAGCAACGAGCGCAGAATGAGCGTTTTTCCCGTGCCCACCTCGCCCGTCAAAACTACAAATCCGCGGTGCGCCGTCACGCCGTAGTACAACGAAGCGAGCGCTTCGTTGTGCCGCGTCGTGGGAAATAAAAACGACGGATCCGGCGTGATTTCGAACGGGTTTCGCTGCAGCTTGTAGAAGCTCTTGTACATGATTTCTAGCCGTACAAATACGTTACTGCCGATCCTAACAGGATGAAACCCGCGATCACCACTGCCGCCGCGCCCGCGAACCAGGCACCGCGCCGATTGGACGACTGCTCCTGTAAACTCTCGATCGGCGGAATTTCCGCGATCACATCGAAGGGAACCAGCTTCTTGATCTCGCGCTCGCTGTAAATCTTGCCGCTCAGCTTTTCCTGGCCGAAAGCGAAGCCCGCGCCGAGAACCAGGCCCACCGCCAATCCCGCGCCGCACAACAGCAGACGGTTCGGTTTGTAGGGCCTTACCGGAAGATTCGGCGGATCCAACATGCGGAAATGCTCGCCCTGTTGCGTTTTTTCCAGGTCGGTCGACATTTCCGACTGGTTCTTCTTGGCCAGCAGCGATTCGTAATCGGTCTTCGACTGATCATAGTCGCGCGTGATATCGGCAAACTGCTGTTCCATCACCGGGGCCATATTCAACCGGCCCTGGTATTGGTTGATCTTGCTTAGCTCGTCCTTGATTTCCGCTTCGCGGCTCGCGATTTCGACGCGATTGGCCTTGAGCTGACTTTCCAGCTCCAGCAGCGGCGCGCTTTTCGGATCGAGTGATGTAGTGGCGGCGGCCGGCTCCGGACTGGAATTATTCGCTCGACTATTCACGTCAGCGACGATCCGTTCGCGCATCTGCTCGGTCCGGGCAATCTGCTCTTTGGTCTTGCGGACGTCGGGATGCTTATCAGTGTAGTGAGAAGTCAAGTCCGCCAACTGCGCCTTCAGTTGATCCAGCTCTTTGTCAATCTCCGCCAGCCCGGCCGGCCCGCCGACCTCACCCGGCTTCGAACCGCGATCCATGGCGCGATATTGATTGATCAGCGATTCCAGATAGGTGTTTTGCTGCTTGGCCCGGTTCAGCGAGTCTTGGTTTACCTGCACCTGACTCTGCAGGCCGGTCAAGATCTGCAGATTGGTCTGGGTCTGGGTGGGCAACTCGCCCAGGTGCTGGTCTTTGAACACGCGCACTTTCGCTTCTTGTTCCGCGAGTTTTGCGCGCGCCTGTTCGAGCTGATCTCCGAGGAAGTTGGTTGTGTTCTCCGAGCGTTTCTGCCGCTCCTCGAGATTCTCGGTGATGAAGAGGTTCGCGAGCTCGGCCGTGGCCAGCTGTGCCATCTTCGGATCGCGACTCACGTAATAGATGTTGAAGGCGGAGAGCTTCCTGTCATCGCCCTGCGACAACTCGATTTCGATGTCCTTGCGCATCTTCTCCACCAGATCGTCCGGGCTCTTGCGCTTCCGGTCCTCGGCGTAGAGACCGAGAGAGTCAATGACGCGGAGAAGGCGGGTGCGGCTCAGGATTTGCTGCGTAATGCTGTCTAGCTGATGCTGAATGTCGCTGCCGATGTTCGATTCAACATATTTCTCCGGCACGGAAGGCTGTTCGACCAGAATCAGCGTGCCCGACCGGTAGGTCGAAGGGATCAGCCAGCTCGCTCCCCACACCAGCGCCCAGCCGCAGAAAAGGGGCACAAGAAATTGCCACCGCCGGCGGCGGACGATTCCTTTGATCTCGGCAAAATCGGGTAGTTGGCTTGATTCTTGTAGTTCTTCTTCCATGATTACATTCCCACTACATTCCTAAAGGCTTTGCCCACTGGTATGAAAGCGTCACAAAAAATCGATTCCGACTCGCGTCGAACGTCTGCGCTAGGACTGTCGGTACAAAAAACTGCTCTTCAAAGTCGTGGGAGTAGCCCAACCGCAGCCCGACACTCTTCCCAACGTTACGCTCCAGCGAGATGCCTGCCGACGTAAAGTTGATTGAACTCGCGCTGCTCGTCGAAGGCATGATAATCGACTGGTTCGTTCCATGACTGGCGTTGAGAGCAGCCGCCCACCCCGGAACCAGTTCGCGGCGGAAGGTGCCATGAACCGTCTGCAAACGCACCGCGCCCAAAAGGCCGCCGCCGTCGCTGATGATTCGGGAGTATCCGGCGGACACGCTGGTACGCTGGTTCTGCCAGCCGCCTTCCGCTCCTCCGGCGACCGACCAACCGTTCCAATGCGTGGGCTGCGAACCACCCAGAGCCAAACCCTGGTTCTCCGAGTACTGCGGACCGACGAAGCCAGTCAGCGTGAATCGCTTCGAAAGGTTCAGCGTATCCACCGCGAAGACGCTATGGACACGGGCTTCGCCGCCGCCGAGATTGAAGGTCAGCCGATCGAAGCGGTAGCTTGTGCCGCCCCAGTCTCCGCGAAAGATGCGGTGCAGCCAGAAGGCAGACCCGGACGCGGTTTCGGAATTCGTTAGTTCGATTCCTGTGGGGACGTTGGTGAAATGCGAATCATAGAATGACCCGCTGGCCCCAATCAGATCGTTCAAGGCAAAGTGATAGTTCGTCTCTACCGTCGTTACGCTGGATCTTTGCGTGGCCAAAGGTGTAATAAGACTGGAGTTCAGCTCGCCCGAGCCGGCGATGACTTCGGTGCCGTTGCCCGCGTCAAAAAACCCGGTGGTCAAGGAAAAGTTTTCTGCCACTCGCAGGTTCACGTGCGGGCTTAGCCGGTATTGCGAATCAAAATTCAGGTTGTGCGATCCCTGGTTTTGGTTCGTGATCTTCTGGTTCACCGTCAGGCCGCCGGCGTACCCCAACATCCAGTGCATTCGAGACGACGATTCGTCGATCTTGATGTTGGGGAAGATCGACTCGCTCGTATTGCTGACCTGTCCACTTGGAGCCAGCAGCGGGTTGTCATCATACGTGGCGCCCACATTCACGCCGCCGCGCAGGTAATTCGATCTCTCTAACTCGGAGACGAAAGCCGTAGAAATTCCCATCCCCCCGAGCAGCGCCGGTATCTGGGGCAAATCGCTGCTGGCGTCCTCTGTGCCGCCTTCGGTCTGCATCCCTGCTATAGCCGAGAGTGCGGCAGCCGGAGCCGTTCTGGCGCTAGCATCATCGCTGCCGGGACTCTGGGCCGGAGGGTTCTGCGGAGGCGCGTTCTGCGCCGCCGAGAGAACCTGCAACCCAGCCACCATCCACACGAGGATTAAATAGCGTCGAATACTTCCCGCCATAACTACGGGACCACCACCGTATCGCCAGCCTGCAGGGGGATGTTTTGCTCCGGATTTTTGCCTTTGATCACTTCTTTGTAGTTGAATGCGACTCGCTTCTGCGTTCCGTCCGGAGCTTGCCGTAGAACATAGATCGACTTCTGCTTCGCGAAGTCTTTGAACCCTCCGGCCATCGCGATGGCATCGAGTACGGTGGTCGAGCTCGTCAACAGATAGGCGCCAGGTCGAGCCACCATGCCCAAGATGTTCACTTTCTGACTCTTGCTATCGGTAACGATGACCGTGACTTCAGGCTCGGAGATATAGCTCTGCAGGCGCTTTGTGATCTCTTGTTCCAGTTGCTGTGGCGTCTGACCACTCGCCTGCAACTCCCCGACTAACGGCAAAGAAATCTTGCCATCGGAACGAACGGGAACGGAACGCGAGATGTCAGGTTCTTTCCACACATTGATTGCCAGGACATCATTAGCGCCAATCACGTAGGAACTATCCGAATGTACGGCCCCCGAGCCTTCCCTCGGTTTCTCGCCAACTGTCTTCTGGCCGGCCTGCTTATCGGCTGCGGCGGCGGGCGCCGTGGGCCGCGATGTGGAATTAGATTGCGCGAACGCCCCGATGGACACCAGCACCAGGACCATCAGGAAGGGCATGATTCGATGGGCCGTCATGGGTTCCGTCATTAGCAATGCCTCTCAGCCATTCTCCGGTTTAACCGTAGCTCGTTCAATCGTAGCCGTTCAACGCTTCCGAGTTCAATCGCAGCTGCTCCCACGCGTCATTACTTCGCTTGCCGCAAATCGTCGGTACCAACAAATCGCGCAGACGCCGGCGGCGCCATGTGGTACTCCTGGATTTTGTAAAGCAGCGCGCGATAGCTAATATTCAGCAAACGAGCTGCCGCTTTCCGGTTCCACTGTGTCTGTTCGAGTGCGTGGGCAATCGCACTGCGCTCGGTTTCCCCTTTTGCATTTCTTACCAGCAGCTTCAGAGACGATTTTTCTTCCGCTGTGTGCAGGCTCGAAGGGTAAACGCTCGCAGGCTGACCGCTGGTTTTCGCATGCCCGTTTCCATTCCCATCCCCATTCTCATCCTTACTTCCGAGCTCGTAATCGGGACGCGAATGCAATTCCTGCAACGCCGCACTCTCATCGCCGTGCGACAGGAAGCGCTTGGCAAAGTTCTCTAATTCGTGCAGGTTGCCGGGCCACGCACACTGCTGGCATGCATCCAGCAACACGCTTGAAAAGTGCGGGGCCGGCACGCCGTAGCGCCGGGTCAGCCGGTTCATCAGGTGCCCCAGCAGCAGCGGGATTTCCTCATGCCGCTCGCGGAGTGGTGGCACGCGCAATTCGAAAACGCTCAAGCGGTAGAACAGCTCTTCATGAACTCTTTTTTCCGCCGCTGCCAACTTCAGATCTCCGCACGTGGCCGCGATGATGCGCACGTCGGCCTGGATCGGGCTCTGGCCGCCGCACCGGACAAACTCTCCTGTCTCCAGCAGTTTCAGAAGCCGCCGTTGCACCGCGTCCGGCATGGCATCGAATTCGTCCAGCAAGATGGTTCCCTTGGCGCACTGCTCGAACTTCCCTAGCGTCGATTCCGGCCGCCCGTTGGCGGAAGCGTGCTCGTAACCGAACAGCTCATTCTCCAGCAGGTCGGGGGTGAGCACCGCGCACTTGACCTGCATGAACTGGAAGCTGGAACGAATCGAAAGCGAGTGGATCAGCCGGGCAGTGGTCGTCTTCCCGCTCCCCGCTTCTCCGGTGATCAGCACCGGCACGTCGGTTTGCGAGAGTAATTCCGCTTGCGTGCGCAGCCGGCGTGTGGCCGGGCTGGCCGCAATGAAATACAACTCCTCGCTGATTCGCTCGATTTCTGGTTTGTACATGTTTAAGAGGGCCCGACGAAAAGTGGTAAAGAAATCGTGGATCGTTTAGGAAGGAATCGGTTGATTGGCGGACGGCAACATTCTTTTCAGATTATCTCTTCAAACTATTTTTCCGAACGGCTCTTCAGACCGGCTCTACGTCGTACCCATCGATTCGCACGGCCATCGACCGCTGAATCGCTTCGACGGAAATGATCAGGCTGTGGTCGCCGTTCTCTGACAAGAACACGCCTTCCACTCCGTCCATCGCCCCGCCGCGTACCCGGACCCGCTGCCCCGCCTTGAGAAAGGGGTACGATCGCCAGGGCGCGGACTGCGTCAGAACCTTCTGGATGCTTTCGATCTGTTCATCGGGAATCGGCAGGCTCGCCCCGCGAACGCCCACAAAACCGTGCACGCTCTCCACCTGGTACACGCGCGTCCGGTCTTCCGCGCTCAAAGCGCAGCGGAGGAACACATAGCAACTGAACAGCGGCACTTCGACTTTTTTCTTGCGATCGCTCCAGCGATGCACTTCCATCGTGATGGGCACAAACGTTTCCATGCCTTGATCGCGCAATCGCCGCTCGACCGCCTTTTCGTGACGCGCTCTGGTGTGCAGCGCGTACCAGCGCAGCTCTTCTTGCGACGCCCATTGGCCGAGCCCGCTGCCCACTTCGTAGCTCTGATTGGCACTGCTCATAGCTTCGCCCTCTGGGTCCCATTGAACTGGGTCCGCCTGGATCGTATGGGAAATCTCGTCAACACCTTCGGGGGAGGAAGCAACCCACACTGCTAGGGGAAAGTTACTAGTGGCCCAACTCTATAGTCACTTGCAAGAACGTGCAAGTGGTAGGATTACCCAGGACATATCAACCCTATCTATGCACGGGTTGATCTTCTCATGACCAAGCTATACGGCTTGGAGACGTTATTCCTTGGCACAACCGTAATGTGCGCACAACCGGAAGTTGAACAGTTCGCTCCGGCATCAATCCATCCGTCGAGATTGAATTGCGTATCTCGCTGATTTTATTACCTTTATGTTAGACATCCTCTTGTACAAACAGCGGCGACAACGAAGCCCGGACTCGATCTGATCCTTTGCATGGCCGTGCAACCGGTCAAGCTGCACCCGAGGCCACGACCATCAGTGCATTATTTTGCATAGGTCGCAAGCCCCTTGCTTGCCGGTTCGGGAATTTGGTGGTACATTTTCAACTGTAGCAAGAAAGTTGGATCGGCTTTTTTTGCCTTATTTTCCCTCCTCCCCCGAGGCCATAGTACTGACGAACGGAGTGCTTTCTAATTCCCCCTTCCGGTTCGTATAACTAAATATCAGGAGGTCCGATGCCATCCCATGAAGAATTGGGCTCGGATTTTGTCAGTATCGTCGTTGCCGACGGCACGCGCATCCACACCCAACTCCTAGCCGACGCCCTGCGCAACGATCGCGGCTTGCAGGTCGTAGCTGCGGCCTCGAATTCCGAGGAGTTGTTGGCTGCCATGACTCACGTGCCCATCGATGTCGCGGTCATCAGTCACAATTTGGACGACCAGCCTGGCCGCGGCACCCAGGTGTTGCGGGAGATGTGTGCGCTCCGGCCGCAGATCAAGGGCGTCATCTTGCTGGAGTCTTCCAAGCCCCAGGAAGTCCTCGAGTGCTTTCGCGCTGGCGCAAAGGGAATTTTTTCCAAGCAAGAGCGGCTGGAGAATCTCTGCAAATGCATTCGCGCCGTCCATGAAGGACAAATCTGGGCGCGCAGCGTCGATCTGAGTCATGCGCTCGAAGCGCTTGCCAACTCGCCGCGCGTCGGCGCCATCAATCACAAGGGAATTGAACTGCTTTCCGCGCGCGAGCGCCAGGTCATCCAGCACCTCGCCGCAGGTATGACCAACCGCGAAATTGCTCACGCTCTCGGCCTCAGCCCGCATACGGTCAAGAATTACCTGTTCCGCATTTTTGACAAGCTGGGCGTCTCCAGCCGCACCGAGTTGCTCTACCTGACCATGAACAACTCGCGGGTCCAGCCACACAGTAACGCCAACGGAGATGGCAACGCATTCTCGGCGACGATCGAAGCCGCCGAGGCCGGCGACCCCTCGGCGCAACTTCGCTTGGCCGAGCATTTTTGTCAGATCAAAGATGTTCAGAACAACGAAGATGGACAGATTGCGGGCTTCCAATCCGCTTCCGTTTCTGCTTACACGTGGTACCTGCTCGCGGAAAAAACGGCGGCCCCGATGCTTGAACAAATTGAGGAAGGTAAGAAAAACACCGGCCGGACAATGTCTCCTCAACAACTGGAAGAGGCCGAAGCGAGAGCTGCCGCGTGGTTGAGAAACATCAAGAAACATCCTGCTTTCGCCGGCGGCGATGACGTACAGACTGACGGACAACGGAAGATGCGAGTCCGCGCTCGATAGCGCTTCGCATGTCAATCGAGTGACCTTTGCATGCTGTCGCGCGAGGCTTCCCGCGTTCGTCGCTTAACGGTTGGCCCAGCTCGCGGACAACGCCAGTTCATCGCTGAGTGCTTCTTGTTCTCTTCCGCCTTCTTTATCAGCCGGAATACGTGGCAGGCCATCTTTAATATCCAAAGGAGAGGTCATGCACGCTGTGGGCGAGGTGTTTTGGAGCTTCGAGTCTGCCCTCGATAAAACGCTTTGTAGATGATCGCCTTGGCAGTGACATCAACCAATTCACTTCTCTGCGATGCTTCCACCTGCTTTCGCATCGGCTCAAAGTTTCGCTGCATTCGGTCCGCACCAACTGAAAGGCAGTCCACGAGTGAGAACGATTTTGAGTGTTTCGCGAGCACCGGCGTAAACAGGCCTGAGACAATGTCTCCGAGCCTCCGATGTTCCGTCTGTTTAGGACGTTCCAATTGAATTGCCGTTCTTCGGCGGATCGTATTCTGGAAGTCTCGTCCACTCCGCGATGCGCTCCCCCCAAGGCGTTGACGAGTCACAGGAGTTGGCTTAGGAAGGTCTTGGCCGGAACCACAACTGGCCGGGCGCGTCTTTTCCCAGGTCAAGGGAGACAAAGCTCTGGCCGGTAAGATGTTAGGTATCAGCCGCGCCACCCTCTATCGCAAACTAAAGCGCTACCACATAGGCGCCCGCGAGGAGCCACCTCAATCGACCACACTGCAATAGATTCAGCTTGGGGTCTAGAGCAGACCCAGCGTTGCTGTGCTGCCGCTCGTGTAGGAACAAACGCCTTGTGTTCAGTTCTATGACGCCCTTGGGAGTCGGCCTGCGTGCGGCGGGCTAATTCGCACGAACATAGTCTCGGTGGGGCGCCTGCCAAAAACCCGGACCCGAAGACGGACAAAGGCGGCAGCGGCGACCCAGGGCCAAACCCTTATGAAGAGCCGCAATCCTTCCCTGCGTAATCCGGCTCGGAACGCTCTCCGGACCGCATAGAAGGCGGGGCCACCAATCAGCGCAGCTCTCTCCAAACTGCGCTTTCTGCCGATGAAACGTTTGTTGGATTGCCAAGCGGCAACCAAACCGTGGCAGCCGGCGATCAAGCCCGAGACATTGTGGACGTTGTTGGTGGAATGCAGCCGGT
>PLIC01000249.1 GCA_003139995.1 Candidatus Acidiflorens stordalenmirensis | reverse complement strand
AGCCGCCGATCCCGAGCAGCATTTCCTGCTTGAGGCGCAACTCCGGCCCGCCCCCATAGAGTTCGCTGGTTATCCCCCGATGCACGGGGAAGTTCGCCGCGTCATTGCTGTCCAGCAGGTAGAGATTCACCCTGCCGACCTTCGCCTGCCAGGCGCGCAACCAGACCGAGTATCCCGGCAATGCGATCTCCAACCGCAACCACTCCCCGTTCGCCTGGCGCAAAGGCGTGATCGGCAATTGGCCGGGATCGTTGTAGGGGTAAAGAGCCTTCTGCTCTCCGTTCTTGTCGATCACCTGGCGAAAATAGCCTTGCTGGTAGAGCAGCCCCACGCCGGCCACGGGCACACCCAGATCGCTGGCGGCTTTGAGTTGATCACCGGCCACATTGCCAAGGCCGCCCGAATAGATAGGCAAAGCTTCGCTCAACATAAACTCCATGCTGAAATACGCGACGCAGGTCAAGGAAGCTTGCGGATGCTTTTGCTGAAACCATGCGGGCGTCTCCAACGCCAGCCGCCTGGACTGCACCAGGCCATCGACGGTCTTGCGAAAACCAGAATCCGCCAACACGCGCTCGATCTGGTCACGCGAGACCGTCTGCAACACGACCCAGGGGTTATGCGTGATTTCCCACAGTATGGGATCAAGTTGCCGCCACACTTCGTCGGTGGCATGATTCCACGACCAACGCATATTCAAGGCAAGTTCCGCCAGCGAATCGAATCCCTCGATTTCGGTCGGTAGAAGGTTGTAGATCGGGTGGCTGACACGAGTGTGGTCGGTCATGATTTCTCCCTCGTATGCGACGCCGCCAGTGCATCGCTGACGATCGTCTGGGCTTCCTCCAGGATCTGGCGCAGATGGCAAGTCGAAGCAGACTCCTCACAGCCTTGAAGTCAGCTTCAAAGCATCACCATCAGGGACTGTGGCCGAAGTTACCTTCGTTGCCGGGGCTGACTGACCCCACGAAGATGAAGCGTTCTTCAACACTGGGCGACAATCGTCGTGCCTCGGCATCTTTCAGGCTATTTCTGGGAGTGCTGCAAATCACGGGAGCGGGCTTTCTCACTGGCCTTGTTGCTCCACACGGAAATCTCTAAGGCTTCACTCGTTGCCGTTACCTGTAGGAGCAGCTACATCAGAGTTCTACCAAACTCCGACCTGTGATGCCCACGTCCTTCCTACTGCGAATCATGCAAGTCCGTCTGTTCGTCGTCCAACTGGGATCGTAATAATTCCAACATGAACTGATGATTGGGATGGGGACGATGCCACGGCATTGCGGCCAAGAGAATGACGAACACCGCTAGCAGCGCCAATGGAAACGCTACGGACACATTTGTCTCCGTGTCCAATGCTACGCACCGAGCGTTACGGGATGATTAAAAAGACAAGACCCGTTTTGGAGTCGGAGCGACCGCAGCCAGCGGAGTCACAGCAGAACGAATCGGCGGATGGTCTATAACGTGCGCTGGCAATCGTCTCCTTCCATTTTGCCTAGCGGAACGTACAGCTACGGAACGCAGAGGCATTCCGACGCCAACGCCACAACTCGTCACATGAGCGTAGGGTTTTTCATCGACACAAGACTTTACTTCGCCAGCGACGTGGCTTTCCTGAAAGAAGCGGCAGTGGCGCGAATTCCTTCGGGATAAGGTGTGCCGGAGAAACCAAAGGCGCTTGCATACTTAGAAGAGTCGAATAGGTAAGGCGAATCGCTCTGGTAGAGCATTTCATACGATTCTCTGATCGTCGAATCAAACAACCCGGCGAGACATAGCATTGGCCTGCTCAGTACGCGGTATTTGGGCGCGACACCGAGTTCCTTTGCGGCCATGGCAATGAACTCTTTTCCGGTCGGCGGATTCGGCGTTGTCGGAACGTGCCATGTCTGATTCCAAGAGGACTCACTCTCGGCAAGCGTCACGAGGCTTTGCGCAGCATCGACCGTGTACGTATAGGTGTGGGGCACGGAATCGTTCACCAGCCATGACGCTTTCCGATTCTTCGCCAATGCTTCAAACACTAAGATATTCGGCACGCCATTTCGTGTGTCCGGTCCGTAGAAGTCGGCAGCGCGGGCGATCATTGAGATCAAGGTGCCAGACTTCCACTCATTGATGAGCGAGGTAGCGAGCTTGGCTCGAATTTCCCCCTTCTTGCTGCACGGGTTGAACGGTGTTTCTTCCGTCATCGGGCCGCTGACCTTTCCGTACATGTACACGTTGTCGAAGAAAATCAGCTTTGCGCCAGCGCGTTTGCACGCTTCGACCGTGTTAGCCATGATTCGCGGCCACATTCCCGCCCAGAGCTTGTGATCGTATTTCAGGCCGACGAGGAGATGTACGATGCTCGAACCTGCCACGGCGCGAATGGTCTGCTCTCTGTCGGCAATGTCAGCCGAAATAGCTTCTGTGGCACCAACCACGTTGCGTGGGTTCCGACCAACGAGTCTGAACGACTGTTTCCGAGCAGAGAGGAGCTTCACGAGTTCGTTGCCGATAGCCCCGCCTGCTCCGAGTATGGTGATCATGTGAAGAACCTTCCGTTTTTATGTCAAACAAGAATTATTTGCGAGAGCCACAGTCTAGCAAACGAGATTTGCCGCTGGGGCAAAACGTTCCATTCTTATTGGCAAAAGTACGGGCAGATTGCCCCATTTTCGGGAGGTCAGGATCACGCTGCTAGGCACAAACACGAGACAGTCCGCAGCAGCGACAATGGCCGCGCAACTCTGCTCAGTAGATTCGATATTGAGACAGCGAAACGCTGTGTATGGCGGCTTGGACTAAGACGCCCTCTCCAACCGCTGTTCTAAAACGCTCCTAGTGCCAATCCGATTCAGTTCTTGGCACAGCGTGCTGATCTTCTCAGACCGTTGATGGAATTCGCGGAGTTGGGGAGATGTTAAAGATGCTGGCTGTCCAAATGTCTCGATTTGAATGTTAATTAGCAGACGGACTTCATCTTTGATGGCACTGGCTGGGGTGGTCATCATGGGCACCTCTAACGAAATTTTGGCCGATAAGGAATCCGAACGTTGATTCTGAGCTAAACTCTGCCCCGTCTGCGTTAATTTTCCGTTAAATTCGCCTCCCCCATCCAATTAACCAACCGCTCTTGAGGACTGCTGGAAGCTATGCCGCTGTCGCGTTCGCCCGTGTGCCCTTTATCTCGCACTCAGCTTGAAGCCAATCGTCCAAATCGCGACCGTCATCCCTTCCGCGCTGCTCGTAAAGTTCGTAGGCACGTTGGCGAATCTGCTGCTTAATCGGGATCAGGACGGTCGGCTCGTCCGACTTCGGTGCGAGTGTTGATGGCTCTTTCTCGATCTCGTCTGGACGGCGATCTATCCTTTTTTCCAGTTGTTCAGTCTGCCGCTGTGACCTGTCGGCTTTGGTGCGTTTCTTTGCCATACCCACAGCTTGGCACAAACCTGATGCCAAAGCGAGGTTCCACATTCCACCAATACCGGAGACGATTCGTTTCCGGAGCCACACGGTATCGAACCGAAGCCCCCGCCGACATTTCGGCAGGCTTGCCGACAGGCGGGCAGGTCAGGCAGGTGACAGAGACGCCCAGCCCAGTTCAGCACGAGGCAAAAAACGAAAGCGCCCCAGACTCCGTTTAGAGTCGCGGGACGCTCGTTTGAACAGCCCTCCCCCGAAAACTGTTCAATTCCAACTTAGGCTCCGTCCCAAAGTTCGTGAATAGCTCCTGCGTGCCACGTGGCGGCACTGCTGGGCCAGCATGCTGAATCCTCGGTCTTTCATTGGCTGCCCGCCACGTGTACCTCAGTCCGTCTTTAAGCAGGGAACTTGGCGGTGTCCGCAAATAGCTTCAGAACTTCGAGGTGAGAGAGGATGAACGGATCAATCAGCGCCAACCAATTATCGGCGACTCCTCGTCCAGCGATTTGTCGCGGATGACAACGCCGATGTCCTCTGCTCCGGAGGTTGGGAGGCCGGAGACCATCCCCCCCAGCAGAGTTTCGAGAGTCTCTCCGATTGATTGTGCTACATTAGTATTCGCTAAGCATGACTCACAAGCAGTTGAAGGCCGGTACCGCCAACCAGCGTCAACCCCCGTCTACAGCAGCGAATCTTCTCAGCACATTTCAGGAAACAAGAATAGGAACATCAATGGCAGAACAAGGAACAGTGAAGTGGTTCAACGACGCCAAGGGCTATGGTTTCATCAGCCGTGAAAATGGCGAAGACGTTTTCGTGCATTTCTCCGCGATTCAAGCGGGCGGCTTCAANNGCTTTCTAAGGCGATAGCGTGCCAACGGGCGCGGAGCGCCCCTCGTCGTCGTTAGCCACGGTTGATCCGAGGGCTTATGGGATAGCACCGCATCAGCCGATCTGAACGGCTTGTGCCACATATTTGGTCCCCGTAAAATCCTACGCATGGAATTTTTCCAACTTCACCATCCGCTAAACGCGACCGTGTTGTGTGACCGTAAGGGTTGCGAGCAAGTGGCCGACTACTTGGAGGTGGACGATCACGGTCACGAATACCGGCTCTGCGCTATGCACACGGACAGCAAGACGCATTCTTCGCGGTTGCCAACGCGGAAACCAAGTCCTGATCTTCCTTTTCGAAGCCGACCTGCTGATTGGACCGTGGGCGGCACCTCTGCGCCCAGCAAGTTGTAGACTGCGTTGGCAAGAACACACAAACGAAAGCGCCCCAGACTCCGGTTAGAGTCATGGGACGCCCGTTTGAACAGCCCTCCCCCGAAGTCTGCCCCCAACCCAAGCTTTGCCGCGAAGTTCAGTTTCTAGGGCTAAGCTCTGAGAGGTCGCAACCGCCCTTGTGCGCGGACTTCCCTTCGTTGTTTCCCCGGCTCTGCTCGGGGGATACTTACTTAAAAGCTGTATTTCACCTGGGCAAAGAGGTTGCGACCAGGCTCGGGGACTTTGACGCCGGAAGCGAAGGGGTCACGATAGTAGGACAAGTTCTCGTAGTAAAAGCGGTCGAGAAGATTGTCCACGACGAGGCTGGCGCTCCATTTTCGGTACAGCAATCCAAGTTTCACGTTGAGCAAGCCGTAGCCAGGGGTTGGAGTTTCGTTCAGGTCTGTGTCCACCAGCCCCTGTCGTCCGACAGCAGTGCCTCCGAATTCGGCAAAGCCCCACTGGTGCGTGTAACGTAGCGCGGCCCAAGTCCGGAACGGTGGCATTTCGGGGAGATTTGAGCTGAAGACGCCCGCTTCAGGCTTGGGGGCGTTCGTGCCGCGAGAATACGAACTGCCGCCCCGCAGCGAAAAACCGGCGGGAAGACTGACGCCGTAGCTGACCTCGCCACCATAAATATGGGCGTCAACATTGGTGAAGGAACGCACGCTGCCGCTCATGCCCATCATGGGATTCAGGAGCGGCTGGTCGTTCACGAGGATGTAGTCGTCGAGATTGGAGAAAAACAGAGTTGATTTGAAATAAGAGGAGCCATGGCGGTAGATAGCACCGGCGGTGGCTTCCGTGTTGCGCATCACGGGCAGGTTCGGATTGCCGATGTCCATCTCCGACATGGAAGACTCAAGGAGAAAGCGTTCTTCCGCGTCGGCGACGCGGCCGGTCACGCCGGCTCCGGCGAAGAATTCAATCTGCTGGGGGAATGAGTATGAGAGGCGCAGGTTGCCGGAGCCATAGTTGTCGGTGTGACTGGTGCTGCGCGTGTTCTGGTAGGCGAAGTAGAGATCGGTGTCGAGACCGGGAACGCCGGTAGAGATGACGGCGTGGTCAAAGCGCAGGCCGCCGCTGAGTCTGAGGCGGTCCGAGAACGAGTGGTGGTAATCGGCGAAGGCGCCAGCGAGGTTGGTGTCCACGTTGGGTAAGGCTTGATTCATGGACATCATGCCGTCCATGTTCATGTAGTCCATCATGTTCCAATTGCGGTGGTAACCCTCAAAGCCAAAGGTTAGTTCCTTGCCCACGTCGAATTCCGCGCGGCCGCCGAACGTGCGCGAACGCGGCTCGGCCGCCATCATCCAGGGGGAACCCATGCCGGCCATTTCGGCTGAAGTGCGGTAACGGTCGCTCATGAAATGAATGACCTGGGTGAAGTAGCTCTCGAAGCGGATGGCGCGCACAGGGGAGGAGAGATTGCGGATTTCGTACTTCACCGTGGCGCGGTCGGCGTTGTCGTAGTCGGAATCCATGGTTTCGTAGGGAGAGAGGATTAGGCCGCTCTGCTGGCGAGTGTAAGAGAGTGAGAGCTTCTGATTATCGGCAGGAGTCCATTCGGTATTGAACCAGCCGGTATTAATGTCAAAGGCATGCTCATTTTGCGCGGTTGAGGAGTAGTTCGCGTAATCGATAAAGGATTTGCCGGAACCATCTTTATATGGATCGGAAACGCGGTACGAATAGCCGGCAAGGACACGGAATTTCGAGTTGCCGAAGGAAGCAGTCGCAGCGGGATTGAAATAGTTGAAAGAGCCGAAACTCAGGCTGGAAGTGAAATGCAGGCCGAGCGGCGGCGTCTTGGTGACGACGCGGAGTTCGGCGCCGAGGCTACCCGCGCTGGCGATATCGAAGGCGCCCTTGACAATTTCCACGTGCTCGACTTCGGCGAAGTCCACGTGCTGGACGACGGGGTCCATGTGGCCGGGGCATGCGCCGTAGATGCGCGCTCCATCAATCAAGACATTGACGTTGTTCTGCTGGAATCCCCGCACGACCACGTCGTTGGCAATGCCGCCTTGGCGGATCTTAAAGATGCCGTCCACGGCGGTGAGCGCTTCGCCAACGTCTTTTGCTGAGCTTTCGCGCACTTCGCTCATGTCAAGCTGGTCTTGAAAGGGCAGGCTCTTGGCTTCCACATGGACTTGTTCGGAAGCGGCGGCAATCTCCAGGCGGACGGGCCAGTTCACGCGGGCGGACCGGGAAAAATCGAGTGGGTAGCTGACAGCGGCAAAACCAGGAGCAGTGATGCTGATCTGCAAATCGCCGGCGACGGCCTGCTGATGTTCGATTTGCAGGGCATAGACGCCCTCTTCGTCGGTTTTGGCCGAGGCGATTATCCGACCGGCAGATTGGACTTGGACGACCGCGCCGGAAATGACCGCGCCGGATGGATCCGTGACAACGCCATGAACTTCTTCGGAGCACGCGGGGCGGATCAAGGCGAGTAGGCACACCATGAGCACAAATACCCCAATAACATTGCGTCGCATATTTTCTCCTCAAATGTCGATGGACGTTGGATAAGGCGGTACACCGAGAAACGGGAGGAAACATACTCCCGTCGCGGGAGAGCGCTTTTCAGGCGAGAAGTGAAGGAGGGCCACGCTTGCGGTGACTGCGGAAATCGGGAAGGCGTGTGAGGAGAGTAGTTTCAAGGCCCAGCGCGGGATAGGAGACAGCGAGGACGGAGAAGACCGACACGGAAGGCGCGAAGAGCGCGCGGGAAACGGGCGGCATCAACCAATGCAAGCGATAAGGACAAGAGGGTATTGTGGAGCCGAGAAAGGGTTCCGAAGAGGCACCTAGGACGGAATGTCGGAAACGGGCGGACATGGCACAACGATGCTTTCCTTCGCGGCGACAGCAAGCGGGCACGGAGGATTCGGATCCGAGATTGAAAATCGGGATAAAGAGAGGCAGGAGGAAAAACGCAAGAAGAACAGCGGACATCGCCCGCAGACCGAAGCTATAAGCACGCGAGGAACCGCCACGACGCACGTCAAGACGAGACACAAACCAATTGCAACCAGCCAGAATACGCTTGAACACGGTCGCCGTCGGAACTCGTGCACCTAGGTTGCGAATTTTGGCGGCGAATCGATGCGGCGTCATTGTCATCGAGCCTTTGATCACTCCAGTTCGCATTCGAGGAGCAGCTTGCACGAACCCAGGCCCAACGCGAGATAACCTGATATTCTGTTACGAAATAACCTCATCCGCCGTGACTCAGATCACAGACTCTTAAATTCGTGGCGAGCCGTATGCAGGGAATGTAATCCTCAGGAAAAACAAAAATCCATTCGGAAGCGTCGGTTACAATGATTCCAATGCGGCGCACGCCGCCGACATTCATGTCTCGAAGTTGCGCCAGAAAGCAGAGACTGACCCCGCAAACCCCGTGCACGTGCGAACCGTGCATTGTGCTGCCTATAGGTTTGTTCCATGAGCGCTCCGCCCGATCCTTTTCACCTTTATGGGAGAGAACGAATTTATGCATTCAGAGAAACCCCAATGTCCGTTCCATGTCGTCGGAGCCATCGGACTTATGCTGCTACTGGTCGTATCTGTTGGCTGCAACCGCACCAGAAAGTATCCGCTGCAAGGCGAAGTAGTCGAAAAGAATGCGGCGACCAGCGAAATTACGGTCAAACACGGCGACATTCCAGGATTCATGCCCGCCATGGCCATGCCTTACCGCGTCAAAGATCCAGCGGTTGTCCAGGAACTTCAGCCCGGCGACAAGATCGCTGCCGAAGTGGTCCTTGGGAAGGATCAAAGCGACTATTGGCTTGAAGATGTTCGCATCACCGATGAATCGGGGCGTGGCCAAGCGAAGCCGCCGGCTGCGCCACATATGCTGATGCCAGGAGAACGGGTCCCCAACGTCGCTCTTATCAACCAGGACGGCCGAACGATCCACCTCTCGGATTTCGCTGGGGAAGCATTGCTGGTGACGTTCATCTACACGCGCTGCCCCATGCCGAATTTCTGCCCGCGACTGAGCAGTCAATTTGCGAAGATTCACGATGAGCTCAAGAAGAACCCAGACGACTACAGCAAAACGCACCTGCTGACGGTCAGCTTCGACCCGAAATATGACACTCCCGCAGTCCTGCGCAAATACGGTCTCGCCTATCTGGACGGCGACCAGAGCGGCTTTTCTCACTGGGATTTCGCTTCCACGAATCCTGGAGACTTAGCCCGCGTTGCCCAGGCGTTCGGTCTTCAGTACGAGAAAGGAGACAACCAGATATCCCACAACATGAGCATCGTGCTGATTGCGCCCGATGGCGCGGTGGCCAAGTTCTGGTCCACGGATTGGACATGGACGGAACTGATGGAGAACATGCGGAAAGCTGCCCATCCGAGCGCCCAGCGCGGGGGACCCCGATGATTCGCGGATCGCTGCTTCTCTCAGCTCTCCTTGCTCTGCTCTCCTCGACCGCCTGTGCAAGCAAGGAACAGCTCAGCAACGCCGAGCTTGAAGGTCAGTGGCTTTACGAAAGTCACTGCGCCGAGTGTCACGAGAACCCGCAGCCAGACTTGCGCGAGCAACCTCCAAATCTGCACGGACTGTTTCTTCGAAAATCGCTGCCGAGTGGCGCCCCAGCGACCGAGGAACAGGTACGCGAGACCATCATCGAAGGACGGGGTACGATGCCCGCTTTCGATCGGCGTTTGCGGGAAGAAGATGTCAAGAGTCTCGTCAAGTACCTGCGTAAGCTGAAGTGAGACGATTCATGGTTCGTATTTTGTGGGTGCGGAGCAGGCTTCGTCGTCGTTCCCCACGTGGTTGATCCGGGTGCTCACGGGATAGCACCGCATCAGCCGAGCGTCGTGGGGCTTCAACAGGTCGGACGCCGCAGCCACATCCCTCATTCCGGGATCGAGCCATAAATCGTAGCTGTCTGGATCAAGAATGACTGGCATGCGGTCGTGGACTTGTGCGGTCATAGCATTGGGAGTCGTGGTCAAGATCGAACAGGTGTCCACCGCGTTGCCGCTTGGGTCCCTCCAGCGATCCCAGATTCCTGCGAACGCGAACAACTCCCCTTCATTGACTTCAAAACAGTACGGCTGCTTGGCTTTTCCCGTCCGCAACCACTCGTAGAACCCGTCTGCAGGAATCAGGCACCTGCGGGATTTCAATGCGTCGCGGAACGCTTGCTTGGTGGCTGCTGTTTCCGATCTTGCGTTAATCATCTTGGCGGCGACAGACGGGTCTTTCGCCCATGATGGAATGAGCCCCCAGCGGACTAGCGACAGTTCTCTGCCGCCAGGCTGCTCAGAGTTTCCCATCACGCTGCAGCAAAATGGCGATGGCGACGGCTCGGTCAAGCACTGGTATGCGGCCCTGGATATACTCCGTCGCCTCGGCGCACAGGTCCACATCGTCACGTCGCTGGTAGGCGGGATGTCGCAGCAGCGTTGGTCGGTATACAGGGTTGACCTGTAGAGGAATTACATTGGGCTTGGCAGAGTTCAAGATGCCTCCATGTGATTGGTTTTGCCGTTTAGTGCATGGTCGCATTCCCTAGCTCTGGATCTGACTCCCAGCAGTCGAGAGTCAGGAATGGCCACCTCGCTGAACGACATCCCTGCGATAGTGTTTTGGGCCTTTTCAGCGGCGTCTGCCCGCAGATAAACCAGCGTGCTCGACGAGCTTCGATGGCCGACATGGTCCTGGATCGCGTTGAGGTCGTGAGTCTCTTGCCAAAGCAGAACGCAGATGCTGTGTTTCAGAACATGGTAGTGCCGCTTTGCAGGGTGAATGCCGGCGAGGGCCGAATATCGCTTGATCACGACATCCATGTACTGGCGGGACCAGGGGAACAGTTCAGTGTCAGGGTTCGCCTTGGAGAGTGCGAGCAGTGGCGATTCATCGAACAGGACATCGCGGTCGATACGCAGAGCGTGCAGCGTCGCTCGACTCTTTTTCAGCCGTTTGACCGAGAGCTTGCCGTCGCAGATGTCGCGCCCACGAATCGCCAACGTCTCTGACACTCGGAGCCCATGCAGCAGGCCCACGAGCATGGCTACGTGATGCAACGGGCTGTGATGTCGGGCGACCCTAAACAGCCGAACCAATTCTTCACGAGTCATGTATTCCATTACTTGCTCCCTTTGTGCGTAGTGAATTCGTGCAGACCAAACCGCCGAACGTGCCATCGAGGTGCTCGACGTGCCCATGGCCCATGGCGTTGGCTTTGGGGCATCCGGGGAGATTGATGACACGGACGATGTCGCCATCGTTGACGTTGTGTGGTCGATGCAAACGGTCAATCGCCACGGGATTGTACCGGTACAAGCTGCCAGCACGGACTCGGTTGAAATCGGCCATAGTCTATTACACTACATTCTGCTACATCACACAATGGCTAGATGGTAATGTCATTACTTGGTTACCTGCTACTTATTGACACATGGCATGACATCGCATTACGTTAGGGACATGGCCCAACAAGACAGCATCGTGCTCAGCCTCAGACTCCCCGCGAAGCTCGTGAAGCGGCTCGATACGCTTGCAGAGCGAGAGCTTCGGACACGGGTCAATATGATTCACGTACTCCTGCAAGAGGCCTTGGATAGCCGGGAGCAAGACAAGTAAACTGGGCCTGAGCTTGCCCAATTCATGGAATCACCGGAATGCTCAGTGGCCTTCTGATTCGTTCCCCATACGTCGATTGGATCCCTTGCCGGTTCTAAGACCTAGGGAATCCGCGGTAGCTCTACTGCAAGCGAGGGTTCACCTCTGGCGGTCTATTTGATCGTTGGGTTGGTCAATCTCGCGAGAGCCGATAGGGCGATATAGCGGGGAATCTTGGATTGAAGTTCTCGCATATGCGTGAGATGGCAGTCTCTCGTCCGCTTGCCGCTGCCACAGGGGCATGGCCAGTGTCCCTTTATTTGTTCTTTCGACAAGTATTCGAGACAGCACCGCACGGTGGATTCGCCTTCCATTCCTACCATTTCACCGTACGCTTCAAGCAGACCCGGCGCGAAGTGGGCTCGATCTTTCCATGGAGGCGACTCCCCTCGGTCATAGAGGCTCTGCCATAGGAAATAGTTCCGCAC
The DNA here is from genome assembly GCA_003139995.1 of Candidatus Acidiflorens stordalenmirensis. Lineage (GTDB taxonomy): Bacteria > Acidobacteriota > Terriglobia > Terriglobales > Acidobacteriaceae > Acidiflorens > Acidiflorens stordalenmirensis. The sequence continues at coordinate 19,353 of PLIC01000249.1, read as the reverse complement.
GGGCCCATCGAGATAGTGAATCACGGTTTTCTCTTCGCGAGACCGTAAGAGCCACTCTTCCGGAACAAAGAGGCAAGCCATCCCACCTCTGCTCATGTGGCGATCCGCAATCCACGGTATTCGTCCGCCCGTTTCGCGTAGGAGAGGCACTTCAGTGTCGCTGTCGCTCCATTCGATCTCAATCTGATATCTGTCGAGTACCGTTCCTTCGTGGAGAACCGGGAAGGCACCCCGGATGTAAATCTTGGCACCGGTGCAGCAAACCGTGAAATCCGGATATTTCAACCCCAGATCGTTCTGCAACTCCTTCGCTCTAGCTTCCGGAGCAATCTTGGGAGCGCGTGCTTTCATACCTCTGGAAGCCACGGCCTCGTCGGTACGGTCACGGCGGCAGCCGCACTCCTTAGGACCGCGACTTTCTGAGCGGAAGTTTTCTCTTCCACTTTTCCGAAAACTGACTCCCAACCAGATGACTGAATAGTCGCCAATGTGGAGCCTGCGGTCGTAGAAAGGGATGCCCACTCAGCCTTTAGCAACGAAGTGAGGTCGTTGCCCGTAGGATTTGCCGGGTCTGCCACTGCCGGGGCCTCGCTGCGGTCACGCAGCTCCGTCCAGACATGCTGCAACTGGTCCGAGAGCGGACTGTTTTTCTTTTTGGCCAAAAGATGAATAATGAGGAGCTCAAAGGCGAACTGCTTCACGCGCAGACCACGCCGTACCTTCCAGAGCTTGAGTAGGCGGATCGCATCGAGCACGCCGCTTTCGTTCACATGCTCGATATGCACATCGAAGTTGGTCTTCAGGCGCTTCTTGTCTCCGGCATTCTGGTAGATGAAAGCATCGGCCTTCTTGTCATCGGTGAACCGGCCCGGAACCACATCAATGTGGAAGTCTTTGGCGAAACTCTGTGGATCGCGGCTCTTCAGGCGCAGCGCAGAGGTCTTCCTGTCCACGTAATATGTGGTCGAGAGAGCCTTTTCTACGTTGTTGTAGATATCCTCGAGGGTCTCGCCCGCGGCGGTGTCGTCGTGGGGGAAGTAGCAGATAGCGTCGAGGTCGTAATACTCCCGGATGAGGGTGCCCTTCGCCCGAGACCCTCCGTAGCGGATGGTCGGAGATGATGCGGCGAAATGCTTGCGGAGCAAAGCCTCCACATCCTTGCGATGGGACTGCAGTTCCTTCAACTCGTCGCTATCGTCCGGCAAGTCTTGAGACTTCAGGACTGATTGCAGATATTCGTTCGTGTTCATAATTGGTTAATCCTTAGTTGTAAGGTGAAACCAGCCTTTGTCTTGTCGTAGTCGTATACGACGAGACTGGGATGGACCTTGGGAAGCAGTTCTCGCCCACAAAGAATTGCGACTGGTGCGGGAACCGCGGGGAACAGGTGAACGGCATCGATGAGCCCGTGATCCCGAACGATCGTGCCGAGGACTTGTTGGTACGCGATTCTGAAACTGTTCAGGTCGGCCTCGGAACGGAGGATGGTTGGCGCCGGCGTCAGATCCTTCGGTCTGAGTTCGTACACGGAGAAGCTTCCGTCAATGTCCGTCGGCAGGTCCGTTGCGGTGATCGTCCCGCTGAGTGAGAGCAGCAAGGCGACATTCTCCCGCTTGGCTCCTGTCCGGATCTTCTTAAATTCGTACTCGACTGTCTTCCCCTCTTTCTTCCACGTCCAATTCTCTTTATCGCGATGACGCTGAAACAACGCCACCGGAACTTTGTTGCTCAATCGGCTACCCAGAAAGATCAGGAGAGGGATCGGCGCGAGAGCGAAGACTGATAGGTGCCCGGATTGACTGGCCTCGCTGCCCGGGTCATATATCCTCCCGATTGTTTGTGCGATGGTTTCCTCTGCCGTTTCGAGGAAAGCCTTGCCATCCCCCGCAATGCCCGTCAGGTCTATGAGAGTTCCATGCCGCGACAACGGATATCGCGGGGCAATGGCTTCGGTGATCTGGTTGAAGGGAATTGATACCGTCTGTTTTCCGATGTTGGCCTTCAGAGTCAAAATGCTCGTCTTGAGATCCGGACCAAGGCCTGTCAGATGAAGGATGCGGGACTCATGGCGCTCTTTGTATTCCCGGAGTGTTTTCAGGGTGAAATCGCCCGGTTTGTCGTCGATGAGCTTGGCCGGTGAAGCCTGAGCCAGAAAAGGCCGGTGAATACGGATGGAACACTCAGGCTTACTACGCCGATGAGATCGTACATCGATGCCTCGCAAACAAGTTCCCAGATCATAATGTAGCCATCATCAGCAAGCGTGGTGTTGGGAACCTGAGCCTTCGCGCCACTCAAGGTAGTACGCGCCTTCCTTGTGGCATTCTTGTTTGCCATTGACGACAACCAGGTCTGGCTTGACCCGGCCATTGGCGGAGAGCACAACGCGGCAATACCGCCATCCATGCGGTGTTTGGACCCTTTTGGTGAGATTGACTTCGCGATTCATCGGTGACCACCCTCGCTGATTTAGGAATCAGTATAGGTATCACCAGCTTGCAAGTACAAGATTACAAAGGTAATGGCGGAGAGGGAGGGATTCGAACCCCCGATACCCTTTCGGGTATGCCGGTTTTCAAGACCGGAGCCATAAACCACTCGGCCACCTCTCCGGGGCTACTACAGTTTTACTACAGTCTCAATCTTACGGCAGGAGCAACACCAGATCGGCAGCGGACCCTCCCAGGCCTCGGAAACCGAGACCTGGGGCAGCCGGCATAGAGCAGCGGGTCGATCGCCACGCGTTATTTCACCCCGTTTGGATACACCAGTATCTTGCTGGCTTCGCCGGTTTTTAGGCGGGCCATGGCTTTGGAAAAATCTTTCATCGGGATGCGGTCGGTGATTACGGGATGAAGATCGAGGCGTCCGCTCTTCAGCAGGGCGGTCATCTGATACCAGGTCTGGTACATGCGGCGGCCATTGATGCCTTGAATGGTGAGGCCTTTGAAGATGATGTCTTCGGAGAAATTCAGCGGAATCGGTTTCGAGGTGAGGCCGAGCAGCGAAATGCGTCCGCCGCGCCGAACGATGTCGAAGGCGGTTCGGATGGCGTCGGGATGGCCGGCCATTTCGAGGACCACGTCCACGCCAAGGCCTTCCGTTTTTTCGGCGACGATGGCGCGAACGTCTTCTTTGGACGGATCGAGCGCGTAGTCGGCGTTCATTTTTGTCGCGAGCTTGCGCCGGTGTTCGTTGACTTCGATCGCGAAGATCGTCGTTGCGCCCACGGCTCGCGCCACTGCGATCGAGAACAGTCCGATGGGGCCGCAGCCGGTGATGGCGACGGTTTTCGCGGCGATTTCTCCGGCCAGCACCGTGTGTACGGCGTTGCCCAGCGGATCGAGGATGGAAGCGTACTCCTGCGGAATGGCCGGATCGAGTTTCCAGATATTCGACTCGGGAATGACGACATACTCGGCGAAAGCTCCGTCGCTGTCGACGCCGATAATTTTGACGTGCTGGCAAATGTGGGCTTCGCCGGTGCGGCACTGCAGGCACTTGCCGCAAGCGACATGCATTTCGGCGGATACGAAATCGCCTTCCTTGACGCTGGTGACTTCATCGCCGAACGCGACCACCTCGCCGCAGAATTCGTGTCCGGGGATCAGCGGCGGATGAATGCGTCCCTGGGCCCAGCGGTCCCATTCATAAATGTGCAGGTCGGTGCCGCAAATGGAGGCGACTTTGACTTTGACGAGGACATCGGTGCGGCCGTAGCTAGGAATTTTGACTTCGCGGATTTCCGCCCCGGGCGCGGCTTCCGGCTTGACCACTGCGAGCATGCTGCTGGGCATGAAACCCCCTTTATGAGTACGGAGTTAGAAGAGCAAACGAATCATTCTACACCGCCCAAACTGCGTTCCCGCCTTCCATTGTGAAAAGCGCAGTGGCTGCAGCCTCGCACGCGACGCGGAAGCCATAGTCCGCGTACTTGAATTCCGGAGGGATGCTGGAGCGGGCCGGACGGGTCTGCGGGTCAGAGCGCCCGCAGCGCGCGGACGACGTCTTCGATTTTATTCTCTTGAAATAAGCGGATGCCTGCGACGCCGGCCGCTCCAGCGTTCAGGCACGAGGCGGCGTTCTCTACCGTGACGCCGCCGAGAGCGAGAACACGGATCTTCGCGCGGCAGGCTTCCCGCAAGGCGGCGAGGCCCGTCGGTTGCGTGGTTGTTTTTAAAAAAAACAATGGAGCGTCTTTCTTTTCAAACACCGGGGCGAAGACGGCGAAGTCGGCGTTCTCAGATTCGGCGCGGAAGACATCGGCGGCGGAGTGGCAGGAGGCGGCCACCAGGAAGTGGTCAGTGGCCGGTGGCCGGTGGGCAGAAGCTTCCAACACATGGCGCACTTCATGAGGCCCGATATCGTCGGAGCGCAGATGAACGCCGTCGGCTCCTGCGGCAAGCGCGACGTCGGTGCGCGAGTTGATTAGGAGGCGAGTTCTCAGTTCCTGGTTCTCAGTTCTCAGTGGAGTGCTGTTGCGCACCGCGCTTAGGGCATCCCGTGCCAGCATTTCCAATTCTCTGCTGCTCAAGTCTTTTTCGCGAAGCTGGATATAGTCGACACCCGCACGGGCGGCTTCGGCGACTTTGGCGAGCAGGACGCGGCGGCGAGCGCTTTCGTCGCCGCGAAACTGGCTTCGGTCGGTGATGTAGTAGAGCAAACAGCGGTTCGGCATCAGCTCTCAGCCTACTACGAGAGCTCGCTCACTTCTTGTGTGGCGCGGACACTCCTGTCCGCGAAACGGTAGCTCCAGAAAAATGCAAAGGCAGCCGACAAGAGTGTCCGCTCCACACGGGTCTTACTGACCGGTGAACAACTTCAAATTCTCAGCCTTCCAGCGCATCGCGGCATAAATGCGATTGCGTCCGCTGGGGTGATCGAAAAAGATCCACTCCTCAATGGGGCCGGGATTCATCTTGCGGTATTCGCCGAGATGGATCGCCGCCTGGGCAAAGCCGTCGGGCTGCCGACTCGTGTTCAGTCCGAACATATCAGCTTCGTATTCCTGAGTGCGGGTGGAGGTGTTCATGACGGGAGTGATGACGAAACCAAAGATGGCGACCAGCAGCACCACGAGCGGAAGAACGGCCGTGTCGCCCACGCTGCGAATCTGCCACTTCTCGCCCCAGCGCTGGAGCGCCCAGTCGAGGGACCAGCGCAAGTAGACGAAAGCCAGCACGGTCACGATGGAGAGAAACATGATGCTCTTGTAGATGTGATTCATAACGTAGTGCCCCATCTCGTGTCCCATGACCGCCTGAATTTCTTCCGGTGAGCCGCGGCGCAAAAGGTTGTCATTGAGGGTGATGCGCATGGTATGGGCGAAGCCGCTGACGTTGGCGCTCATCCGCGTTGTTTGCCGCGAAGCATCGATCTCGAACACGTCTTTGGCGGGGATTCCGTTGGCCCGCGCCATGCTGAGGATGGGGTCGACAATCTTCGGATCGTTGAGGCGCGTTACCTTATTGAAGATAGGAACAATGTAGACAGGCGAGATCAGCACGGTGAAGATGAGGAACAGGATGGTCACGACCGCGCCCCAGATCCACCAGGTTCGCGACAGGCGGCGAACAACGCCGAACAGCAGCATCGCCAGCAGTCCGCCCAACACCAGGTTCACACCGAGCTCCTTCATCTGATCTCCGATCCAGGGGCCGAAGGTTTGCGTGGCGAGTCCGTACTTGTGTTCGCGGAAATAATCTTCGTAAACCGTGAGCGGGAAGACGAGGATGCTGGTGAGCACGAGGTATTGCAGCCAGTACACGAACGTGTGCACCGGCTTGAAGCGAGTGACCCGCTCCGACAGATCCCGCATGCGGGCCGACCAGCGCAAATTCAGCAACAGCAGCGCGATTACCACTCCATAGAGAAAGTCCCAAAGAATCATCCAGTAGCCGCCTTCGAAATAGGCGTCGGAACGGGCCGTCTTGTCGGCAGGAATCTGCGCGAGGTAAGCGTTGGTGGCCGCCGTGGCATCGAAGTGCGGCGAGGCCTGGGCCTCGGCGGGAACCTGGATCACGGATGGCATCTGGTTCGCGGCTGGCGGTTGAGCGAGCGCAAACGCTGTGCAGAAAACAAATAGGCAACAGAGTGCTGTCGCCAAGCCGGTCCGTGAAGGCATCTTGTTTGTCTCCTGAGACCCTAACCCGTAGAAGTGTATACGGAGTCAGGCTGCCCAGGGTTCAATTTCTCTACGGGGTTGGTTCTCTGGTGCCAATTAGCTACGGTCGCGTCTTGGCGATTTCGGGGACTGCCGCTTCGCCGGTGCGCTTGGGTTGTTGCGGGCCGAGATGGTACTTGGTCAGTCCTTCTTTCAGGAACTCGAAACTTTCTTCCGGCGAATCGCACATCTGGAACAGTTCGAGGTCTTCTGGCGAGATCACGCCGGCGTCGACCATGGCTTCGAAATTGACGACCTTCTTCCAGTAGTCGCTGCCATAGACGACGACGACAATTTTCTTGGCCAGTTTTTCCGTCTGGGCGAGGGTGACGATTTCAAAAAATTCGTCGAGCGTGCCAAAGCCGCCGGGGAAGATCACCAGTGCTTTGGCCAGGTACGCGAACCAGAATTTCCGCATGAAAAAGTAATGGAACTCAAAGTTAAGCGAAGGCGAGATGTAGGAATTCGGATTCTGCTCAAACGGCAGGTTGATGTTGAGGCCGATGGTTTTGCCTCCAGCTTCGTGGGCGCCTAGATTTGCCGCTTCCATGATGCCCGGGCCGCCGCCTGTGGTGACGACAAAGCGGTGGCGCTTGGCGGGAATCTGGGTGGACCATTCGGTCAGCAGGAAGGCCAGCCGGCGCGCGTCCTCATAGTAGCGGGCCATGTCAACGGCGGCCTCGGCGCGCTTCATATCCTTGGCTTGCTGCGTCGCGGAAACTTGAGCGCCGTTGCCGCGGACTTCGCTCAGGCGGTTCGCGGCGGTGTCGCGGCTGTGGACGCGGGCGGAGCCGAAGAAGACGACCGTGTCCCGGATCTGTTCGCGGCGGAAGCGCGAGAGCGGCTCGCTGTACTCGGACAGCAGGCGCAGAATTCTGCCGTCGGGACTGTTGAGAAATGGTTCGTTCTGATACGCGAGGGGCGCAGGCTTGTTTTTTTGATCGGTCATAAGTAAGTCGTTAGTCGTTGGTCGCCGGTCGTTTCTCATTCACAAATCGGGCCGTAGCCAATCACGCAGTGCAATGGGTTTGCTAACGACCAACGGCCATCGACCAACGACTGTTGTTTATTCCTCTTCCTGATATTGAATCGCCTCCCAAAATCCGATCCACACATTGAGCACGCCCAGGCCGGTCGCGACGCCGCGCGCGAAACCGCTGGCCACCACGGCGCGAAACGTGGGATACGGGAGGAGCAGAGGGTTGTCCGACCACTCCGGACGCCAGGGCAGAATCATGAGCATCACCCCAAGCGTCGCGCACAAAAACACAAACAGAAGCACTCCGATGCGGCGAAGCCACACACGCGCGAACGAAGGCGAAGGCCTGGAAACCGAAGCTGGCGTTTGCACTGGAACGAGCGGGACCGATGTTTCCGTCGGGGATCTGAGGTCTCCGACACTGGTGGAGTCGCTGGCAAAGGGTAGCTTGGGATCGGAAATCATTGCACGCGTCGTTGTCAGTAAGGCCGTGGGGTGGGCGCGGGGTTGGTTGCATCCCCAGCGTAAATTCCGAACCCACTTGGTGCATTCTACGACTTCAGAGCCTGAATGCGCTCGGCCACGTCGCGATAATCGATATTCGAACCGTACACGCTGGTGAAATGGCGCAGTGCGGCGGGCTTGTCCATGGCGGATTCGCAGGCCGACCCCAGCTCATAGTTGATGGCCAGGCGGGATTCTTCATCGAGTCCGGCGATGTTCAGCGCCTTTTCATACCAGCGGATCGCGGCTTCAGGAACTCCTTTATCGAGGAAGCACTGGGCCAGCCAGGTGTAGGTCTGGACGGGCTGCGAAAATGCCTTGCCGCGCTCGATCGAACTGCAGACTTTCTGCAATTCGGCGATGGCTTCGTCGAGCAAGCCCATTTCGCGGAAGGCCACGCCCAGGTTGTAATGCGTTTCCGGATCGTCGTCGCCGGCAACAACCTCTTCTTCGAGTTCCTGTTTCAACTCGCCGAACATCTCCGAAAGATCGACGCTGTCGGCGGCATGCATAGCCTGCGCTCCGGCCCCCAAGGGGCGCACGGGAGCGGGGCTGTAGCTCATGGCAGGAGCGGCCGCGGTTGCGGCACCACCCGCCGATGCTGCGATCGTGGGCATGGCTGCCGGGGCAGCGGGAATTTCGATATGTGCCACGGGCGCGGGTTCGGGCGTTTTGGCTGCGGCCGGCGCCGGCGCCTGCGGGAAGGAATCGCCGAGCGAAGCTTCCAGATCCGCGACCAACGCGGTCAGCTCGCTTGCCTCCGTATGCACGGCTTCTGCGTGAGCGGGTTCGGCGTGAGAAGGCTCGGAGTATGCGGGTTCCGCCACAACCTCGTCGTGGGTCTCGTGGTGATACCCGGCCATCAGATCGGGCGAGGTTGCGATCTCCGACTCCTGCCCGGTCTCCATTTCAACTTCGAAATCCGCGGGCTCGTCGGCGTTGATCTCCGTGATTTCCGGCTCGGGCTCGGCCAGCGGCTGGCCGGCGGATTCGATGGCAGCGCGCAACGGATCGAGAATGCCGGCGTCGCTCGTCAGGGTTTCGAGCTTCTCGAACCCGGCGCGGGCCTGGTCCGTCATGAAGTGCTCGAGATAGAAGCGGATTTCTTCGACCGTCTCGGCGGTCTCGGGATTGCTGGAGGCATCCGCATCGCCTTCGACGGCAGCCGGCAGTTCTGCGGCCGGAACAGGCTTGTCGACAGAAAGGGAATCCTCCCACTCCGAGGAAAGGTCGGAGGAGATGTCTGAGGAAAGCTCGGAGGAAAGATCGTGCGCGTCCGCGGGCGCGTGCACCGCCATTTCCTGGATGGCAAGTTCCGGATGCGCGTCAGCGGCAGTTTCGCGATCGGAAGCCACGGGCGCAGCCATCGGCCAGGGCGCGGGCGGGGCCGCAGCCGCGGCGCTAGCCGCGCGCTGAGCGGCGGCCGGTGGAGCGGCAGTCGCCGGGGCGGCAATCGGCGGGCCAGCAGCCGACGATGCAGCAGACGATGATGTAGCAGGCAATGGAGCGGCTTCCGCGCTCTGCTCATAGCGCGCGGCCAATTCTCCGTAGCGCATGGCTTCATCGGGGCAGCCCGCATCGTGGTACACGCTTTCCAGTGTGCGGCAGCAGACGGCGGCTTCGGTAAAACGCTGGTAGCGGGTATGGAGCGCGACCAGGCGCTGGTTCAAGCGTGCATCGCGCGGCGCCTGAGGCAGAGCGCCCAGCAGAGGCACCACCGCCTTATCCGGCAGATTGTAAGAGAGGAATAGGTCCGCATCGGTGACCGCGGAGCGCACCGCGATCGCGACCTCGTCGGGATAAGACTGATCGATGACCGGCGCCGTCGCTTCCAATTCCTCTACGATGACCGCCCCTTCTTCGGCGGTGATCCCAGTGGCGGGCGCTGCTCCTTCCATGCGCTCCACCACTTGCTGATAGTTCTGCATGTGCACCTGGTTCTGGGGCTCGGTGGTGGCCAGCAACCGGTACAGGTCGCGAGCGCGGGCCAGGTTTCCGTCCTTGACAGAGGAGTGCGCCAGAAGCTCGGTGACTTCGTTGACGTGCGTGCTCTCGCCGGCTTTGTTCAGCAGCAGCAACAGCGCGTCCAGCGCGCCCGAATCGTCGCGCACATGGGTAATCATGGTATGCAGGCTGCTTAGCAATTTGGTCGAGTCGGTCGCCAGCAGGCGATCGGCATGACGAGTGTAAACGTCGAGCGCCTCGTGATACTGTCCGAGGCGGGCGCAACCCTCCGCCAGCAAAAACAGTCCCTCGGGATCGTTGTGCACCGTGAGCAGCTTCTCGGCGATCGGAGGCGCCTTGGTCAAGTCTCCGGCTTGCAGGTACGCCTTCAGCAGATCGCGCAAACCTTCGGGATGAGAATCGATGTCGGCAACCTTCTCCAGGTACTCGATGGCGCTCTTCGGATCGTCGCTCTCAATCGCGGCCTTCCCGCGCAGCAGCAGAACGTAACTGTTGCCCGGATCGAGCGCCAGCATCCGCTTCAGAATGTCTTCGGCCGCGGCGAGTGAACCACGGGAGCGCAGCGATTCCGCCGCCGCGCTGAAAAGCTCCCACGCTTCTTGCTTTTTTCCCAGCCGGACATAAACCTCGGCCAGCTTGACCCGCATGGGCACATTTTCCGGGTCCATTTCGAGCACCTTCCGGAAAAGGCGCACCGCCTGTTCGAGCTCGCCATTCTTCATGAAGTCTTCGGCGACTTGCAGGTACTGGGCGCGGGCGTCGTTGAACAGCCCCTGCTGGGTGTAGAGTTCCGCCAGTTTCAGAGATGCATCCACGCTCGGCTGGAGCTTGGTGATCTTCTTGTACATGGCGATGCCTTTGACCGTGAAGCCCTGCGCGGCATAGGCATCGCCAACCTTCTTGAAACACTCGATGGCTTTGGCGCTGTCGCCGAGACGAGCGTAGAGATCGCCAATGGTGTTGTTGACGGTTAGATCGTTGGCATCGCTCTTGATGACCTTGTCGTACTCAGCAATGGCGTTCTGCAGCTTGCCCTGCTGGACAAACTTTTCCGCGGCGCTGAGAACCTTCTGTTTGTTGAAGCCAAAACCAAACGCCATAAAATGTGCGGACTCCAGCCTTTTTTCCGCCGAACGCCCGCGATTTCCGCCAGCGTTGCCGAACGGGTCCGAACCTCGCCGGGAGATTCCCAGACGAAACCCCGCAAACCGCGCAACCGGGATCGCGGAGTAATGTAATTGTAAGGCCGGGTACCCACAGTCCGATGGTTACCGACGATTACCGGGGCTTACCGAAAGGGCGTGTACGTCCGGTTGCGGAAAAAATCCGCTCCCCGCTTCCACAACGGGAGCAAAGAAAACGCCACCCAGATCCCACGCCGGCGTCGTCCGGCCTATCCAGATCCAAGTTATTTTCCAGGTCGCAAAATCGATTGCATTTCACACTTGAGATTGTTTAAAGTGTCACGCACGCAGAAAGGAGATGCACATGAGCAAAGTACGAGTTCTGGTCGGCACACGCAAAGGCGCGTTCGTCCTGACGTCGGACGGCAAGCGCGAGAAGTGGGACGTCAGAGGCCCGCATTTTGCGGGCTGGGAGATCTACCACCTCAAGGGATCGCCCGCCGACCCGAATCGCCTCTATGCATCGCAGTCGAGCGGATGGTTCGGGCAGTTGGTCCAGCGCTCGAACGACGGCGGCAAGACCTGGGAGCCGGTCGGTAACAAGTTCGCCTACGAGGGCGTCCCCGGCACTCACCAGTGGTACGACGGCACGCCGCATCCCTGGGAGTTCAAGCGCGTATGGCATTTCGAACCGTCGCTCACCGATCCAGAGACCGTCTACGCTGGGATCGAGGACGCCGCTTTGTTCCGATCAACCGACGGCGGGCAAACGTGGCAGGAACTCTCCGGACTGCGCGGCCACGGCTCCGGCCCCAAATGGCAGCCCGGCGCCGGTGGAATGTGCCTGCACACCATTATTCTCGATCCGGGCGACCCCGGCCGGATTTTCATTGCCATCTCCGCGGCGGGCGCTTTCCGCACCGACGACGGCGGCAAGACGTGGAAGCCGATCAACCGGGGACTGCATTCCCAACACATCCCCGACCCGACTGCCGAGGTCGGTCATTGCGTTCACCACATCGCGATGCACCGGTCGCGTCCAGGAGTGCTTTTTATGCAGAAGCACTGGGACGTGATGCGCAGCGACGACGCGGGCGATTCGTGGCACGAAGTCAGCGGAAACCTCCCGACCGACTTCGGATTCGCGATCGACGTGCACGCCCACGAACCGGAGACCATCTACGTCGTCCCCATCAAGAGCGACTCGGAGCACTTTGTTCCCGATGGCAAGCTGCGCGTCTTCCGCAGCCGCACCGGCGGAAACGAATGGGAGGCGCTGACCAAAGGCCTGCCGCAAAGCAACTGCTACGTCAATGTGCTGCGCGACGCGATGGCCGTCGACTCGCTCGATAAGTGCGGCGTGTATTTCGGCACCACCGGCGGCCAGGTGTATGCCTCGGCCGATGCTGGAGACAGCTGGACCCCCATCGTCCGCGATCTTCCGGCCGTGCTATCGGTCGAGGTGCAGACGCTCGAGTGATTCAGACTGATCGGCATTCCTGACGGAACTGTGGAAAACAACGTATCATTGTCGATTCATCTTGCCGAGTGCTATCAATCCCCCCATGCTATACTCGCGACCAAAAGGAGATTAGTGAACGTGACGAAAGCTGAGATCACCATTCTGCTCGAAAAGGTGAGGCGGATAACGATGTCACCGGGCGAACGCGAGCAACAGCGGAGGAGCTTCGCGTACGGTAACGCAAACATAGAAAACGAGTCAGTAACCAAGGATGTGATCGAAGAGGTTGCGGAAAGAATGGCACGGGATCCGGGAATGGATGACCTGATTTCTTAAGAGTCCCCCTGCGATGGCAGAAGAACGAAGTACTGACGAGAGTAATCCCACGCCACCACAACAAGATCGACAGAGCCGAACGACCAAACGCGAGCGGTTCAGGCCTCTGAGCGAGCCTCAGAAGGCACGGCAGGAGGCACTAAATACCCTTCGCCAATATGACCGAATGGTCGAGATCATCAACGAAACGCTGCGCCAAGCGCAGCGTTTTCGTTTAAGACCATCTACGATTCAGGAGCTGAATCGAATCTCAATTAGGAATATTGAGGCTGAGGCTGGCAGGTGGCGCGACGTGCCCATTGTAATAGAAGGTAGCAATCACCAACCGCCGCCGTGGGAAGAAGTACCCAAGCAAATAGACGACCTATGCGAATACGTGAATGACCATTGGAATGACCGCAGCCCCTTCCACTTGGCTGCATATGTGATGTGGCGACTCAATTGGATTCATCCTTTTGTGGATGGGAACGGTCGCACAACGCGCGCATTATCCTACTACGTACTCTGCGCACGCTTGGGTTTTCACATCCCTGGCGTTACCACCGTCGCAGAAATGATCGCTCAAAACAAGGATCCGTATTACAAGGCTCTAGAAGCAGCGGACTTGGCAGAACGCAATGGAACTCTCGACGTTTCGGAAATGGAGTATCTGCTCAGCGATCTGCTCGCCAGGCAGATGGTTCTTGCTCTCCAACGTGGCGACGCGCCAAGCATGCAGGACCCGATCAGCCGGGCCAGAAAGGAAATTGCCTCAGTGCAGAGAAACCGCCCTCCGCGACGATCCGTGGAGGTTCTTGGCTCAGACTTCGCAATCAAAGCCGGCGCGGTTTCCGGTGGCGTGGCGATGATTTTCTTCATGGGGTTGGTTCTTCTGAGTATGTGGGGGCACGCCGTCCCCCAGGATGCACGCTATCTCGTCGTCATTGTCCTTGCGTTGGCGGGCGCCCTTTCAGCGGGATTCCTCGGCGGCAATGCAAGCGTACGCGGTGTTTTACCACTTCCAAAATTTAACGAATATCCATTAACTGTTGCATTCGCCGGCGGAGCCGCTGTCCTCATTGCCTTGCTAGTACTTGGCAGCCGCCTCTTCCTTTGAAAACGCGTGTTCTCGATCGCTGAGATGGTTCTGGCATGAGAGTCATCCTCCCACAACATCTCCGAACCCTGGCGCAAGTCGGCAGCGAGCTGCAGCTCGAAGTCGATGGCCCGGTCACGCAGCGCTCGGTCCTCGACGCTCTCGAGGCCCGCTATCCGATGCTGCGCGGCACGATCCGCGACCAAGTCACCGAGCAGCGCCGGCCGTTCCTGCGGTTCTTCGCCTGCGAAGAGGACCTATCCCATGAGCCGCCGGACGCCGCACTGCCCGACGCGGTAGCGTCCGGGGCGGAGCCGTTTATCGTCATAGGGGCCATTGCCGGCGGGTAGAGCGAATCCAGAGTTGCTGCGAACGCCGGCAGACTGCCGAGCTGCGCTCGGCTTGNNACTTCGCTCAGGGCAGGCTTGCGAGGGCGCCCGTCCCTATACGATCTAACTTTTACTTCCCCCGCTTCTCCATCGGCACAAATTCCCGCGTGTCGTGCCCGATCCATACCTGCCGCGGGCGCGCGATCTTCTGCTCGGGGTCGGTCAGCAATTCCTGCCATTGCGCCAGCCAGCCGACGGTGCGCGGGATCGCGAACAGCACGGTAAACATCTCCGGCTTGAAGCCCATCGCCTGGTACATGATGCCGGAGTAGAAATCCACGTTCGGATAGAGCTTGCGCTGCACGAAATAATCGTCTTCGACCGCGATGCGTTCCAGTTCCAAAGCAATCTCAAGCCGGGTATTGTGTCCGGTAACTTCGAACACGCGGTCGGCGGCCCACTTGATCATGTTGGCCCGCGGATCGTAGTTCTTGTAAACGCGGTGCCCGAAGCCCATCAGCTTGCCTTTGCCTTCCTTGATCTTCTTGACATAGGCCGGGACGTTGTCCTTCGAACCGATCTCGTCCAACATGCGCAGCACTTCTTCGTTCGCTCCGCCGTGCAGGGGGCCGGAAAGAGCGGCCGCCGCCGAAGCCGTGGCCAGGTAGGGGTCGGCGTAGGCGCTGCCCACGGCCCGCATGGCGTTCGTGCTGCAGTTCTGCTCGTGGTCGGCGTGCAGAATAAAGAGGACGTCGAGAGCCCGCGCGATCACCGGATTGGCCGCATACTTCGGCTCGACCACCTTCCACAGCATGTTCATGAAGTTTTCCGTGTAGGTCAGGTCGTTGTCGGGATACACGTACGGGAATCCCACGCTGTGCCGGTACGACATCGCCGCAATCGACGGCATCTTGCCGATCAACCGCTTGATCTGCAGCAGCCGGCTCGCGGGGTCGTGAATGTTCTTCGAATCCGGGTACACCGTGGACAGCGCCGCCACCGTGCTCACCAGCATCGCCATGGGGTGCGCGTTGTAGCGGAAGTTCTCCATGAACTTCTTCGTGGTCTCATGGAGCATGGTGTGGTGCGTGATCTCATACACCCAATTCTCCAATTCACTCGCGCTCGGCAGTTCGCCGAACAGGACCAGGTAGGCGACTTCGAGAAACGTGCACTGCTCGGCGAGAATCTCGATGGGATAGCCGCGGTAGCGCAGGATTCCCCGGTCGCCGTCAACGTAAGTGATCGCGCTCCGGCAGGAAGCGGTGTTCATGAAGGCGGGGTCATAGGTCATCAAGCCGAAATCTTCGGGGCCGGTCTTGATCTTGCGCAGATCTATCCCGCGGATGGTTCCGTTTTCGACGCGAAGCGTGTAGCTCTGCCCGGTTCGGTTGTCGGTGATCGTCAAGGTATCCTGTGGCATCCGAGCCCTCCTGAGAACAATAGCCAGCGAAAGAACTTACCAACCCCGCAGCGATTCAGGTAATCCTACCAGCACTGGGCGCCGATTGCGTTCTGGTTCAACAACATCAACCGAGTGGCCGGCGCGCTGGGTGCAGGCCGCGCCCCGTAGAGACGTGGCTTGCCACGTCTCACGTTGCGGAAAAATTCCGATTTCAACTTTGTTTTGAAGGGGCGCGGCTTCAGCCGTTGAGGGTTCTCGCGGCGCGCAACACGAGTCCGTCATCAATCTCCGGCGCGGCTTGCCCCAGCGCCCCTTACTCGCTGGCCACACGGCGGTGCGATTTCACGGCCAGGCAACGGGCAAAGATCGCCGTAACCTGCGGAATCTCCTCCTCATTCAGCCGAATCGCGCTGCCCAGTTTCTTCAATGCCGCATTCAGCGCCGCGGGCTGCGACTGCGTCCGTTCCAGGAGCTGCTGCCACTCCCGCGCAACGGGAATGCGCTCGTCGGTTTCGGCGTCTTCGCAAAATTGATCGGCCGCTTCCGGAGGCGTTCCGTACTCGTCGGCGACATCCTCATGAAAGTAGCCCCGCAGGAACGTGTGCAGCGCGGGAAAGTTGGCGGCGGTGATTTCCGGTTTCGGGTTCATTAGCGGCACTCCGGATAAGAAGTCAAGACATAGTAATCGTTGGGCCCAGTGTATTTCAGCACGACCAGCGCGTGCGCGCACGGACGCGCCTGGCTCTCGCCACGATTGATGGTGCGACCAATAGAAGTGGGGCTGTCGTAGTCGAGCACCAGGTTCGGATGTCCACCCGAGCGGCGGAGCCAGCACTCGATTCGTTCCTGCGATTCTTCGATCGCCGCGCCCACGGCATGTTCAGCAGCCGCGCGGTCGGTGTAAGTCGACGCGCCGGTAATGCGGGGTTCCTGCTCCAGACGCTCGCGCAGTTGCTCATCGCTCTGTCCAACATGCTTGCGCAGAATGTGGCCGCCGGCAGCCTCGTCCTGGCTGAGGTCGCGCGCGGCAGCACTCGTCGTCTGCATCTCAACCCGGGGAGTGATAGTACCCGACGGTGCCGCAGCGGCGCCATTCGTGGAAGCGGGCGGCTGGCACGAGATCAGGCCACACATCCCCAGCGCGACGACGATCTGAACTGTGACGCTGCGAACTGGAAAAATTCTTGCCATCCGTCCCCAACTACGGCACCGAGCGCCGGTCATCACATGTAAAGTTCTGGGAATTGTGCTACTAAACAGGGTGTGCGGGCAAGTGTGCTGGATTCGCTGGACGATTTCGAACGCTGGGGCGGCGACCGCGCTTACGTGTTTCCGCGAGGATACCGGCGCGAGCGTTGGAGCTACCAGCGCATAGCCGGAGTGGCGTATCAGTTTGCCCGCGAGCTCGAGGCGCGCAACATCGCCAGGGGCGATGCGGTGCTTTTGTGGAGTCCGAACTGTGCCGAGTGGGTCGCGGCGTTCCTCGGATGCGCCCTTTGCGGGGTCATTGTCGTTCCCATCGACGATGCCGCCAGCCCCGATTTTGCGCGCCGCATCGGCGCCCAGGTGCGCACCCGGCTGGTGCTCTGTCCACGCGAGCGGGCGCCGATCTTCGAAAAAATCGCGGGTGCAGTAACGATCAATCCCGCCGATCTCGAGGCCGCAGTCGCAGAACGACCGGCCGAACGCTTTCGTCCCGCTGCCATTCAGCCTTCCGATCCACTCGAAATCGTTTTCACCTCCGGCACCACGGCCGAACCCAAGGGAGTCGTGCTCACCCACGCCAACGTGGTCGGCAACCTCGCCCCGATCGAAACCGAGATCAAGAAATATCTGAAATACGAGCGCCTCGTGCATCCCATTCGCTTCCTGAACCTGCTGCCGCTGAGCCACGTCTTCGGCCAATTCCTGGGAATTTTCCTTCCCCCGCTGCTGGGCGCGACCGTCGTGTTCGAAAACACATTCAACCCAACCGCAATCATGGCGGCGATCCGCCGCGAACGCGTCTCGGTGCTGGTGGCTGTTCCGCGCATGATCGAGTCGCTGAAGCAGAAGATCGAACGCGATGTCGATGACAGTAAATATGACGCTGGCGTCCGCGAGAATTTTGCCGCCCGCTATGCTGCCGCCAAGAGCCAGCACTTTCTGCGCCGCTGGTGGACTTTCCGCGATCTGCACCGCCGGTTCGGATGGAAGTTCTGGGCCATCATTAGTGGCGGCGCCGCCCTCGATCGCGAGACCGAAGAATTCTGGCATCGCCTCGGCTACGCCGTTGTCCAAGGCTACGGATTGACCGAAACGACTTCGCTGATCAGCTTGAACCACCCCTTCCACACCAGCCGCGGCTCCATCGGCAAAGTTTTGCCGGGGCGCGAAATCAAGCTGGGCGACGACGGCGAAATTCTGGTTCGCGGCAGCGGCGTCGCCAGCGGCTATTGGAATGGCCGCGAACTGGAACCGGTCGCAAGCGAT
This sequence comes from Candidatus Acidiflorens stordalenmirensis, assembly GCA_003139995.1. Lineage (GTDB taxonomy): Bacteria > Acidobacteriota > Terriglobia > Terriglobales > Acidobacteriaceae > Acidiflorens > Acidiflorens stordalenmirensis. Next base: position 1,539 of record PLIC01000249.1, on the reverse strand, counting down.
GAAGGCTGGTATAGCACCGGCGATCTGGGCGCGCTTGATGATGAGGGCAATCTTTTTTTCAAGGGCCGTAAAAAAGAAGTAATCGTCACGCCCGCCGGCATGAACATTTATCCCGAGGACCTGGAAGCGGCGTTACGAGGTCAGAAAGAGGTCCGGGATTGCGTGGTCGTCGGAATCGAGCGCGGCGGAAATGCCGAGCCTTGCGCCGTTCTGATCCTGTGCGACCGCAGTTCCGACGCTCCGGCAGTCGATAAGAACATTGTCGATCTGAAGACAATCGCCGTGCAGGAAATCGTGGCGCGCGCCAACGAAACGCTGGCCGAGTATCAGCGCATGCGCGCCTGGTTCGTCTGGCCCGAAGAAGATTTCCCCCGCAGTTCCACCGAGAAGCCGCGCCGCAACGTGATTCGCGATGCGGTTGAAGCGAGCCTCCGCGGACAATTACCTGAAAACGCCGCCAGCCCGCTCTCCGAATTGCTGTCGCGAATCACCGGCCGCGCCGCGAGGAACCTGGCGCCGGACGCAAACCTCGAAAGCGGGCTGGGGCTAAGCTCTCTCGAACGCGTCGCATTGCTCAGCGCTCTCGAAGACCGTTACCAGCTCGACCTGAGCGAAACCAAGTTCGCGAATGCAGCCACCGTCGGCGATCTCGAAAAACTGCTGCAGGACGAATGCGGCGCTCGCCGCCAGCCTAATGATCCCGAGTTTCAACATCGCGGGTTTCGCTATCCAGCTTTTCACTATCCCCGCTGGGCCCTTCGCTGGCCGGCCACGTGGCTCCGCCTGGCCTCGCACTATCTGCTGGCGCGTCCGGCCGTGTTTCTTCTGGGATGGCCCCGCGTGACCGGGCGTGAGAACTTACGCGGCGTTCGCGGGCCGCTGCTCGTCATCTCCAACCATGTTGCCGATGTCGATGTCGGCTTCATCCAGGCCGCGCTTCCCGCGCACATCCGCCACAAACTGGCGACCGCAACCGGTGGCGAAGCGCTAGAAATGCTGCGTTCGCCCGCTACGGATCGCGCGTGGTTCCTCCGAATCCGCGACCGCCTGCAGTGGACGCTCGGTGTCGCCCTGCTGAACCTCTTTCCGCTGCCGCGCCAGTCCGGCTTCCGCAAGAGCTTTGCCTACGCCGGAGAGGCCGTCGATCGCGGCTACAGCGTTCTGGTCTTCCCGGAAGGAAAGCACACCGAAGACGGCAAGCTCTGCCCGTTCCGCACGGGAGTCGGCCTGCTCGCCAACAATCTTCGCATCCCCATTCTTCCCATGCGGATTGATGGTTTGTTTGAAATCAAGAACGCCGGAAAGAAGTTTGCAGCGCCCGGAAAGATTCAGGTGCGCATCGGCAAGCCCGTGCAGTTCACCCCGGAAACCGGCCCCGAGGAAATCGCGCGGGCATTGCAAGAGGCGGTTCAGAACCTCTAGAGCGGATTCAGCTCTCTAGTGTGATGTCCTGTTAATTCGCGACATAAGTTTGGGTTGCCATCCTGAGCGAAGGATCTCGTGCTTGTCAAGGGGACGTATCGAGCCGTGCTAAATGTA
>PLIC01000011.1 GCA_003139995.1 Candidatus Acidiflorens stordalenmirensis | reverse complement strand
TCACCATGCTGGCCCCGCAGTGCCGTCATGTGGCACGCAGGAGCCATTCACGATGACCGCATCGGCGCCTAGTCTTTTCAAGGAGCCAAGATTATGACCTACGTAATGACCAAACCTTGCCCGGTCTGCAAACAGCAACTAACCAAGCGACAGCCTACCGATACCGTGCACTGTACCTGCGGTAAATATGTTTGGCAGAGCTAGCACTCGATGCGAGTCACATCTGCGAGTGAGTAGCCCAGCAGTGCCGCCACAGTGGCATAACGCAGACGTCAGTGACTTCAGTCACCCCCGCACGGAGTACTGTCGTCAGCGCCACGCACGAGCCATTGTGCAAACTGGCATTTCGCTGCAAGCTAGCTAACATTGGATTGGGGGACAAGATGGATCATTTCATCAGCAAGACTTGGCCAAACAGGATTCGTGACTTCAGTGAATACAGCGTCATGCTCTCGGTACTTGTGGTCGTGGTAGTCTCACTTTTGCGAATTTTGCTGAACGTTGGCTAGCTTCGAAAAGTCCTTCACACGGATAGAAACATCGGCATTACACACTTGAAGCATTTACCCGAGTCGAACTGAGGTAAGAGCGTTCTGGAGGAGGGCTGTTCAAACGAGCGTCCCGCGACTCAATCGAGTCCGGGGCGCTTTCGTTTGCGTGCCTGTCACTCTTTTGCCAATCGTATATTGCGCGTCTCGGGCATGAAAAAATAGAGAATAGCGAACGCCGCCGACGCCACCCCCGCGAGGAATAGGAAGCCGGCGCGAAAGCCCACGTGGTGAACGATACTACCAGCGATGACTTGGCTCAGAGCCGCGCCGATACCGACCGCAGTGGTGATGGCTCCCAGCGTGAGATTGAATCGGCCAGTACCTCGCGTCAGATCGGCGATCACGAGCACGGACACAACGCCGAAGATTCCCGCCCCGACGCCGTCCATGATCTGGATGGCCACGAGCAATGCCGTATTGGACGTGAGGGTGTAAAGAACGCCACGAATCGGAAGCACGCCGAACGCGATCAGCAGAAGTGGCTTTCGACCCCACGTTCCTGCCGTCCGTCCCGACCAAGACGCGATCAGCGTGATGACGAACTGGGTCGTTACCACGCACGCCGACATGAACATCATCGAGCTTCGGCCTTGACCCTTTGCCAGCATCTCGCCCAAGAGCGGCAGCATCGCCGCGTTCGCGAAATGGAACATCACGGCGCATCCGAGGAAGAGGACGAGTGGGCGCTCCCAGAAGAGCACCTCGACGCTTTCGACTTTGCCCCCTTTCTCGCCATCAGTTGCGCCACGGGCGACCTCGTAGTCAATGTCGGTGGGTCTGATTATGTGCAGGACCAGAATCGTGGGGACAGCGAAAGCCGCGACGAAGAAGAAGATGCTCCGGTTGGAAACGAGGTAGCCGAGGACGCCCATCGACACAGCGGCAATCACGTTCCCTGCCGAGTTGAACGTCTGATTGCGCCCTTGGCGGGCGTCGAATGCGGCACGTCCGACGATCCCGAGCGACATCGCGCAGATGGCTGGGAGGAAGACGCTGGACGTGCCGCCAATCAAGACCTGAGCGCTCATGACGGGCCAGAACGACGGAAAAAGAGCGATCAGCAGCGCCCCTGCAGCCAGCGCGGTCACGGCCACACCGACCAGCGCCCGCTTTGATCGGAGGAAATCAACGAGCGCACCAGCCGGGGTCTGCGTGAGAATTCCTGCGATCCCGCCGACTGTGAGCGCAAGCCCGACGCGCTCTTCATTCCACTTGTAGCCAGCGAGGTAAATGGCGAGGAACGGCCCCACCCCCGTCTGCACGTCGGCGAGGAGGAAATTGAGCCAATCGAGTCCAAGCAGCGTTCGCCGTGAAGGGGACGTTTTAGCCTCAATGGAGGCGTCAGGCTCTGGCACGCTCTTAATCAGGAATCTCCTTTTTGTTCTCAGCCCTTTTGTGGAAGAATCTATTTAACCCACACCAGCCACGCCCATCCCACGATCAACGTCATCACGGTAATCGGCAGCCCAACGCGGAAATATTCCCAGAACCTGATCTTCACGTCCGGCTTGGCGCTCTCGACCACAATAATGTTCGCCACGCTGCCCGTGATCGTCAGATTCCCCGCCAGCGTCGAAGCCATCGCCAGTACCAGCCACGCCGTATTTGGATTCGCAAAGTGCGGTGCCAGCGACTTCAAGAGCATCACCGCCGGTACATTGCTCACAATATTGCTCAGCAACGACACCGCAACCGTGAAGGCCCCCAGATTGTGGAGATTCCAATGCTCTGCGATCCCCAGAAACTCCCCGATAATTCCGGCATTTTGCGCTCCGCCCACAATCAAAAACAGCCCGACAAAGAACACCAGAAGACCCCAGTCCACTTCCTCGTACAGCTTTCGCGGCTCGATCGTTCGGGTAATCAGCAACACCGCCGCGCCCAAAGCCGCTGCCATCGCTGGGGGTACACCGGCAAAAAACGCAACCACAACTGCGGTTACCACAATCGCTGGTTTCGTCAGCCGCGAAAGATCGAGTGGCGGCAGTGGAATCCCGTCGTTCACCAATCCCGCATGCTTCACCTTCCGCATATGCATCCAGTGCAGCACCATCCAATCTAGGAACAAACCCACCACCGCCACCGGCCCAAGGTGCAGGAGAAAGTCACGATAAGAGATGTGGGAAAAAGACCCGATCAGCATGTTCTGCGGATTCCCCGTGATACTCGCCACGCTGCCAATATTCGATGCCGTCGCCACCGCCAACAGATACGGCAATGGTTCCAGCCGCAGCCTGCGCGTGATGCTCAGTACAAACGGCACCATCACGAGGCACACAATATCGTTCACGAAAAATGCGGAAAGCACTCCCGACGTAAAGACCACCGCAGGCAACAGCCGCGACGGCTTCAGTCGCCGCAGCACCATCTCAGCATTCCACTCGAAGAATCCCACCAGATGAAGATTGCCTACGATCAGCATCATCGAGAACAACAGCACCAGCGTGGGGAAATCGATGAACCGCAGCGCGTCAGACGGCTGCACAACCCGGAACGCCACCATGCCTACAGCGCCGATAATCGCAGCGCCCGCACGGTCAATTTTTAATCCGGGGAATTTTCCCAGTGCAAAGACCAGATAGCTCGCGAGAAAGATGGCGTAAGCGGCCAGAGTTTGAACGTCGAAAACTGTCGTCGGCGAGAGATGAACCATGTTGTTCGCAGCCGCCTTGTGCAGGCGCAAGTCATGGTAGCAGAACGGGTCGGGTACTCAGATTGTAGAGCACCTCTGCGAGATCGCTCGAAGCTACGGACAAACGGTAGTTGTCAATGGAGAGTGGCGCGGTCGATGGTCTGCTGATGGGGGAGAAGGAGAGGATCGCCTGCGTTTTACTGCGGTGTACACGAAGCGAGATGGCAAGTGGTATGCCGTTGCCGAGCAGATGACCAGCCTTCCAACGACCTGTGGCTCGATCCCGGAATGAAGGATGTCGCTGCGGCGTCCGACCTCCTGAAGCCATACGATGCCCGCCAGATGCGGTGCTATCCCGTTAGCACTCGGATCAATCGCGTGGCGAACGACGACGAAGCCTGCTCCGCAGCCGTGGAACTCGCACAGATTCAGAATCGTCTGTTCTTGTAGTGGGATTGCAAGGCTAAACCCCCTGTGAAATCGGTGCGGTCGCGCTCGGTGCAGGTTGCGACTTCCGAAATTCCGAACACAAGAACACTCAGCCTCCAAAATTGCTCCGAAAAGCGGTATGCTATCGAACTTAGCTAATAATCATGCCAGCGGTTCGAAATTCGATGCATGGAGAATCGCGCGAAATATATTCGACCGCAACGCGCACACTGTTGGCGTCTGGATACGTCATCACCAGCACGGACTCGCATCCCCGTCATATGGAGTTCGATTGTGAACGGCCTTCCCGGCTCGGCGCGATGCTCCACTTTCGCATAGCGTTTACGGCCTATCATCACTTTGACTCAACCACACTTAAGGCGATGCAGCAAACGGCCGGAAGTGTCGGTCGTGCCGCGATCTTCGTATCTAAACAAGGGGGCGTAGGACAGGTCAGCTGGACTGAGTTTTTGAACGTACTTGGAGGTGCTATTCCGTCGTGGCGGGCTCTAACAAATGACTATTCCGATGCTCTCGCAACTGCGGCGAAAAACAAGGTTCCGAATGGCATGGCAGGTGAGGCGTGGGCTATCTTCGAAGATTTGGTTGCGGATGGACTTGAATTTTGTTTTGGCAGAAAGGTCGGTCGCTTCGGCGGGCGTCGTCGCGGGTTGCGAGTCAGCGACATGATTGCCCAATTACCAGATTCGTCGCTGATCGTCGTAGACGCGAAAGCGTACGAATCGGGCATGACAGTAACGTGGCCTTCACTCCGCGCCCTCGTGGAATACGTGAACAAGCAAAAAGATTATCAGCAAAACCGCAACGAAGTCGTCGCTGCACTTTTGGTCTCCTCTAAATTTCAGCAGGACAAGTCTGCCCTCCTGAAGCCAGCAAGCGATTTCCTTGGCGAAACCCGCGTGCCCTTGTGCTTCATGGCAGAGAAGACACTAGCAACCACGGTTCAGGCCTTCACAGAAGTCACTGACTTCCGAAACTCGGTGCGTTGGAAACTCCTGTTTACTGGCGGACTTATCGAAACGGCAACGGTTAAGAAGGAACTGAATCGGGTAAAGACCGAGCGATTTGAGCCGGGGGTTGACTAATGGGAACCTCACGGAACGACCCGTCACCGCCAACGCCTTCGTGGAAGACCGCCCTCGCAGTTTTGGGCAGAACCGACGTTAGTGTTGACATGCAGGTCAGAGAAGTCTGCCGAGCGGCAGCGCAAGACCGACACGCTGGGTTGGGGCGCGATCTTAGCCATCCGCTCCTCGCGACCGCTTGGGAGCTTTCTCGCCAAGGTCTCTCTGCCCAACGTGCGTTGGAGACGTATGACGACGCTGCTCTCCATGTTGCGAACGTGGGACTCGCGGTTGAGTTCGGGCGTCGTGCACTCGCACGTTGCACCTTGCAAGGGCCAGCCACGACATCATTTCCTGCCGAGCTGTTCAGCGAAGTAATTGGCTACTACGTCGCGCGAGACTTGCCGACTGTCGTCGCGGCCAAGGGGCGAGTGTCGGCGGTTTCAGATGCCATCCAGTTGAAATCATCAATCCGCAACCTCGTTCGGTCGCGTGTGTCAGACTTGGGTGAACCCAGTAAAGGTCCCGCGGGGTGGAAAACCTTTGTGGCTAAGGTCACTGATGCCCTCCAGAAGAAGGAGGCCCACCGATGACTTTCGTCTATGCTCGTCGCGGTGGTAGCGACACGGGAAACACCGACGCAATTTTGGACACCACGAAGAATCTGCTCACGGGAGAGGGCAAATTCAAGACTGAGTTCGGCAGTGTCACGTCACTTGAAAATGATCTATTGCTGCTTGCTGCGGTCGTGTATGCCACCGACAGATGCACGAAACGCGGGGAACGGGAGGATGCGCCTCGTGACCTCCATATTTCCGTTCCCGTCGTAAACATCGGCGTGCTTCAGCCGGAAACACGCCGCATCGAACAAATTCTTCGTAAGTTGTCGAGCGATTCGTGGACTCTGACGCTTAGACAGGTGAACGGATCACTCGAAAAATCTCTGGGACAGAGTGCCACGTTAGGGAAGACATTGCTCTTTTCAGGCGGACTAGATTCTCTGGCCGCAGCGATCGACCTCGGACTCGCGGGAGACAAACTTCAGCTGGTCAGCCATCTCACGCATAACCAGCCGATGGCTGCAGCGCAGGAACAGCTTGTTGAGCTAATGTCGTCAAGGCTCGGCCTATCCTTCCCACACCGCCGATTCATGGTCACGGCGAAGTCCACGAATCCGAGTCCGCAGCTGACCTTTGACGCTGAGAGTAGCCAGCGAACACGTTCATTTCTGTTCCTTACACTTGCTGCGCTCTGTGCAAGGCGAGCTGGGCACAACAAGATTGTGGTGATCGCCGAGAACGGTCAGATGGCCGTTCACCTTCCCGCTACGGAAGGCAGAATCGGTCCGTTTTCGACACGCACGGCACACCCAGAGATACTTAAATTAATGGAGCAGTTCCTGTCCTCTGTCCTCAGTCTGTCCATCAGTATTGAGAATCCATACATAAACCGCACGAAGGCAGAGGTCATCTCCCCAGTCATCCAACGCCTCCCAGAGGCTGTACCTGTCAGTAGTAGTTGCTGGAAGAATGCACGGCTGTCGGGGACAGCAACTCACTGCGGCTTCTGCATTCCATGTATCCTGCGTCGAATTGCAATCGAAACGCACGGCTCCGACTCCACTGCGTACGCACGTAATCTTTTTGCTGAAACCTTAGACGTTTTGTCTGGAGATGATGACGACGGACGCAGAAATCTGATTGATTACGGATTATTTGTTCAAATGGTACTGAATACTCCAGCGAGCGAAGTGACAATCGTCTGGCCGGAACTCATATCGCCGTCCATCACGGTCGCCGATACCATGGCGATGTACAAGCGGGCCGCGTCCGAAGCCCAATCGGTACTTGGGAAGTATCCCGGGCTTACACCACTACTGCAATGAAGATTTCTCACAGCGAATTGGAAGTGTGCTTACGACAGCCGCGCGGATGGTTGCGAGAGAAACTCACAACTCCTTCGCACGCCTTCAAGACAGGGTACAACCGTGCCTTACTGTTGAGCATTTATAACTACCATAGAACAAAGCAAACCACCGTTGCGCGGCAGTATCTTCGCGATATCATTCAGCGCGCACAGTTTAAGGACCTCACCCGCGTTGATGAGATTGAACTAGCGTTCGAGTCGTACGTTCGTTGGTGTGAAACTGAAAATGTCGCTGTCGCTGATAGCCACATCCTGATTCGGTTCGGCTCTGGATACCTAACCCTTGTAAGTGAAATCAGCCGTGTTGACGTGACATCGGACTACTACAGAGCCGTCTTACTGGGCCCCTTCGAGCCAAACTGGCAGACACAATTGCGGATGCCGCTCATCCAAAAAGCAATTAGTGAGAAATTTGCACGCCCTGTCAAAGAAGTTTCCGTTTCTGTCCAGCGACTCGACGGCAGCAATCTGCAAACACGGTCGTACTCGATGACGGCACTCGCGCGGGCGGAGAGGCGCTTTAGGGACCTAGCTCAGCGATTGCAACAGTACGCTCGAACGTTCCCAGCGGCTAGAGTGCTCGCCCGCGAGTGACATGCTTCTAATTTAATATGGTGTCGTTTGCATTTGGGTTGGCTGTTGCGCTTAGAAGAAACGGATGGCAACCGTGCCGAAAAAAGAAAAAGTCATTGTGGACGAAAAGCCGCGCGAGACGACGGTGGAATTTTTGGCCTCCTTGGCTGGAGTGCTGGTCACCGGCCTGTTTATCATCACCTTTGTGCTTCAGGCGTTTGAGATTCCGTCCAGTTCGATGGAGGACACGCTGCTCATCGGGGACCACGTATTCGTGAACCGGGAGCAGTTCGCAGCGCCGACGCGTTGGATGACCCAAGGTCAATGAGTGACATCGCAATGTTTCACCAACAACCCACGACAGAAATACTCTCGCTGGTGTGAAAATTGGGTAGTGTCTCACTCTCGATTTTGGCTATCCGTTTTCTTGCGTCTGCCAGTGGGCGGAAGCTCGCACTCAAACGGCTCCAACTCGGTCTCGGCGTCCTCTCGGTTGCTACCGGGGTCGAGATGCAGGACAGTGCGAATGAATTTATTGAGCCTGAGCAGTTTCCATGCTGCTGTGAATGGGCAATTCTCGGGTTCATCGTCCACGAGGTATTCAAAGAACCGCCTCATGTGGGCCTTGTCAATTTCCTCAACGTATTTCTTCTTCCGCTGTTCGAGTCCCGCGTTCCACGCCTCGAACTCCCGTAGGTCGTGCCGATGGGCTTTCTTGGTAGCCTTGCTGCCCGTGATTTCGTCAAGGTAGGCATTGATGGCAGTGGAGATCGGCACCCGAGAATCGGGCAGGGTGGGGTCTTGGACTCCGCGATGCAGATTTTGGAGATACCACTCTTTGTCGGCCTTGAAGCGTAGAGCCTCGCTAAGGTTCTTAAACGTCTGTGGGTACCGGGCTTTCTTGCGACCCTCGTACCACGAAATCATGAACTTCCCGTCTCGATCATCTTTCAAATAGAGCTTGCCGTCAGGTTTGAGTTTCGGGACAACGACAGGCCGGTCCCTCCACTTCCCATCCACCTTCACACGCTCGTAAATATTGACGGTTTTGTTTGCCACGTTACTATCTTGATACCCATGTGTACTAATTAGTAATACTGCCTGCTGAAAATTTCCCGTGGCTTTTCCGCAGAAAATTTTCAAATGTAGGCACAAATGTAGGCACAAGCACTGGAGGGAACTCGGATGCGCTTGGGAATGAACAGCTTAAGGAAGGTTGGTAGCGCTACCGGGAATCGAACCCGGGTTTGAAGATTGAGAATCTGCGAGCCTGAAAACTTCCGCTAGAGCTGCCATTTTGCAAGTAACTGAAAACAAATTACTTCGCTTTCGCTATGAGACGCGCAGGGTCACTCCTTGGCGCAGTGAATTTGTGGTCAATAACGGGAATTACTGGCTGTTCTGGCCACAAAATGGCCACAATTGTCTTGGTCGCTGTTCGGCTCCATGATCAGCGTAACTGCGGCGGCGGGCGGCTTCGGCAGCCAAACCGAATCCAGCCCACTTCGCCCTCGCGAAACTTGAGCACGCTTCGCAAGATCGTCTTTTCGTCTGCACCCAAAACGTGTACAGCCTTCACGAGCAGGCGGGTTCGAGGAACGCCGCCCACATGCACGGGGAGCTCGTTGCTGGGCCGACCATCGGGTTCGTGCGAGTGGAGCGCCCGGTGAATTGGATCGTGACGGCAAGACTCTGATGAATATCGTGGAGGGCAGCTATTTTAAGTTGCCTGGGATGGACCCCGCGCTGGTCTACGCGATGAACAATACGGGCCGGATCGTTACCCAACAGAATATGCGGTTCCTGACGGATGCCGACATCCAAGAATGGAATGACGCTGTTGACGAGTACCACCAGATGATTGTTTCGGGAGATACTCAATAGCGACCCGTCTGCCGAGAGCGCATGGGCTTGAACATCTTCCTCGACGCCAGCCTTTTCAGTGCTACGTTAAGCTGTCGTTGTAACAACTTAAGTGACTCCAGGTGGCCGCCTAAGTCCTTGAGAAGACGTGAGAGACATGCGAATCGTGGGTTGAAATCGTGGGTTCAAAAACGGGGGCAGCGCATGGCTGATCTGATCGGCTTCTTTATGTTCGGCTCAAGATAGCTGTTCTTTCAATCGGGCTCGATGGTTCGGTCACACTTGGGCGGGAATATTTCATAATTTCTTGTGCTAGCCTCCGGGCCGTGATCGTTGGATTATGAGCCCAAAATGATTAGTAATTTCAACAACTTACAAGACGCGGGTGGCCCTCGAAAAGCCTTGTAAGAAGCGTTAGGGAATCTTTAGTGGACAGCTATAGGACAGCGGGAATTGCCATCCACGGTTGAAGCCGCACGCAGAGTCAGAAAAACCGCAACAGCAGCTCGGAAAAAGACACGCACCGCACGAAAGGCGGCGACGAAAGCCGGCAAGATGGCGTGACGGCTCAAACCTACGATGTCATCACCATTGGCCGCGCACTTCATTGGTTGGAACGCAGCGCGACCTTGACGGTGCTGGAGCGGATTCTCGTTCCCCAATCTTGGGCATCGGGGCCAGAAGAGAAGCAATATCGGATTGACCCAAAGCAATGGTTTGCGGACTCACGCTTTAGAGCACTTGGCGAGACGTCGGTTGCCGAACGCCGTGAGGTCACGATTCACGATCTAATCGGGCGGGCTCTGTCCAAGTCGAATACGTCTCCTGAAATTCTCCGCGAACGGCAGCCGAGATTTGAGGCAGAGATAGCTGCCGTGCTCGAACCATTCGTTCAAGATGAAGTCTTGGTGGAGCAGATCGTGGCCCGAGCTTCGATCTTCGGATAGATCGGAACGAACCGCGGGGATCCGAACCGTACTCTTAGATTTTATCCCTCCTCACTTTTCCTGAGGTGTGCGAATCTAGTGGGAGGCCTCTGAACGGGTCTACGCTGGCTTACTGAGGACCGTTCTGAGGTTGAGCTAACTCCGCAGAGGGGCCAAGCGTATTGTTCGATTTGCTGTCGCGAGTTCCTAGACCGACCACCATGGCCATGTCTTTCGGATAGACCACGTCGCGTCCGCGCGCCAGAAAATGATAATAGATCGACATCGCCGCTCCGTACGATCCAAACCCGGCCGACACCACGCGCGAATGCGCCGCAATCCCCACAACCATACCAACCAACTTAAATCCCGATGCCCCGCTCACCGCGCCGCCTCCGGCTTCACCTACACTCTGTCCTCCCTGTCCCGCATCCCGATCCGGAGACGCCTGCGAGGCCGCCAGCATCACCTGGATTCCTGTGATTAAATATCTCGTTCGCGGCGTCGTCACCTGCGCCCCACCTTCCGCATCCAACTTCAGATGTTCGTCCTTGGCGACGGCCACGCCTTCCAGATTCGTTTCCACTTTCTGCTCAATTCCATTCGGCGGTGCAACCTGGTGAAATAAAATTCGTAGTTGCCCATTCTTCCCCAGTCGCCGCGCCGGGGCCACCTGCACGACCGATCCCTTAATCACGCTGCCCTCCGGTAGAAACAGATGATCGGACACCACCAGCGGCTCGGTGATCACCGCCTCGACCGGATCGCCCTTCTTCGCCGTCGCCGAACTTAAGCCTGTCTCCAGCCGCGCATGCACCACGCTTCCGGTCGGCGGTGCCGTTCCAATATCAGTCAATGCTTCTGGTTTCATCGCCTCCGTTCCAAAATCCAAAGGTTGCAACAAGTTCGCATTAAAGCTCGTCCCCGCATCAATATATTGCGGATGCACCGGCAACTGTGCCAGCACGATCCGTTTCAATTTGTGCATCTTTCCCGGTTCATGGATCTGCTTCTGTAAATCGCTCCACTGCTGGTGGATCGCCTGCCGCGTTGCACTCACTTTTTTCGCTGCCGCGTCCTGTACTTTATTCTTCTGCTCCGCTTTCTCATTCGCCGAAACAAACCGCAGAACTCCATCCGGAGCAGGAGAAGCTACCGTATGTAGCGCCACGGTTCGCCCATCCCCCATTACCAATTCGTCAAACTGCACATGCACTATGCGCACCGGAGAAAAGTTCCCATTCGTCGCCTGCATCGTTCGAACCATCTTCGGTACCGCATCGATCGCCGATACTTTCCCGTTCACCACCGTTCCCACCGGAATCAGCAGCTTGTCAAACGCATACACCGGCTCCGTCGTTTTGCCATGGATCGCCTGACCGACTTCTCGCACCCGCACCTCCGAGTCCAATGCGACTTTGATCGGAGTTCCCGCCTCTACGCTCATGGGCATCGTCACGGACGTTATTTCCGCATTTGCCGCCGCATTCTGCGACGCAGGCGCATCCTCACTCTGCTGCTGCGTCCCCACCGGAGGCCGCGTCCTCAGCGTCTGCGCAACACTCATACCGCAGCAGATGCTGACCAACAACACTGCTCGCCCTAATACAATTCGTCGCATCGCCATAACTCCCGATGGTTCTCCGCTTGGAGAGCCGCTCTTCAACACCGCGCGAACCGCAGCAGGACGGGGCAGCAAATGCAGGAGGCCCCAAGAAAGTGAAAGAAGCCGTGTGTACTATGAAGTGGAAGATCATGGAATGGTTGCAACCCCAGACCATGATCGAGATGACGTAGAGGAAATCATACCCGTGGGTAGAGGTGGAACGGGGCAATTAGGCTGTGGATGAACAAATTGTCATCTTGCGGAAAAGACACCGTAATGTTGCGGACCTATTGTCTTCTGGTGGCCCATACCACACGAGGCCATGGCACCATCGGAAAGGGTGAGGTGGAGGATGTTGAGGAAGGTCTTTCGCAACCGACAAAGTGGTGTCCCTGGCCTCGTTTTTCTTGTGTGTCTGTCCGTTACAATCGCTCCGTCTCTGATGGCTCAGACGGCTGGAATGGGAACGTTGACGGGCAGGGTTGTCGATGCCTCCGGTAACGCAGTTCCGAATGCAACCGTGACAGCGACAAGTACAGACAATGGCCAGGTGCGAAGCGCGACCTCGGGTACGGATGGCTCTTATAAGTTTGAAGGTCTGCCTCCAGGCAACTACCGGCTCAAGTTTGAAGCACCCGGCTTGAAGACGTTGGAGATTCCTTCAACAGCCGTCACTGGGACCGAGACTGCGCTTCCGGACGAAAAGTTGGAAGCGGGCGAGACAATCCCTGCCAAACCCACACCCGCGCAACAGGACAATTTGCCGAATGCGCCATCCAGCAGCAAGACCGAGCCCACGCTCGCGGATCTGGGCCTTTCTCCGGAGCAAACCCAGGGAAACGCCCGCGAGCAGGCGTTGCTGGATAAGCGGACACACATGCTGAAGATCCATCAACGGATGGGTTTGATCACGGCGGGTCCCTTGATCGCCACCGTGATCGCTTCTATGGGCGCCGGGGGCAAGAGCACCAGCACGGCCTCTCGCGATCTGCATGTGGCTCTTGGCAGCTTAACGGGAGATTTGTACGGTATCACGGCCTATTACGCCATTCGCGCCCCCAGAATTCCCGGAACCAAAAAGCGCGGTCCGATAAAATTTCACGAAGCCATGGCTTGGATACATGGCCCCGGCATGATTCTGACTCCAATCCTGGGAGCAATAGCTTTCGATCAAAAGAGTAAAGGAGAAAAGGTTCATGGCATCGCCTCCGCGCATGGACCTGTGGCGATTGTGACGGCTGGGGCGTTTGGGGCCGCTCTTCTGTCGGTTTCCGTGAAGTTCTAAGACCGCTTATGAGCAAGAGAATGCTGGTTGCGTTGTTGCTGGTGACACTCCCCGCTTTTGCTGGAGCCGACAGCCAATGGGTTCTTCAACAGAGCACTCTCACATACCATGTATCGCACCCCTTGCACCAGACTGAAGGTGTGAG
>PLIC01000096.1 GCA_003139995.1 Candidatus Acidiflorens stordalenmirensis | reverse complement strand
CAGCGGAACTGGGCGCCATCGACCCGAACGAGGAATACGCCGTCTGGAATCTCGGCCCGAGAATCGCGGGCAGTTTCGGCGAGGCCGGGGACTTGGCGTTTCATGCGACGACCTCCTGCTTCGGGTGCGAGTAGCTGTTGAGCTGGCAGAGCAGGGCATTGCGGTCCTTCTCGGCCCAGTCGGCCAGCGACTGGACGAAGTTCTCAACTTGCTCCCTGCTGGCCTCTCGGAGCGTCTTCGTGCCACAGAAGTCGACGGCGTAGGCCTTTACCAATTCGGGATCGAGCTGGTGTTGGCGGATGAGCTGGCAGAGGCGGTCGCGGACCTTTGGGCCGGTCCCGTTTCCATTGCCATTTCCGTTGCCATGCGCGCTTTGGGGCGGGAGCTTCTCAATCGGAATCGGAACAGAGCCGATCTCCTCGACCGAGCAGATGCCGATGCCGTAGGCCTTACGCAGGGCGCGATTGACGGCGCGCGTTTCGGCTACACGCATTTCCGCGCCGCGGACGAGCGGGGAGACATTGGACGGATCGGCATCGCCGTAGCCGACAAAGCCGGAGGAGCCCTTGGAAGGGAAGACCGTCGCCTTGAGGACGAACCGATTCGCGCCCGAATCGCAAAGCGAATCGACGGCTTCAACATGGATGCCGCTGCATCTCTTGCGACGTGCCAGTCCGATTAGGCCTGTATGTGTGACGTACCAACCGTTATTTAGGTAGATCAAATCACCGGCACCTACTGAGAAGTCGTGTTGGGTTGCAATCTCCCTGAGCCGAATGAGAGCTTCCCGAGAGAGATTGTTCCAAATCCTTCGGGCGGCGCGGATGCTCGTCTGAACTGCGGTCTTTCTTGGCATGATGCCTCCTTGAACTCATTTATACTTAGGCGCCTATGTATATGCCCGTTCTCTTTATACATAGGCGCCTAAGTATCTGTCAAGAACTTTTTGGTTGATTTCACCCATTCGGAAGATTAGCTTTTAGATCATCAATGGCTAAGAAAAAGAACCCAAATGCCGTCGCCCTAGGAAAACTGGGTGGGTCGAAGGGCGGCAAGATCCGGGCGGCCAAGCTAACTTCGGAAGAGAGACGCGAGATTGCGCGTAATGCCGTACTCGCCCGGTGGGCCAAAGCCAGGGAAAAAGCCCAGCAGAAGGACCTGCAAGACAAGACCTGATCGCCTGAAATTCCTCCCCAAGATTGACCTGAGACGGCCTCGTGGATATCTGGATCGCCAAAGAACCCCGCCGGCACTAAATTATCTTCTGGGCGTGGCGACCAAATTCGGCAAGAGCCTACTGCGTGATATTGAGCCCCGCCTGTTAAGGTCTGCACGGACCCGTCCAGTGGTGGTGCTGACCGGCGAGCTCCGCTGGGCGGTGGCCTTTGTCAATTGACTGTAGATTCCGAAACGCACACTTGAAGATCGTACCCTATTAGGGTACAATCGTACCCAGTATGACCACTGCAGTGGACCACCAGTTCGCGGGCCGGAGCTTGTTCGGGCGCACGCGCAGCGCACTGCTAGCCATGCTTTATGGCCATCAGGACCAGCAATTCTATCTGCGGCAGCTTGTCCGGGCGGTTGGTGCCGGCCACGGTGCTCTTCAGAGGGAAGTAAGACACCTAACGGATATGGGTCTGATTGTGCGAAGAGTTCAGGGCAATCAAGTTCTATATCAGGCGAATGAGCAGAGTCCTATCTTTTCGGAAATCAAGAGTCTGATCACGAAGACCGTGGGCATCCACGATGCCATTCATTCAGCTTTGGTGTCTTTGGGGGCAGAGATTCAGATTGCCTTTGTTTACGGTTCGGTGGCACGCCAAAAGGAGCGGGCAAATAGTGACGTGGATCTGATGGTTTTGGGGAATGCACCCTTCAGTGACGTTGTTTCCGTGCTGGGTCCGGCACAGAGAGTGCTCGGCAGGGAGATCAACCCAACCGTCTTTTCAGTGTCCGAATTCCGGTCAAAGCTGGCAGCTGGGAACCATTTCTTGCGTAGTGTACTGAAAGAGAAGAGACTTTTCGTGTTGGGGACCGAGGATGAGCTTGCAAAGTTGGCTTCAAAACAGTTGGCTGGTTCAACACACAACAAACCCTGAAGAAATCACGAACCTGTTTGCGATTTCGGATCGGGATCTTACAGCTTGCCAGGTGACGCAGTTGCCTGCCGACTGGCGGTTTGCGATCGCTTACAATGCGGGACTCCAGGCAGCAACCGCCGCCCTGGCTGCGGCAGGTTACAGGGCAACGCGGGACAACCATCACTACCGCGTCATCCAATCGCTGGAGTTCACGACAGCGCCGGGCAGAAAAGTGATTGACACTTTTGACGGCTTTCGCAAGAAGCGCAACGTTAGCAGCTACGATGTTGCAGGTTCCGTGTCCGACAAAGAAGCGGACGAAATGCTCAAACTCGCTACCAGCCTTCGCACGAATGTCGAAAAGTGGATCAGGACAACGCGTCCGGAGCTACTAAGGCCCTCAACCTAACGGTCCAGCCGCAAGCGAGCGGCTTTGGGGCGAATCATTCTCAGGACGCCTTCGCACGCAGGTTTTCGAGGAAAGCCTGCCGCTGTTCGCCGGGCAAGAACTTGTAGTAGCGTGAAATCGAATTGAGCAGGATCTCCGGGTTGCCGTTGTCCAAGTGTGCGCCCGCAAGGAAGTCGGCGCAGATCATCTCCAGGCAGTAACCTCGCGATTTGTCCGTGCCCAACATCCGCGCTGCCGTCTCGATTGCCTGCTCGATGACCGGAATCTGGCTCTGATAGACCTTGAAGTAGATCAGCTCCGACGGCTCCGTTTCCTTCCCCGTAAGTTCCTTCTCCACCTCCCGCATGAACTCTTCTCTTGGCATGGAGCGGGCTTTGTGCACCCAGGGTGCACAATCGAAGCGCTGACCCTCCGCCCGCGCCAGCTTCGCCAACTCGCGCCCTTTCGTCCAGCCGATTTCCTTCAGTTCCTTCCGCGCCTGCGGCGGCAGATGCTCGTGGATGGACATCAGGTAGTACGCCTTCCTTCTCGATTCCCGGAGCGTGGCCAGAGATCAGTAGGTAGATGGTTTTACAACTTTGCTGGAAATCCAGAGAGCGAATACAGACTCAGCGGCGTTGGCCGCGCCCAGGTTCATCACGGTGTCATTTATGAGTTTTGCAGACCACGGTGCTGTGGGCCGTGTTCTCGTCTAGTATTACTACGTTAAGTATTAAGGGGCGCGAGAGCCCTTGATCTTGCATCCACAATAGACGCAGAAGCCGGTCCAGGTGATAAGCAGATACTGAATCTCACGGCGCGTCCGTGGCAGGGTCCAGCCAGAAGTTTTTTTTCGGCGAAGTGTTTCCAGAGTCAAGAACGCGCGCGCCATCATGACCAGCGTAGTGTGGTGGTGCCAGCCGATCCAGCTGCGCCCCTCATAATGATCCAGTCCGAGTTCTTCCTTCAGTTGCTGATAGTCCTGCTCAATCTTCCAACGGCACTTCGCCAAACGTACCAGACGGCGGAGAATGTAGGTCTCCGGCAAATCGCAGAGGAAGTATTTGGTAGGTTCTTTCTCCAACTCCGGCCATTCCACCAACAGCCATACTTCTTTATGCGGTGGTTCGCCACGCACGAAGCCATGCGAGGGTTGTACACGCATAGCCACAAAGCGCGATTCCAACCATCCCTTCGTACCTTGCCGCCAGCGAATCGACTTCCAACCTTTTGCTTGCACCGCCGCCTCGTGGACGGAGAGGGGTCGCGGTTGGCCATAGTCGTAGCGCGTAGCGGGGGCGCCTCTACCCGGATGGCGTGGTGGAATGGTCGCTTTCGGCGGAGCCGTCCACACTCCTAATGTGGGAGAGATCCCCACTACATAAGGAAGATGGCGAGCTTCCAGTCCGTCGCGAAACTCGGTGCTCTCCCCATATCCCCCATCGCTCACCACGATGCGATCGAGCAAGCCCCAGGAACGCGCTTGGTCAATAATATCCAGACCCAGTTGCCACTTGGTCTTGAACCCTACATCCTGGGGAATCCCCGCTTCCTCCCGACGTTGACCATCCTTCGCCCAGCTTTCCGGCAGATACAGGCGCCAGCCCAGAATGCTGTGTCCTTGCTCCCCCACGTGGTGCACACTGACCGCAACCTGGCAGTTCCCCACTTTGCCTAACGTCCCGGAATACTGCCGCTCCACTCCCACAGAATGCTCGCCTTGTTTGGGAAAGCCGGTGTCATCGATGACCCAAGCCGAGTCCGGCTCTAATTCCGCGGTCATTCGTTGGGCCAGCCGTTCCCATACCGGCATCCAATCCCACGGACTCTGCCCCACCAATTGCTGCATGGCCTGTACGTTTCCCTCTCCCATGCGAGCGGCCAGCGGCTCGATCGACTTGCGCTCGCCATCCAGCAACAGCCCGCGGACGTACACTTCGTTCCAGTGCTTTCGCTCGCTTCGGCCCAGCGGTTCCAGCAGATCCGCCAGAAACTGTTGCAAGCGCTTTGCGCACTTCTCGACCTGGGCGTCGGTCATGCTCGCGACAGTAGCACTCGCGAAAGCCCGAGTCTTGTCCAATACAAGATG
>PLIC01000284.1:13974-15675 GCA_003139995.1 Candidatus Acidiflorens stordalenmirensis | reverse complement strand
GAATGATCAGATTTCCATTGTCCAATTCTGGCGGGTGCTCCAGAAGCGTCGCTGGCTGGTCCTCGGCAGTCTGACTGCAGTGGTACTGCTAGTCACTATAGTCTCCCTGTTTCTTCCCAAGCGCTATGAGGCATCTTCCCGGCTCTTGCTCGACCTGGAGGGTTCCGGTGACCTTGGCCTGGAGCAGATAGTGATGCCGATGGGCCTCGATATGAACACGAAACTGGAGACTCAAATACGGATCGTGCAGAGCGACACCATCGCAACCAGCGTCATCAAGCAGCTAGGGCTTCACCATAACAAAGGATTCGCAGGAGAGCTCTTCGATTCCGGAGAGGATTTTGACACTCTGGGTCTCCAGAAACGGGCCAAGCTGGTCAACCGGTTTCACAAGTCGCTCAATGTCCAGCTAGTTCCCAAGACACAGATCATAGATATTCACTTTCGCAGTAAGGATCCCAATCTTGCGGCGGATGTAGCAAATTCCGTGGCCAACACCTATATCGAACACAACTTCCAGACCAAATACAAAGCCACGATACAAACGTCCGACTGGTTGACCAGGCAACTGGATGATCTGAAAAAGCGCGCCGAAACCTCACAGGAGGCCCTCATCGCTTACCAGAAAAAGGTCGGCATTCTGGGAACCGACGAGACCCACAACATCATCACCGACAAGCTGGAAGAACTCAACAAGCAACTTTCCGCTGCCGAGGCAGATCGCATAGTGAAAGAGGCGAAGTATCGCATCGCGATGACGGAGAATCCGGAACTCATCGCGAACATTGCCCCGGAGAGTGTTCTTGGAGCGCTGTACAAGGACCGCGCCGAGGTCAGATCACAATATGCACAGATGGCTGCCAAGTACGGGGCCTCGTATCCTCGCGTCATCCAGTTGCAATCGCAACTGAATGAACTCGATTCCAGCATCAACAAGGAAATAAATAAGGTGGGGGACGCGATACACGCCGAGTACAAAGCGGCATTGAAATCCGAAGAGATGTTGCAATCGTCGTTCGGCAAACAGAAACAAGAAGCCTACAAGCTGAACGAAGACGCCATTCAATACGCGATTATGCGGCGCGACGTTGAATCCAGCCGCGACCTTTATGAAGGCCTGCTTAAGAAGCTCAAGGAAGCTGGAATTTTGGCGGGCCTGAAATCTAGCAATATCAACATTGTCGACCCGGCAAGCATACCCATCGAACCGGTTGAACCAAAGATCCCTCTGAACCTCGCGCTCGGTTGCATGGGCGGTCTCTTATTCGGCATGGCGTTGGCCTTCGTTGTAGAAAATGTTGACAACTCCATCCGCACTCCGGAAGACATTGAGGTTTACTGCTCGCTTCCCTCGCTGGGCGTTATACCGAGCGTCATCGTGGACGGCAACAATGGGCACAAACTGTTGGGCCGCACCGCAACAAGACAATTCATTCAACCTGTTACCGTGGAGCATCGCAATTCCAGTAGCGCGGAAGCCTTCCGGGCTCTGCGCACTTCATTGTTGCTCTCCTCCCCTGGCGCACCGCCGCAAGTCATGATGGTAACCAGTGCCATGACGCAGGAAGGAAAGAGTTTCACGGCTCTCAACCTGGCGGTGGTGTTGGCCCAGACCGGGCAGAAAACGCTTCTTGTGGACGCGGACATGCGTCGTCCCACAATTCACAAATACCTGGGCATTTCGAGCACCAAGGGTCTGAG
>PLIC01000284.1:0-13934 GCA_003139995.1 Candidatus Acidiflorens stordalenmirensis | reverse complement strand
TTTCGCTACATCGTAATTGACACGCCTCCAGTACTTGCAGTGACCGACGCAGTGGTTTGCGCCAGGAATGCCGACGTGGTCGTCCTCATTGCTCGTTCCAAAAGGACCGGTCGGCAGTCTCTACTACGTGCGCGTGATGTCCTGAGAAAGGCCAGGGCAAACATTGCGGGAGTCGTCGTGAACGACCTCTCGTTCGACTCGGTTGAGTATCGCGGCTACTACGGCCATTATGGATCCGACTACCGCTACTACTATCACGACAGCGGAAAGGGAAACGGGAACGGAAACGGAAATGGCGCCCATTTGTCCACTCCAGAGGATCCCCATGAATCAACTAAAGAATTGCGTTAGCTACGCTGCTGTGTTCGTTTTGTTGGCGCTTGCCGGGGTTGCTTCTGCCCAAGATCACGCACCCGCCACCCTCGGCGGCGCCGGCTTCGGAGGCGGAGCCGGCTTCGGAAGCGGCGCGGCTGGCCCGATTGGCGCCGGCGATCTGGTCGAGATGAGCGTCTTTGACACCCCTGAGCTCAGTGGCAAGTTACGCGTAAGCAACACGGGTGACGTGATTCTTCCGCTCGTGGGCACGCTTCACCTGCAAGGTCTCACGGCCGGGGACGCCCAAACTCTGATTCGCCAGAAGCTCATCGACGGGGGCTTCCTCAAAGACCCGCAAGTTACCGTGTTCGTCGTCGAGTACGCGACCCAGGGAGTCGCGGTCGTAGGTGAAGTGAAGAACCCCGGCATCTATCCGGCTTTCGGGTCCCATCATCTGCTGGACTACATCTCGGTCGCGCAAGGGCTCACTCCTCTGGCAGGTACGACAATCACCATCACGCATGCGGGCAAGCTCGACGAACCGCAGCGCGTGAAAGTGACCGCAGGCGCAACACCTAAGCCAGAGAACAATCCTGAGATTCTGCCTGGCGACACCATCTTCGTGGAGAGAACCGGGATCATCTACGTGGTCGGCGACGTGGCCCACCCGGGCGGGTTCCCCATGGACCACGACGGACAGCTCACCATTATGCAGGCAGTCGCGCTGGCTCAGGGCACGAATGACACGGCGGCCAAGGGATCGGCCAAGCTCATCCGCACCACGCCTCAGGGACGCCAGGAAATCCCCATCGATTTGAAGAAGATCCTCACCGCCAAGGCTACTGACCTTGCGTTGCAGGACAACGACATCCTCTTTGTGCCCAGCAGCGTGGCCAAGAACACATGGAAAGACATCGAGAGCGTTTTGCCCGCTGTGGCCGGGGCAGGCCTCTACCGGGTACCGTAAAAACGACGTGGTGTTCCACGTGGAACATTCGCGGACCAACAGCTAATAGCTATAGAACTGCATATTCTTGATAGCGAAGGAAAAACCAACAAATTGATGCTTGAGCGCAGGACTGTCATGGAATGTGAAGTAGGAGTTGCAACCCAAAACCGTTCCAGAATAGGAAATATTTCAGGCCCGATGTGCGTTCTCAACGCTCCACTCCCAATCAAGATTCCTACAGTTGCTGCGCCGCCGCTGCGGGTTGCGTTCAGTTGGACGCTGGCGGGCAACGTGATTTATTACGGTTGCCAATGGGGAATGCTTTCCGTGTTGGCGAAACTCGGAAGCGCCGCCATCGTCGGACAATTTGCGCTCGGCCTCGCCGTCGCAGCTCCGGTATTCATGTTCACCAATCTGCAGCTTCGTGGCGTGCAAGCTACCGACTCGCGGTCTGAATTTGCATTCGCCGATTACTTCACGCTCCGTTGTATGGCCACAAGCCTAGGTTTCGCGGCCATAGTCACCATTGTCTTGTTTTCGCGATACGACCGTCATTTGTCACTGATCGTGCTTCTGGTGGCCGGGGCCAAAGTGGTGGAGTCATTAAGCGACGTGACTTTGGGCTTGATGCAAAAAAAAGAAAGGCTGGACCAACTTGCGACCTCATTGACTCTCAAGGGCGTTGCATCCATCCTCGTCTTCACTACCGCTTTTTGGTGGTCTCGCAGTCTGGTTGCTGCGGTCGCTGCCATGGGCCTTACGTGGCTGCTTGTCTTCTTCAGTTACGACTTCCGCGTCGTGCGGCGGACTAACAGACCCGGAGCCATATTGCTTAGGGCCAACTTTCAGATTCTCAAGCGGTTGGCTTGGTTGAGCCTGCCTCTGGGATTCGTGATGGCACTCATGTCGCTGAATACCAACATCCCAAGATACGTATTGGAAAACTACAAGGGTCCGAGCGAATTTGGCATCTATGCTTCTCTCGCATACTTGGGTACGGCGGCAAGTCTGGTGATCAATGCTGTCGGGCAGTCGGCTTCGGCGCGGCTTTCCCGAATGTTCGCCGACCGGCAGTTTGACAGATTCAAATCACTGCTGTGCAGGTTTGTTCTGTTGGGGCTGGTGATTGGGATCGTTGGTGTGCCCGCTGCGGCTTTGTTCGGACGGTACGCGCTTTCGCTGGTTTATAGACCGGAGTACGCGCACTATCTGAACGTCTTTCTGGTCATGGTCGCCACCACAAGTGTCCTGGCGGTGGCTTCATTCCTCGGCTACGGCATGACCGCTGCCCGCTCCTTCAAAGTCCCACTTGTAATCATTGGCGGCTCAACCCTGACGACGGTAGTCCTTTCATTCGGACTTATACCCAGGTTCGGATTGATGGGCGCGGCCCTTGCGCTACTTGTAGGCGCAGTAGTACAAGTCATCGGCTTCACAGTCGGCATAATACTCGAACTAAAAACTGCCGGACGTCAGTCGACGCTTAAACACACGGTATACGGATCAGAATTCGAAATGGAAGCAGGTTTCTGATTCACATTTGAAAGGAGTCTCATGCAGACGCTGAACTGGACGCAGATAAGTGATGACCCTATTTCCCGCGAGGTCTTACAGCCTATTACGAACGAATTGAAGCGGCTCCGAAAGAGCCGCTCCTGCTATTTGAACTGGATTGACGAATTTGTCACAAGCCGTTCCGTACTGGATATTGGCGTCGTTGAGCACGATATCAGCCACATCGAACTACCCACGTGGAAGCACAAAAACATCAAAGACCGCGCCGCGTACGTCTTGGGAATAGACATTGTTTCAGAGGGAATCGACCTGCTAAGAAGCAGGGGATATAACGTTCGGCTGGCCGACGCGACCTCGCAGGAAGATCTGGGTGAACGGTTCGAGCGAGTAGTCATTGGGGACGTCATCGAACACGTCAATAATCCTGTACGCCTCTTGCAGTTTGCAGGCCGGCACCTAGTGCCTGGCGGGTTGATTCTCGTTTCAACCCCAAACCCTTATTGGATAAAACACATTTTGTCTACTTTTGTGAGAGGAACCCTTGTAACGAACGCTGACCACATTTCATGGGTATCGCCCGCGGCGGCACTGGAACTCGGCAGGCGTGCTGGGCTATGCCTTCAGGAGTACTGGCTAATGCGTCTTGGTAAGGCGTACGCGAAGAGAGCTCTTCTTGATCTGCTGAATTGCGTTATTTCCGACTCTGAGTTTCTGGCGTCAAAGCTCCTATACGTATATTCAAAACCCGATCCTAAGTGTGTGTAAGACAGATTTCGAACAAACTTTCTAACCATGAAGTCCACTTGGATTTATCCGCTTGCGATGGCAGGATTCTTTGGCGCTGGAATACTGTTCTGCCTTTCCATCGAAGACCAATTTCGCGTATCGGCGATCGTGGTCCCGTCCATCATTATCATCTGCATTGCTCTGATAACCGTCATTGCGCGCAACAATCCATTTTTGTTCAGGGTGATGATTGTCGCGTTGGTTGTGAAGCTGTTGGCAGCATGGATATATACGGCATTGCCGGCATATGAGCTCTCAGACATTAAGGGCATCTATTTCGATGGAGCCAGACAATTCTCGGAATCCTCGGTTCCATTAGCGGAATGGTTTTCTTTGCAGAGCTTGTGGGGTACGGATTTCATTATTGCAATAGCCGCTTCCCTTTTTTCTCTTATGGGGCCATCCTTGGCTGGGGCAATGGCACTATTTTCGATTGCCTCGTTCTGGGGTCAATTTCTCTTTTATTGCGCCTTTGTCCGGGCCTTCCCTAACGGCAACAGACGCACGGCCGCTCTTGTACTTTTTTTCTTTCCCTCCGTTGTGTTTTGGACTGCCGCTTTCGGAAAAGATGCGCTGACGCTTCTTGCCATCAGTTTCATTGTTTATGGAATAGCACGACGCTTCGACGCCAGAGGCTGGACGCTCATAGTAACGGGCCTGGTGCTCGCGTCTTTGGTCAGGCCACACATCGGGGCCTTTCTTGCGGTCAGCTTGTTCATGAGCTTTCTCGTAGCGGACATTAGCTGTGGCGGCCGGAGAATGATCGGCCTTAAACTTCTGCTCTTCCCTGTATTTCTGGTCATCTGCCTGGCAGTCGTGATCTATTCCCGGGACTCGCTCCAATTCAACAGTGTCGATGACGCAAAGGCCAGGGCGGAGTCTTCCTACACGAACAATCAAATTGGAGGCTCGGCCTTTAACGAGGGAGAAACGGTGGAAATTCGATTGGTCCAATCTCCAGCATTGATGTTCCGACCATTCCCGTGGGAAGTACCCAACTTGACGGCAGTGCCCGCGTCTTGCGAGAGCGTAGTGCTTTTTCTGGTCATCTTCTTTCGTAGAAAGTATCTTTTCCGTTTGTTACGAAATGCCAGATCCAACCCGTTAGTGGTGTTCTCTATTCTCTTCTTCCTGATCTTCTCGGTGGTCTTTTCGATTTCAAGCAGTAATTTCGGGCTGTTAGCCAGGCAGAGAGTGATGGTATTGCCTCTGATTCTTACGCTGATTGTCGCCTCCGAATCATTTCCTTCACGTCCGACGCGCAAGCTAGCGCATGCGTAGTTAAAATTCGCAGGAGTGTTCAATTGCCTTTCCTATCACTCAAATCCCGGTCAATCATGTTCGTCATAACAGGCCTCTACCGGGGAGGAGCAGAAACTGAGCTGTTCCTAATCGGGCGAGAACTCATGTCCCGAGGTTGGGAACCTAAGGTAGTCAGTATGATTTCCGGGGGTCCTTTGCAGGCGGATTTCGAAAACCTCGGAATCCCGGTCTTTACGTTAAATATGCGGCGCGGCACCCCAGATCCCCGAGGCATTGCACGTTTGGTGCACCTGCTGCGACGTGAGCGTCCGGCGGTTCTGCATACCCACATGGTGCATGCCAACTTGTTAGGGCGAATCTGTCGGCCGTTTGCCCCGGTCCCGGTCGTCATCTCCACAGCTGAGAACATCAGTGAAGGTGGACGATGGAGAGAATGGGCCTACCGAGCCACCGATTCTTTGGCGGATCTCACAACTAACGTGAGTGAGGCGGCGGCGGCGAGATACATACGCGTAGGCGCTGTCCCAGCGCGAAAGCTCAAAATGGTTCCGAACGGAGTGCAGCTCGAAGCCTACGGGCCGTGCGCTCAGACTCGTGTGAATCTACGAACCGATCTTGGCCTCGATGATCAATTTGCATGGCTAGCAGTCGGGCGATTGGAAGTTCAAAAGGACTATCCCAACCTTCTAACCGCGATGGCACGTCTCAGGAAGGAACATCATGTTCTGTTGATTGCGGGAGACGGTCCTTTACGCCAATCGATAGAGCGGCTCGCGGCAGAACTCGGAATCTCCGAAAAGGTTCGGTTTTTGGGCATTCGCAAAGACATTCCCCAGTTGATGGCTGCGGCAGACGCTTATGTAATGTCATCCGCGTGGGAAGGTTTGCCCATGGTCCTGTTAGAGGCTGCGGCGTCGGCTCTACCGATCGTAAGCACTGCCGTAGGTGGAAACACCGAAATCGTTCACGACGAAGTAAACGGATTCCTGGTTCCCGCCGACAATTCCGAGGCACTGGCCAACGCAATGCAGCGCATGGAACATCTACCCGCCGAATCGCGGCTTTCCATGGGTCTAGCTGGACGAGATCATGTTGCAAAACATTACAGCCTATCCGCGGTGGTGGACCAATGGGAGGAGATATACCACTCGCTCTTACAGCGGAAGTGCGCCCATATTCCCTATGCCCAATTTGCCTCGCGAGCATAGCTCGGCCAAAACTCGATTCCTCATTGCCGTAACCTCGCCGCTGTCCTGCAATTTCTACAACGGCGTGCTGGGGCATCTACGCCGCGCTGGCTTTGAGTCGACTCTGTTGTCTGCTCCAGGCGACAAACTCCGTTCCTCAGCCCACAGCCTAGTGCCCGTCACCTTTCTCTTTAGAGCAATGCAGTCAAAACCTAAACTGTTCTTCGCCGTCACCGTCTCCATATCCTGCGTCTTCTATCGCGGGATGCTGCGGTATCTGGAAGCTGCAGGATTCTCCACCACCATGGTGTCGGCTCCGGGGACCCAGTTGAACGAGGTCAGTAGTTCCCAGGGTGCAACGAGCGTGGCGGTCCCCATGGAGCGCGAGATTCGTCCGCTTCACGATCTAGTTTCGTTGTGGAGGCTATATCGCACCATGAGAGCGGCCCGTCCCGAAGTAGTCGATGCGAGCACGCCCAAGGCAGGGCTGCTGGGTTCGTTGGCGGCGATGTTGGCGCGAGTCCCGTGCCGCGTGTACACGCTGCGGGGATTACGCATGGAGACGGCGACCGGGCTCAAGCGCCTTGTCCTTTGGCTGGCTGAGCGCTTGGCTTGTGCCTGCGCGCATCGTGTGGTGCCAGTGAGCAAGAGCCTGCGCCTGCGGGCCATCGAGCTGAAACTGGTGAGTCCAGAAAAAGCGCGCTCCCTGGGAAACGGAAGCTGCGGTGTCGACACGGAACATTTCACTCCCAAGAATCGAAACAGCGAACAGGTCGCGCAACTGCGCCAAGCGCTGGGTCTAACAGGAAACGAAACGGTGATCGGCTTCGCCGGTCGCTTCGTCAAAGACAAGGGCATTCGCGAACTGGTGGAAGCGTTTCGCGAACTGAGTGCATCGCGTCCCGATCTGCGCCTGCTGCTCGTGGGAGACTTCGAGAATGGCGATGCAGTCGAGCCCGAAGTACGAAGTTATATCGAGTCCACTCCGACGATTCTGCTGCCAGGATTTGTGGCCGACATTGCTCCCTATTACGCGCTGATGAATGTGTTTGTGCTGCCAACGTATCGCGAAGGATTCCCGAGTGTCCCGCTGGAGGCGCAGGCGAGCGAGGTACCGGTGGTTACGACCAATGCAACGGGAGCGTTGGACTCGGTGCGGCACGGCATCACAGGCTTGATCGTCCCTGTGAAAGACGCAAAAGCTCTGACGGCGGCCATCGACACCCTGTTGCGGAAACCCGAGATGCGCACCAATATGGGCCACGCTGGACGCAAATGGGTGGAGCATGCCTTTCGCCCTGAAGTCGTTTGGCAAGCTCATGTAGAAATGTATCGCGAAATGTTGGAAGAGCACTCGCAGCGCGAGCGGCAACCGCGAGCCAGTTTGGCGGCAAAGAGGGTTTTCGATGTGTTCCTGGCAACGGCGGCACTGATCGTACTTTCCCCGCTCCTTGTGGCGATTGCGGTGGTCGTCCGGATATTCCTGGGAGCCCCGGCGTTGTTTCGGCAGGTGCGTCCGGGATATAAGGCGCGTTCGTTCACGTGCCTGAAGTTTCGCACCATGACGGACAAGCGCGACGCGGAGGGCCAACTACTCTCCGATGCTGAGCGGTTAACGCCGTTGGGACAGTTTCTGCGCAGCACGAGTTTGGACGAGTTGCCTGAACTGATCAACGTGATTCGTGGAGAGATGAGCCTGGTAGGGCCGCGTCCGCTGCTGATGGAATACCTCGCGCACTACACGCCGGAGCAGGCACGACGCCACGATGTGCGCCCCGGAATTACGGGGTGGGCGCAGGTGAACGGACGACAAGACATCCCATTCAGCAAGCGTTTCAAATTGGATGTCTGGTACGTGGACCATCAGGATCTGAAACTCGATCTCAAAATCCTGCTTGCAACTGTGGTTCATGCCGTGCGCGGCACGGGGGTTCGCTCTGGTCAAAACGTTAGCGAAGTGGACGACCTCGGCCTTTCCAGCGGGTTGCGTGTGAAGCAATGATTGACCTGGACGAAATTGTGCTGCGAACGCTCGAGCCGAACGACGCCGATGCGTTGTATCGATTCAAGAACGACTGGGAATCGACCAGATCGCTGGGCGGATTTTCGTACGGTATGTCGAGCGAGGATATCAGGCGATGGATTGCGGCGCACACCAATCGCGCCGAGGAAATATTTTGGTCAATTGCCGTTAAAGCCACCAATATCTGTATCGGCCACGTTGCACTCTACAACGTCGATAGCAGAGTACGGAAAGCGGAGTTTGGCATTCTAATCGGCGACCGCGGATGGTGGAATAAAGGTTTGGGGAGCCGGATCACTGCTGCTGTGCTGGCTTGGGGTTTCGAGCAGGCAAACCTACACCGAATTCATCTGGACGTGCTTGCCACAAACCAGCGTGCTATCGCGGTTTATGAAAAGTTGGGCTTTTGCCGCGAGGGGTTGCTGCGAGATTACGAGTTTCGCGATGGCGTTTTCCTGGATGTCATCGTGATGTCGCTCTTGTGCGAGGAATGGCGCGCTGTTCGCAGTAAACGCAATCTATGAATAACGGTCGCTGGGAATACGGGAGCGAGTTTCCGCTGATGCAGTTGCGCGGCGCTCCGTCTGTAACGTTGCCCGAGCCGGCGCGGTGGTACTCCCTTGGGAGACACGCGGTGCGGGCGCTCGCCCCGTACAGTTCGGGCAGGTTATGGTTGCCATGCTATTTCTGTCCGGAGGTGACCTCGTATTGGGCGCAAAACTTTCGCATCGAGCGGTACTGCGATACTCCGCAGCGGCAGGCGCCGGACTGGAGCACCTTGCGTCCGGCTACTTCGGACCTGGTAGTCGCTGTAAATTTTTTCGGTGCGCGGGATATGTCGTGCTGGTCGGCGTGGAGGCAAGGCACCGATTGTGTTCTGGTTGAAGATTACACGCACGACGTCAGCTGTCCAGCAATTTCGACGTCAGACGCTGATTACGGCTTCGCCAGTTTGCGAAAAACGTTTGCTGTTCCTGACGGAGCGATTCTATGGTCGCCGCGCAAACTGGCTCTGCCCGCTTCGCTGACTACTTCGGCACGAGGCGCGGAGTTAAAGTTGGCCGCCATGGCCCTGAAGTTCGAGTACCTCGCGGGCCGTCGCGGAAGTGAACTTAAACTTGCATACCGGCAGATGCAAGTTGAAGGCGAACGCCAATTGGCGGAGTCGGCTCCGGCAACCGCGAGTGCATACACGATGGAGGTTTTGCGACCCGGTTTCCCAGCGGAGTGGCAGATCCGGCGGAGGAAGAACGTGCTGGAGTTGATCGGTGGATGTGCCGGAAACCGAAATCTTGAACCATTGTTTGTCGCTTGGCCAAAAGGGGCTACACCGTTTGCTCCAGTGGTGGTGTTTGGATCCCGGGGTGAACGCGACGCTTTTCGCACAGAACTGCGGCACCACAACATCTATTGTCCAATCCATTGGGAGGTCGATGGTGAGTGCGCGGACGCGAACGATCTTGCGGGCAGAATCCTGACCATTCCTGCCGATCAGAGGTATGGATCCCAGGATGTGCAACATGTGTTGCAAGCGCTGTCCCATATTCGTGCCACGATGAGCAACCCGAGTCGAGTCTTACGATGAATACCGAAATGAAGTTGGAAAGCGTTTCTGGAGTGCAAGTATTGTCGGCGAAAGTAGCGCCAGACTTCGACCAATGGAACAGCTACGTGGACGCTGCTGCCACTCCAGATACTTACTATCGGCCTCAGTATGTCGCAACTTATGCGGAGAATACGGATCCTAGTCCAATCGCCTTAGTGGTGTCGACCGGGGCCAATCGCTTTTTACTTCCTCTCATGCTTCGGGCAGTACCGTTCTCGGATCGGGGCGAGTTCGACGCGATCACACCGTACGGTTATGGGGGAGTGCTCCCGCTGAGAGGTCGCGACGTGGATTCGGCCGACGCACGCGAATTGAAGCGGACGCTGGGAAGTTTCTGTCGGGACCGCGGAATTATTTCGCTATTAGTGAGACTGCATCCGCAACTTCAGCAGCACGATTGGCTGCAATCGGTTGTAGACGAGGATGTGGCGCTGGCGTATCACGGTGAGACAGCCGGGGTCGAGACTTTGCAGTGGGACGAACGGTCTGACGCTCCGGTCGGCTTGGGCAAAGGACGCCGATCGGACCTCAGTTTTGCACGCCGTGCACTTACAGTCCAGCGATTCGAAGGCGGAACGAGTGAATGTCTTGCGGGCCTGGGAACTTTTCGCACGATCTATGAAGAGACGATGGAGCGTTTGGCAGCATCGAGCTTCTATGTATTCCGAAAAGAGTATTACTCGCTTCTGTGCAGTGGACTCGGGCGGGAAATGTGCCTAATCAATGCATTGTCCGAAAATACCGTGGTCGGTGCGGCGATGTTTTTTGCGGGTGGAGAGTTCGGTCATTATCATCTCAGTGGCAGCACGGACATTGGACGTCAACTCAAAGCCGGGACTCTGATGGT
The DNA here is from genome assembly GCA_003139995.1 of Candidatus Acidiflorens stordalenmirensis. Taxonomy (GTDB): domain Bacteria; phylum Acidobacteriota; class Terriglobia; order Terriglobales; family Acidobacteriaceae; genus Acidiflorens; species Acidiflorens stordalenmirensis. Next base: position 3,443 of record PLIC01000284.1, on the reverse strand, counting down.
GATTGAGGGAGCGCGCTGGGCGAAGGAGCGGGGTTGCCGCGCTCTGCATTTGGGGGGAGGCACACACGCTGACGATAGCCTCTTTCGCTTCAAGCAGTCTTTCGGTGGTCCGACCTATAAGTACCATTTCTTGACGGCAATCACAGATCGCGCCCGTTACTTTGAATTGACGACTTTCCGTAACAACAGTACGACGTTATCTCCTCCACGAACCAGATTCTTTCCTCAGTATCGCGCCTGATTCTCAAAGGCAGAACCGTCCTTATCGCACACGCACAATCGTCTTCGGTATTTCGGCATGCTGTTCAGTTGCCGGATGCCGCGATGCGTTGCTCACGATACCGGATGGCGCTGTACTTCGGAAGTTCGGGACAGATTTACTGAACACTTCACTTGAATTTCAGGGGTCAAAGCCAATGGAACGTAAACAAGAAGCACTGCATAGCACCTTTGCCAGCTGGCCGTACTCTGCACCGGACGAGATTGATGCTGCGGTGCGCGTGCTTCAATCGGGGAAAGTGAATTATTGGACGGGCGAGGAAGGGCGGTTGTTTGAGAAGGAGTTCGCCGAGTTCGCCGGGTGCAGGCACGCGATTGCGCTGGCGAATGGGACGGTGGCGCTGGAGACGGCGTTGAAGGCGCTGGGGATCGGTCTGGGCGATGAGGTCGTCACCACCTGCCGGACGTTTATCGCCTCGGCAAGTTGCGCGGCAGCCGTCGGGGCGCGTCCGGTCACGGCGGACGTGGACTGCAACAGTCAGAACCTGACGGTGGATACGATCCGGCCAATGATCACCCCCCGCACCAAGGCGATTGTGGCCGTGCATCTGGCGGGTTGGCCTTGCGAGATGGACGGGATCATGCAGTTGGCGCGCGAGCACGGCCTGAAGGTCGTCGAAGACTGCGCGCAGGCGCAGGGGGCTGTGTATAAGGGCAGGTGGGTCGGATCCATCGGCGATGTGGCCGCGTTTTCATTCTGCCAGGACAAGATCATGACGACCGGCGGCGAGGGGGGCATGCTCACCACCAACGACACCGAACTGTGGCAACGCGCATGGAGCTACAAGGACCACGGCAAGAGCTACGACGCCGTCTATAACCGCGAGCATCCGATCGGATTCCGTTGGCTGCACGAATCATTTGGGACAAACGGAAGAATGACGGAGATGCAGGCCGCCATCGGACGCATCGTGCTGAAGAAAGTGCCAGGCTGGGTTGAGACGCGGAGAAAATACGCGGCCCTGTTCAACGAGAGGCTGGCGGAAGTGAGAGGATTGCGCCTCGCCATGCCGCCGCCGCACTCGTATCACGCGTATTACAAGTACTACGTTTTCGTGCGCCCGGAGTATCTGCTGCCAGGCTGGGACCGCAACCGGATCCTGCAGGCGATCTGCGCGCAAGGCGTGCCGTGCTTTGTCGGCAGTTGCAGCGAAATAGACAGGGAAAAGGCGTTCGTGCCGGAACGCCGCAAGCGGCCGCGCCTGCCCGTGGCGAAAGAACTGGGCGAAACCAGCCTGATGTTCCTGGTACACCCGACACTGGACCCGGAAAACATAGAACATGCTTGCCGGGTGATCGGAAAAGTAATGTCGTTAGCCACGGCCCCAGAAACCGTGGATAAGCCCTCAATCGCGCCGGCTACGGGTGCGTCACCTTCGCGCTAAATACCTTCCTCCCTCGCAATCATCAGGAAAAAGAGACTGGCGATGTTGTTAAAAAAACATACGTGGGTCATCGTGGCGCTGCAGTCGCTGCTCATCATTGCGTCCTTCGTTACAGCCTGGCTGCTGAGGTTTGAGTTTTCCTTGCCTCATCCTGAGCTGCTAGTGGGTGCTGCACCCCTCCTGCTGCTATTCAGGCTGCTGGCGATGTGGCGCTATAACCTCTTCCACGGCTACTGGCGCTATACGGGTGTAAGCGACGCGGCCGATATTGGGAAAGCAGTTGCCCTGGGAAGTGCCGCGTTCCTTGTGACGATCCGCTTTGTGCTGGGGGTGACAGCTTTCCCCCTGTCGATCTACTTTCTGGAAGCGTTGCTGACGGCGATGGCTCTGGGTGGTGTGCGAGTGCTATCTCGCATAATGCTACACAGGCTCGACCGGCAGCATCGGGGTGATCGGGCTCGCGTGCTGATTGTCGGCGCCGGCGCCGCAGCCGAAGCGCTCATCCGGGAGTTAACGCACACCCAGTACGCGGCCGTAGGCTGCGTGGACGATGACCGGGCGAAGCAAGGCGTACGCATCCACGGCTTGACGGTACTCGGCACGATCGAGGAACTCCGGCACGTGTCTGCCGCCTACCAGGTCGAAGAGTTGTTCATCGCCATGCCCTCGGTGACCGGCCCGCGGATGCGCCGCGTCATTGAACACTGCCTGGCAAGCGGACGGAAATTCAGGACCATCCCGGGTCTGCGGGATCTCCTGGAAGGCCGGGTGACGGTATCGCAACTGCGCGAGGTGAACTTGGAGGAATTGCTCGGGCGCAATCCGGTGCGGCTTGACGTGGAAGCGATGCGCCGGGACCTGGCCGGCCAAGTGGTATTGGTGACGGGCGCGGCGGGATCGATCGGGCAGGAACTGTGCTGTCAGATTTTGGAGTGCGGGCCCGCGAAGCTGATCTGTCTGGACCAAGCGGAAACGCCGATGTTTTACCTGCAATTGAAACTGACCCAAGGCAGGTACGGCGATCGGGTCGTCTATTCCGTGGCCGACATCACCGATGCGGAAAGCGTGAACGGCATACTCCACGCCCACGGCGTGCAGATCGTCTTTAACGCCGCTGCTTATAAACACGTCCCCTTGATGGAGTGCAACGTGGCAGAGGCACTGCGCAACAATGTTTTCGGTCTCATCCATCTGCTACATGCGGCGGAGGAGGCTGGTTGCGAGCGCTTCCTGTTGATATCGTCCGATAAAGCTGTGAACCCCAGCAGCGTGATGGGCGCAACCAAGCGGGTTGGCGAGCTTATTCTGGCATCTCGCCCTTCGAAGATGCGGTGCGCCTCCGTCCGGTTTGGCAATGTGCTCGGCTCGCAGGGTAGTGTCGTGCCGGTGTTCCAGCAGCAGATCCGCAAGGAAGGGCGCGTCACCGTAACCCACCCGGAGATCACGCGCTATTTCATGACCATTCCCGAGGCGGTTTCGCTCGTGCTCCAGGCCTTTACCATCGGCGCCCACGGCGACATCCTGGTGCTGGACATGGGGGAGCCGATTCGTATTGCGGATTTGGCTCGAACGCTCATCCGCTTGTCGGGAGCCGCCGAGAAGGATGTGCCCATTGTGTTCACCGGCCTTCGCCCCGGTGAAAAGCTCTATGAAGAGCTCTTCTACTCGACGGAAGCCCTGCTGCCGACGCCGCACGAAAAGGTTCAGCGTACTCACGGTAACTTGGCGCCATGGCCGAACCTGTCGCACCACCTGCAGGAACTGCAGCAATTGATGAAG
>PLIC01000285.1 GCA_003139995.1 Candidatus Acidiflorens stordalenmirensis | reverse complement strand
ATCTTGTATTGGACAAGACTTAAATGTGACAAATGTCGCGTTTTATGGTAACCTAAACACAAGGCTGTGTGGGCTCTGTCCCAACAAAATGTCGTTTTGCCATTTCGTTTATGTCTGACGCTGTCTATTCGGTATTAGTGATCGATCGTGATGTTGGAGTAGCGGCAGACTTTGAGCGCGCAGTCTTGGGTTTGCCCGTGGCGGTGTTGGGGGCAGGCGACCGGGCCGAGGGGATAAGATTTTATAGCGAGTTTCTACCCCAAATGGTCCTCATGGATTCAGAGTTCGATGATGGGGAAGTGCCGTTGCACGACCTGTTTGGGGAGCCTTCTGCGCTCGAAGTGGTTCTCATGACGGATCGCTGGACCGAGACTGCGGCTCTGGCCGCAGTTGCAAGAGGGGCCAGTGACTTGCTCGCTAAGCCGTTAGACCCCTCCAAAGTGCGCCAATTGGTTTCGGGCCTCATTGCGCAGGCTGAAACACGACGACATACCCAGGAACTCGACAACGAACTGCTGGAAGTCTACCAGTTTCAGGGCATGGTAAGTCGCAGTCCAAGAATGCTGGAAGTGTTTTCCAGGGTCCGTCGTGTTGCCCCTTTTTTTCAGACATTGCTGCTGACCGGGCCCACCGGAACGGGGAAAGAGCTGATCGCCAGGGCGCTCCACAACCTAAGTCCTCGTTCCCACGAAAAATTCGTGGTTGGGAACTGTTCGGCCTTGACGGAAACTCTGATGGAAAGTCAACTCTTTGGGCATGTGAAGGGAGCTTTCACCGGTGCAATCCATGATCAAGCGGGCCTCTTTGAATATGCCGACCACGGCACCCTGTTCCTGGATGAGATCGGTGAATTGTCGTTGGCGGCCCAGGCCAAGTTGCTCCGTATCCTTCAAAGCCAAGAGTTGCAGCGGGTTGGATCACCCGCCACCCGCACAATTGATGTTCATGTGATTGCTGCCACCAACCGCGATGTGCGAGAACTCGCGTCAAAAGGGAAGTTCCGGGAAGACCTGTTCTACAGACTATCCATGATTGAAATCCAACTCCCGCCTCTCGCCGACCGAAAGGAAGACCTGCCGTTGTTGCAGCGGCATTTCTTGCAGTATTTCTCAACGAAATACGGCAAAGAACTCAACGGGATTTCGCGACGCGCCCAGATTCTCCTGACCCGACACTCGTGGCCGGGAAATGTGCGGGAACTGGAAAACGTGATCGGGAACGCTTGCATGATGGCTCAGGGCAAGGTTGTCTGTGATATGGACCTGCCCGAGGCCATACGCCTGCAGACGGCCAGCCCACACAGGGACACCGGCTTCATGACGTTTGAAGAAGTCCGGTCCCGCCACTTGGAATATGTCCTGAAACTGGTCGACGGCAACAAAGCCCGAGCGGCGGAGGTCCTGGGCGTCAGTCGGGCGACGATATACGGCATGCTGGCCCGGCGTATTCGTCAAGTCGTTCAAAGGGACAACCCGTCCACCTGATGGCCAACGGCAACGTCCGCAACGTGATCCCACTTATCGTCCTTATCGTCGCCGTGACATAAGGCCGGCGAGACTGAACATAAGTTTACGCCCAAGCAGTGCCAAACCTAATCCAATCCCGCTCTTTTTGGGTCACCATTCCATCTTGGGAATGACAGCCTCAGCCTCTGATGTCTGGATTTAATACATATTTCCAGTTAATGGTCGTGAATCTGAGTCACATTTCGTCGTAGTTTCAGCAGATAAACGCTTACGTTTGATAGAGATCAGTAAGTCGTCTTATTAAGGCGCACTAATTGCTATAGTACTTTCCGCGGGACTCACAATAAAACAGCCGCAGGTTCTGGTCGTGTCTTGTTGCGTGAAGCTAGACCGTACGTCCAGACCCCGTTGCTGTTAACTGAGGCGGCGACAGTGGGGACAAGAAGATGACATCACCCGATGTTTCAGATGCTCACGCTTCACGAAACCTTGAAAAACGAGATCAGCTTGTTCTGAGTCAGTTGCCGGAGGTACATTTCATTGCTCGACGAATCCATGAACACCTCCCCGTGTTTGTACCCCTTGAGGACCTTGTCCACTCCGGTGTACTAGGACTCCTGGAAGCAACGGAGAGGTACGATTCCACAAAAAACGTCCAATTCAAGACATTCGCACAGTTCCGTATTCGGGGCGCAATCCTCGATAGTCTGCGAAAGCTCGATCACGCATCGCGGCGGATGCGCACCAAAAGCCGAAAGCTAAACGCAGCTTCTGAACAGCTCTCGCTGAGGTTGGGTCGCCAGCCAACGGAAGACGAAATCGCGCACGAGGTGGGAGTCAAGCTAACAGCTCTGAGGAAGCTCGCCAGCACCTTTCGCGCCCTGGAATCGGTAGACCCCCAAATCGCGTCTGGGCAAGATCGTGCTGAAACTCGCGATCTGATCGAGTCTGCGCCTGCTAAATCTGAAGAAGGCCCGTTTGCGCAGTGTCTGCGGTCGGAGATGAGGCAACATCTGGCACAAGCGATGTCCAACCTCTCCCAAATAGAAAAGAAGGTCCTTTCGCTGTATTACTTTGAACAACTGACGATGCAGGAGATCGCTTCCATCTTGGACGTGAGGAATTCAAGAATTTCACAGATTCATTCCGCCGCCCTTGCAAAGATGCGCACGCACCTTGAGGCGAAGGAAATCAGCGAAGACCCCGAAACAGGGATCGCATCGGTGCCGGTCTCGAAGTAGAGCGTGAAATCGGCAAGGATATTGGTAGTTGGAAGGTCCAGCACAGAAAGGTCGCAAGCAGCGAGCCAGGGCCGCAACAAGAGTCGGTGCATCGCCTCTGTTGTTTTTGTGGGTTCTGCTCTTCTCGACTGCCCCGAAGCTTCAGCCCGCAGCCTGTCAGAACCGCTGCGTTCAGCGAAGGCGCGTGCCATGGACTTGACAGTACCAAAGTGCTTTATCGGCGCCATTTGTTCTTATTCTTAAGCGTTCTGTGCCGATAAAGACCCCGCAGATCGCTCGACAGCCTGAGGTTTCGCATTGAGATAGAAAGCTGCCGAGGGCGAGGAGAATGATGAAGACTACAGTTTCTTCGTGTGCCACACTCTTGTTTGTTGTGCTCGGATCAATTCAGGCGCTTGTCGGCCAGATACCGTCGCCTGGGCAACACATCTCCTCTGCGTCCTCCCAGCATGTTAGCGAACTGTCACGGAACAGAAATGTGCGACTCTCGGACGGCGCCCGAAGCGCGAACGGGCGGTCACGCAGCAACCCTGACATCGTAACGGCGCCGCCGGCAGTAACATTCCTTTCCGCGACGCAGATCGGAGCGGACGGCGCAGCGACCTATCCAGTAGCAAGCGGCGACTTTAATGGCGACGGGTGGCCCGACGTTGTTACGCTCGCACAAAATACGGCATCATCTACAGGCACTTATCTCGTTGTTGTGCTCAATAGCGGTTTGGGAACTTTTAGCACACCGATTGTGACCCCAGTGTCATTCGGGGCCGGAGATTTCATCATTGTTGCAGACGTGAACAAAGATGGGAAAGACGACGTCGTCTTGGTACATCCGAACTCGATGGATGTGCTGATCTCGAACGGAAATGGAACCTTCGCCGCACCCCAGACGTTCACGACCCGAATAGATTCTCCGGTCGCGGCAGCCTTCTGGGACGTTAACCATGACCAGATATTAGACGTGGTGATTGTCGACGGTAAGTCAAAGCAGGCTGCTTACCTGTTGGGTAATGGACAAGGTGGCTTTGGGTCTCCCCAAATGACATCGTTTCCCGCACAGGTATCGCTCGGCGTGTTGGCGGACGTGGACGCGGATGGCAATCTTGATCTGGTTACGAACAACACTCTTTATCCCGGAGATGGTAAAGGTGGATTTTTGGCTGGCATTCCTTTTCAGAGCAACGACGGGCAAAATGCAGGGGCAGCGCTCTCCGACTCTGTCGCCGTGGGCGACCTAACCGGGGATGGGCTGCTCGATGTGGTCACTGCGAACGGAAACTGGAACACTGTTAGTGTCTTCCTCAACCACGGCGGTCGAAAGTTAGTTCAGGATGGTGCTTCGCTCTGGAGCGGCAATGAACCGATCTCGCTTGCGATTGCAGATGTGAACTGGGACGGTAAACCAGATCTAATCGTCACTAACGCAGCGGAGTCGGATTTCTCGGTTTTCCTGGGCAAAGGTAACGGCGCATTCCTTCCTCCCATCACAGAGTACGCAATCGGAGGGTCGCCATCTACTAGGCCGGTGCTGGCGGACTTCGTTGGCAATGGCGATGTTGATGTTGTCCTTTCAGACAATCAGTCATCTGTAGTCTTGGCCCTGGGCAACGGCGACGGAACATTTCAAGCAGCGCCCGTGACTAATGTCGTTGTGCCTCCAGGATCAAGTAATTCAGGAGGCGCGATCAGCATTGCTTCCGCGGACTTCAACGGAGACGGTGTGCCCGACTTCGTGGTCGGGCAAAGCTCTACCTCGCCCGGCTTGGGACTTGTGGTTTTCCTGACGAAAAGTGGCGGGAGTCTCGGCAAGGGAGTCGTTTACGCTCAAAACGACGCGCTCAGCTACGTCGCTGTCGGGGACCTATACCAGGATGGTAAAGCTGACATTGTGGCCTCCAACTGGGCAACTGGTGCCGTGGAAGTTTTGCGCGGCAATGGCGACGGCACGTTTCAATCGCCTACGTCAATACCGCTTCCGGGTATCACGAACGGCCTCGTCGTAGCTGACTTGAACGGAGACGGATGGCCCGATGTCGCCTTAGCCGGAAAAGATTCGGTAGTTTATATCCTGCTCAACGATGGCAAGGGCTCGCTGGCGCTCAAGAGAACATATCCTATCTCAGGAGTCGGCTACGAACTTGTAGCCGCTGACTTCAATAAAGACGGTAAACTGGATCTCGCTATAGCGATGACGGGCACCTCCCAAGTTGCCATTCTCCTGGGCAACGGGGACGGAACTTTCTCGGCAGCGCCCGATTACGACACGACACTGTCCTCACCCTACGGGATAGCGGCCGGCGACATTAATGGGGATGGGTTTCCCGATCTCGTCGTCACTTCTCCCAGCGCCGGCAGCATTGCAGTTGCGATCGGCAATGGGGACGGTACCTTCAATGCGCCGAGCATTTACCCAGCGAGTTCGTTGCAGTCCCAATTGAATCCATCTCCTGGAGAAGTGGCCCTGTCCGATGTGAACGAAGATGGGAACCTGGATATTGTTTATGCCAATTCCGGCTATAGTTCAGTCGGAGTTTTGCTGGGTGACGGATCCGGTAATTTCTACGGACCTTCTGAATTTCCCGCGGGCGGCGGTTCGTTGGCCGTGGCGATTGCGGACCTCAACAACAACGGTTGGCCCGATGTCGTCACCGCCGATGTGCATTTTACTGGGGTCTCAGTTTTGTATAACACTACCGCCTCACAACCAGCGCCGGGCTTTACGATGGCAGCGAAACCACTGGCTGTGCAGGTAAGTCCGGGTGGAACGGCCACGACTGCGATTTCATTGTTGTCAAGCAATGGCTTCATCGGTTCCGTTCAGCTCGAGTGCCAGAACCTGCCGAACGCCTTGTCCTGTGCCTTCACACCAAGCGTCCTACACGTGGTAGAGGGGGCAGCGGTCTCTTCACAACTGACGATCTCCGCTACCCAATCGACTGCAGCCTTGCTCGGTTCTGGACAAGGTTTCATGGCTCTGGCGATGATTCCAATCCTAGGGGGGGTGTTATTTTGGCGCGGCCCCCGCGCCATAAGTAAAGCAGCGCTGCTCGTTCTTCTGGCGAGCCTGATGCTGTTTAGCGGGTGCCAGAACTTGACGTCGACGGCGACCAAGCCCCCTGGCCAGACTTATACGATTACTGTTACAGCGACAGCGTGGAATGGTATATCTCACTCGGTTCAGCTGCAGGTCACTGTGCAGCAATAAAGAAGAACGTCCGGAGTTTGCTGTGGGTCAACAGTTGTTTCTCAAGTCATTCTTGACGCGTTGTGAGGTCTTTAGAGCAGTTGCTTCTGTGGGAAGGCGAGTGGACAACCGCACATTACGTGCCGGCCCTCCCCGGGCATCACGATTAGTGGACTTGTGCGCAGACGTTTCTGTGCCAGACGCTGGTCCAGCACTGACGGCCTCGCTTTCATAACTCTTCCAATGTTCCTTCGCAGGCTAAAATCTGTAGAGGTTGCAGGAGAATAGTTGGACGGCATGAATCAGCAACCATTCAAACAAGTGGGCGAGAACAGTCCCGAGGTGATTCCGACCGAGATGCGTCGGATCGAAGCTCGTGAATGGTGGCTGTGGGGCTTCGCCATTGTGGTGACAATGGCATTGACCTTGGGGATCATCTCGTTCACTTTTCCCTGGTTTAGCCGGGAGACCGACGCTTCGTACTGGTTCGATCTCAGGGAGTGGGTACGTGGGCTGACAGCTCTCGTATTACTTTTCGATGTTTACGCGGTTTATCAGAATGTGCAACTCCACCGCATTCGACGCCAACTGGCTGAGCGAGAGCAGCTTTTTCAACTCATCAGTGAGAATGCCGCCGACATGATCGCGCTCGTCGACTGCGATGGCCGCCGGCTGTACAACAGCCCCGCCTATCAAAAGGTCCTCGGGTATTCTCCCGAGGAGCTGAAAGCCACTTCATCGACCGAGCAAATTCATCCCGACGATCGCGCGCGAGTATTGAAAGCAGCAGAAAAAGCTCGCCTGAGCGGCCAGGGAGAGCGGGTGGAATACCGCATACGCCACAAAGACGGCTCCTGGCGCACTCTGGAGTCGACCTCGTGCGCGATCCGAAACGCAAAAGGCCAGACCGAAAAACTGGTAATCGTGAACCGCGACATCACCGAGCGGAAGCGAGCCGAGGAGATGCTGGTACACAATGCATTGCACGACGGACTCACTAACCTGCCGAACCGCGCCCTGTTCCTGGACCGGTTGCAACACGCGCTAACCCTTTCCAAGAAACGATCGAACTACAAATTCGCAGTTTTGCTCATTGATGTAGACGAATTCAAAATCATCAATGACAGCCTGGGACACACGGCCGGGGATGAGCTGCTGATTCAAATCGGGCAAAGACTAAAGGACTCTGTGCGGCGAGTCGACACGGTCTCGCGTCCGCGCGTGAGCGAAGTACTTGGCAGGCCTACCAATGACGATACGTTGGCCAGACTCGGTGGTGATGAATTCACGATCCTTTTGGACGACATCCGAGATCCAATTGAAGCCGT
>PLIC01000055.1 GCA_003139995.1 Candidatus Acidiflorens stordalenmirensis | reverse complement strand
GCGCCTCCTCCGACCCGACAATCCGAGCCGCCAACTGGTAGGCAATCGTCTCAATTGGCGAAACATCCCCATTGCACTCACGACGCAGGGTTCTGAGTGAAATCTGTTTACATCACTTGAGAGTTGCCGTGGTTCGGGTTCTGTGTGCGCGTCACGAGCTACGGTGACGACGCTCACTGCGCGCCGTTCGCGTGGCGAATAGGGTTGATGCAGTATCCGACGCTCGTCTGATGCTGCACATTTTGGATCGCTACGATCTTTCGTAGGACCTCAGGTAGGACCTTCCGCCTGGCACGAATTCTTCGTGCGAGGAAAGGAGGCACGTTATGCTGCTGCTGTTCCTGTTGTTACTCTTCCTGGCTGGGGCTTGCCTGATCCTGCTGCTGCCAGCCCTTTGGGGCGAACAGATTTACCACACCTATCGCGAGGGGCGGACGGTGAACTGTCCGGAGACCCATGCGCCGGTGTCGGTGCGGTTCAACGCGTTACGCGCAGCCTGGAGCGGCCTGGCCGGTCCTCCGAAACTGCGGCTGGCCGATTGCACGCGCTGGCCGGAGCGCGCCGATTGCGGGCAGGAGTGCATTCCGGATGCGGTGCGGGTCAAGCCCGCGTTCTTCGTGGGCCACGTTCCGTGGCGAACGAGGAGAGTCGTGCATTTGCCCGTGCTGCTGGCCGGCGCGGCGGCGTGGGTGCTGGGCATGGCTTGGCACTCCGAATACTTGTTCCGGCCCCGATGGATGATGGCGCTCGGATTGAGCAATCCACAAACGCGAGTTTTGGCGCGAATGTTGGCGCCGCATCTGCTAAGCGTGGGTGCGTGCGTACTGTTCGCCTACGGCGTCGCGGGACTGCTGCGCTGGCTGGGTTCGCGTACGTTGACGCACGGCGTTGAAGTGGCGGCTGCCCTTTGGTTGGCGATAGGCGCAGCGCTGCTGGCGGTCACGGTGTCGCGGGTCGCACCCGGGCTGCTCTGGATTGAGGGAGGATATACTTTTCTGGCGGCACTGCTAATCGGTGCGATCGTGGGCGGCGTGCCCCGGTGGGTGATTGTGGGTGACCCGGAAGAGCGTGGCTGTAGAACTGCGGGATGATGGCGCAGACGGGGTGGATGTGGGTCCCTGCGACTGCGCGAGAACTTCACTTCGTGAAACTCTTGCGCCGCTCAGGAAGACAGGGAAAAACAATTCAGGCTTAAAGGGTCGTTGACGTAACATCAATTTCACCAGCAACCGGCTTGGTGTGACCGCGGTGTAACCGCGTTGACATTTGCCGTTCAAGCCCGCATATTCAACTCTGGGCCCCGGCTCTCAGATCCCCCCGGGAGGATATATGATGCAGTTTTGCCGTCACATTTGGTCAGACGAAAAAGGGCAAGACATCGCGGAATACGCAGTGATGTTGGCCGTCATTCTGGTCCTGGTCATCGGGACCGTTCGTTTGATCGGAGGCAACGCCAACAACGTATTTTCCGGGGTTGCAAGCTCGATGAGTCAGTAGCAATTCACCAAAGATCCATTCCCACTGGAAATTGTTGGCGCAAAATCGCCATGTCACTCATTGACCCGGGGGTGAGTGCAATTGCCCGGTTGCGGCGGTAATCCGGCTGGCCGCTCAGTTTCCTTTGCTAGCTCATGGCGGAAATCCTGTCGCGGGGCGAACGGCTGCCTGTTGCTGGGTGCAACGACGATCGCGCCCCGCCTTTCATATTCGCGAGAGCCGAAACGGAGCACTGAGCAACCGCGCAGGCAGCATCACCACGGCCCAGACCAGGGCGAGGGCTCCGTGGACCGCGATCCCAACGATGCGGAAGGGCAGCAACAGCAGCCACACGATCGGATAGAGTATCAGCGCCAGCAGTGCCACCGGCCAGCACAGGATGAAGAGCAAGCACCAGAGCAGGAAGGCGATCATAGGGACACCTCCTCCTAAATATGATACGCAAGCACAGGGGAAAAAGTTCGAAGCGGCCAAACAGAACTGAGAGCTGAAAACTGCTTCACTCACATCGTCTTCAGTTCAGAACTGATCCGCAACTTCGCCTCAGTCGCTCTCTGGACGTCGTCGACCGTCAGGCCGGGAGCAATCTCTTCTAGCAGTAAGCCTTCCGGCGTGACTCGGATGTAGGCCATCTCGGTGACGATTGTGTCCACGACCTTCACGCCCGTCAGGGGCAGCGTGCATTTTTTCAGGATCTTCGGCTGACCATCTTTGTTGGTATGTTCCATGGCGACGACCACGCGGCGCGCTCCGGCGACCAAGTCCATGGCGCCGCCCATGCCTTTGACCATTTTGCCGGGGATCATCCAGTTGGCGAGGCTGCCGGATTCGTCGACTTCCATCGCGCCCAGCACGCTAAGGTCAACATGGCCGCCGCGAATCATCGCGAAAGAATCGGCGCTCGAAAAGTACGCGGTGCCCGCCAATTCGCTGACGGTTTCCTTTCCCGCGTTGATCAGGTCCGCGTCTTCCGAGCCTTCGAGTGGGTACGGCCCGATGCCGAGCATTCCGTTTTCGGATTGAAGAATCAC
>PLIC01000014.1 GCA_003139995.1 Candidatus Acidiflorens stordalenmirensis | reverse complement strand
AATCAGGGTTGAGAAATGCTGGTCAGGAAAGCGACTCAGAGCTGCCCGGTAGCCGACCCATTCCCCGCTGTGATGAATCCAATTGAGCCCCCGGTAGCGATCAATGAACAGACCCATGCCGTAGGGGATGGGTTGACCGTTATTGAGAGTTCCTGGCGTCGTGAGCTGATGAATGGCTTCCCGGCCGCCGACCAGCGGGTCGTCGAAGTTGTGCTCCCACTTGTAAAGATCCTCCACAGTGGTCATCACCGAGCCGTCGCCCAACTGCTCGAAATTGGACATGTCGATCTCAAATCCGCCCCCCTTGTGCGGCGCATAGCCGGTGGCCCGGCGTGCCACGATCATGGTGTGGTCGTCGTGGAAATGCGTGCTGCTCATCCCTAAAGGGCCGAAGATCCGTTCTTGTGAAAACTGCCGCAGCGTCTGCCCGGTAATGCGTTTCACAATCTGAGACATCAGAAAAAAATTCGTATCGCTGTAGAGGAATTCTTCTCCCGGCTTGAAGTTCACCCCCTTCTGGCGCACGATCAGATCCATTGCATCGCGATCGGTGGTGAGGTCGGCCTCCGGTATGCCCTCGAGGTCAAACAAGTCATCGTAGTTACGCAACCCACTAGTGTGGTGGAGCAGGTGTCGTATTGTGATTCGCGAGCCGTAGTCGGGGATTTCCGGCAGGTATTTCCGCATGTCGTCGTCGAGCGACAGCTTTCCATCTTGTGCTAGCAGGATGATCGCCATCGCGGTGATTTGTTTTGATATCGAGCCAATGTCGAACACCGACTGAGGCGTGATTGCGATACTGAGTTCCAGGTTCGCCATGCCGTACCCGTGCTCGTACACAATATGCCCATCCTTCACCACCGCCAGAGCGCAGCCCGGCGAACTGGTGGTGTTCCAATCCGCAAAGATTCGGTCGACCTTGTCGGAAAGTGTGTCGGGCACCGCGCTGGAGGACATAGCCCCAACCAGCAACAGACAGACCAGTGATGTGAGAGCGAGCGAGCGTTTCATATTCTCCAGCTTTCCACTAGAAACTGTAGCGCAACGCGAACTGCATGACGCGCGGGTTAGTTAAGGTCGAAGTGTAGTAGCCGAAGCCCGTACTATTCGTGAGGCTCAGATTGCCTTCGCCATTGCTGCCTGGGGTCGGCTCTAACGCAGCCGCATCGAACCGTACTGAATTCGTGATGTTGAAAGTCTCCCAACTAAACCTCAGTTCGGAAGATTCCCTCACCTTCCAGGATTTACCCAGGCCCATATCGATTCCGAAGTAACCGGCGCCGCGGATGTTGTTCCGCTCCCCAGACTCGCCTGGGTACGCAAACCGGAAGTCGTTAATGGCTGTGGCCGGATTCGGGAACAGATTGGGGCTGCCGTTCACCATGAAGGTTCCGCTTTTCGGCTTCGCCCCGACCAACATTGCGTTGGAACTGTTCTCCCAGTTCGTCGTCCAGTAGTTTCCGTCTGCCACAGTGGTGGGAAAGCCACTGGTCAAACGGAAGATTCCCGTGATCTCCCAATTACCCAATACTGCATCCAGCAGCCCATGGGTGGCAAAATTCTTTCCTTTCCCAACCGGCAGCTCGTACGTCCAGTTCGCGTTGAACTGGTGAGTCGTATCAAAATCCGACGGTCCACGGAGCTGGTTCGGGTACCACGTGTTGAGGATCGGGCTGGCGAAGCCTCCGGCGCTTTGTCCGGCGCCGCCACTCGTGCCTCCTTCGTATTGATTGACACGCTCGGCATCGGATCCTATGTCGAGCGACTTCGAAAATGTATAGTTAAAGTCGAATTGCAGCCCGGATGCCATCTTGCGTCGAAGACTCACTTGGAGGGCGTTGTAGCTGCTGTTGCCGATAGTCCGCCATGCGTACAGCGACGAAAACTGCGGGTCCCAGAACTGAAAAGGCTGGGTTACACCTTTGACCGTGGCGCAAGCGGGAATGCAGAACCAGTCCGCATTGAGGAGCGACACCAGGGCGTCGACGCCCTGGTTGCAGCTGAATGTCTGGTACATGTTTTGCGTAGCGGACGGGCTGGCAGGTGCTATCCCTGGGGCACAAGCCAAGCCTGCACCGGTCAGGTTGGCTAAAGGCGCCGCTCCCGCGGCGCCGGGAAAGAAGTCCTCCCAGAACGGAATCGGAGCCATGCTCTGAACTGGAACCCCGGATTGGTAAGCTTTCGCGAAGGCGGTTGCCGCCGTGTAAAAATCCGTATGGGACGCGGGATCACGCATGTTCATTGGCGCGGCCATGTCCTCCTGCTGCAGTAAGCGGTGGCCAAAGCGACCCACATACGAGGTCTCCAGTACGAATCCTCTCGGTAATTCGCGTGTAATCGAGAAATCAACGACGTAGGAATACGGCGTCTTCATCTTGTCGTCCAGACCCCAGGTGATAGCGGCGCCTCCATCGGTGAGGCCGTAGGGAAACGTAGCAGGGAAACCGGGAGTGGGCGGTGGGGGAACCAGGAGGCCGGGCGGAGACGTACAGGGTGGAGTCGGACAAGTAGCATAAGTCGTTGGGATGGAGTACAGCGAAGTAAAACGTGGCGCCTCATCGGGAGTTACCAGGCCAACAGGATCCCCGAGTATGTCCGTCAGTCCGTAGGAACCCATGCGGTTAAAACTGTTGATTACACCTTCGCCGAAGTGATCGTAGTACATACCGATTCCTCCGCGGATAGAGCTCTTGCCCGACTCCCCAAACATCTTCTTCAACCAGCTACCTTCGGATTTCGGAGACCACGCAAAAGCGAAACGCGGCGCAAAGTTCCCATAGTCCCAAGCCCAAATCGGAGGCTTGCCGTTGGCTTGTCCGGCCAGATTAAACCTTATCAGCGGTTGAATGCTCTCTCCCTGCGCCATTCCGTTGGCGCGATTCGTGAACCACTGACTGAGGCCCGGGGTGGTTCCAACCTGCTCCCCGTTGGCTTCGTAGGGTGGCTGGAGCAACGTATAGCGCACACCGAAGGTCAGCGTCAGGTTGGGCTTGGCGCGCCACGCATCCTGTACGTAAAATTCGGCTTCATGCGCTCGAAAATGACGCGGGACCATGGCCCCTTGGGGCAGAAGAGTGCCCGTCTTTGTCATTTGGTAGTACTGGGTCGCCTGGGGCACCATGCCGGTCAGGGCACTGACCGCCGAGTCGTAGGATGTCGAAAATGACGGCGAAACTGCGGGGAACCCCAAGGAAGCGAATTGGGGAGCACCGGGATCAAGGCTGGTCCCGGTTCCTGAGATGGCGGCGGCGGCCAGCCATGTAGCGTTCGTGACGGCAGTCTCAAAAGATTGTTGATTGGACTGGATCAAATCATTGATAATGCGCAGATTGGCGCCGAATGCCAGGGTATGAGTGCCTTTGGTCCAGGTGATATCGTCCACTAAATTGGTTACCGGCACCTGATAGTTGATGGTGGGCGTCTCTCCTACTGGGTTAGCGATCCCAGCATAGAAGCTTATATAGGGTCGCGTTTGCAACCCTCCCTGTCCTAGACCCTCGCGAACGTACCCGTAGCGGAAGCTGTTAATCAGTGTGTTGCTGAGAATTGCTGTGTAACCGGCCGCCAGCCCTTTACTATTGTTGGTTTCTGTAGCGTTTGGGGGCTGGCCGGAAAATTGTGAACCATCGCTCCCCGTTCCGTGATCATTTTGCACGTTGCCGCGGAGGAACAAGTGATGGCTTCCGTTGGGTGTTAGATTGTAGTCAAGTTTTGCGATATAGGTATCGAGCTTCACCGGCGTAGGATCTGAGAAGGTAAACGCCGCAATATTGTAACCATCCCCACCACCCAGCGGGTTGTTCGGCAATGGATAACCCTGGAACACCTGCTCGGCTGCTGGATCGGGTCCGGGCCCCAGGGGGCAGGTGCCAAGCCCGCTGCAATACGGGTCAAGCTGCGCGAGATCAGACGCGCTCAGCGTGAACAAGCCGCTAGCGGGACAGTTCGGGGAACTGGTGTCGCACTGGTAGGTTGTAATACCCTTCCGCAAGTTCGCGCTGGGCACCAGCCGAGTCACGATGGCGTTTTCGTGGGTTCGCTGGCCTTCGTAGGTCGCGAAAAAAAATAGCCGGTTTTTGACGATCGGCCCACCGATCGCGCTGCCGAAGGTATCGCGGACCAAGTGGGGAGGTAGGTTCGGGTTCCCCGCTTCAAGCTCCGTCCGCTCATTAAAGAAACTGTTCGCCTCGCCTATCCCGGACCGGTTGTATTCATAAAGGGAGCCGTGGAATTTGTTGGTCCCGCTCTTCGTCACCAGAGACACCTGCGCGCCTGAAGAGCGCCCAGCTTCCGCGTTCGAATTAGTAGTGGCGACGCGAAATTCTTCCAGCGAATCCATGGTGGATCGCAACGCCCCCTGAAAGGCGTAGCCCTTCACCGGATCGTTGTTGTCAACGCCATCGATGGTGATGCTACTCTGGTCGCTACGGGCGCCGCTCACCGATCCGCTGCGACTGTCCGAGCCCGCGTTAATGCTGGCACTGTTGCCCGTATACAGCACTCCCGCCTGGAGGCTCAGGAGCGCTGTCGGATCGCGGCCTTCGAGCGGAAGCGTTTCTAGCTGGTTGGTGGTGAATGCCTCGCCGATGCTGGCATCCTCTGTGTTGACCAGCGCGCCATGACTTACTACTTCGACGGTTTGCGTTGTGCTCTGAACCTGTAACGTCTGGTTAAGAGTCGCCGGGGTGTTTACCATCAGACGCACATCATCGACTCGAACCGCACGAAAGCCGGGCGCCTTGATACTGACGCTGTAAGTGGCGGGTGGCACTTCGAAGAACTGATACACACCCTGCCCATTAGTCTTTACAGTGCGAGAGTAGGCCGTCGCAGAGTTCGTAATGGTTACTTCCGCTCCCACAACCACTGCTCCTCCGGGGTCAGCAATAGTTCCGCGCAGCGATGTACTGGAAGTTTGCGACCAGCTGAGCGTGGTCGCGATTCCAAGAACGACCAGAACCAGCAAGTTGCTTACGGAGTGGCGATTCGCCATACAAGCCTCCTGCCCTCTGAACTGTAAGTTGCGAATGCGATACGTTGGATTTCCCTGGTTCACCCGAGAGACTCCCGACAATCTGCCACGGGCAGCTAGTATCTACCGCTCCACGGGTGATTCCACAGTCTCAGTTGCCAAATAAAGATAACTCACAGTAAAACAGCCACACGCTACTAGCAGCGGCCACACATCGTCAAGGTGATTCGATGTTTTTACTTGCTTTTTTCCATCGATTCGACGCCAGACTGCGCCACGCGCTAGCGGTTTCTTTCCGGACCTTGCCGGCGACGCCCTGATCGTCAAATCGTTCGATCAGGCGGATGGAGAGTGGCCTGCGCCTGGAAGGGACTCCTTTCGCAGCCGAGTAGCGTTGTCCCCGACCTGGTCCGGTGGCCATGACGCCCCCCAATTAATTGCGAAGGACGAAAAAAGACACAGCGCACCTTAGTCCGGGTCTTGACTCATCCTTTTTCGATTGTCCCACGCCGTGCCGTGGTGGAGGGCTGGCCAGCTGAGTCCTCCCACAGTTCCAAGCACGGCCAAAGTCAGCAACCCGGATACCCGTTCGTTCGCTGCTATACGCAATCTCAGGCCCTTGCGAACTGCAGCTAGTCACGGATGTGACACTGTTGTGCTGCAGCGCCCTTATAGCAACAATTGCGGATCGTGTCAAGAACTAAATGTCTGAATAAACTAGGCATGTCACGTAGATCCTGGTAGGCTTCTCCGAGATTCGGTCGTGAGTGTTACAGATGTGACAGTGTGCTTGACAGGTCGGCATTGTTGATTGATGCTGTACAGTGTTCATGAGCAGGCGCAGAACAAATCAGCATTCGACTCTGTCAAGCTGGCATGAACGTATCGCCGGCCTCTCTCCCAAACGACAGGAGCTCATACGCCCTGTACACGAAGACCCACGCAGCTTCTTGTTTCTCAGTATCCGGGCACTAGCTGGGAAGCTGCGCACCGACACAGCTACGATGCTGCGCGCGATCCGGGGTATGGGGTTTTCCGGTTACCCGGACTTCCGCAAGTACCTGCATGACCTGGCCATAGCGCACGCTACCTCGCTGGATTCCATGGTGGCGGGTGCGGCTAAGGATTCCGACATTCCATCCCATGTTCGCGACTCGCTGGATCAGGATCAGAAAAACTTCACCAGTTTGCGGAACACATCGAACACCCGGCAGCTGGCGCAATTCGCCAAGCGCGTGTGGTCCGCACGGCGCATCACTTTGCTGGGCGGCGATTTGGCTGCAACTCTCGTGTTTTTTCTCGAACACCACCTGGTGATGCTGGGTCTACCGGTCTTCTCCGCCACGTCCCCGGGCCGGGTCGTCCATCTCGTGCGCACACTGGATAAGAACGACCTTGTAATTGCCATTAGCTTTCATCGTGCCTTACGGCAGACGGTGGAAGGCATGCGGCAGGCAAAAGCACGCGGCGCATACTGTGTCGGGATCACGGATACGTTTGTCTCGCCAATCGCACGCTTCGCGCATGAGTGTTTCTTGACTTCGGTCGAAACCTGCCATTTCGGAGATTCCTACGTGGGTCCAATGGCACTGCTTAATATAATACTGGTAGCTTGCGCCAACTATCGTCGCGGACGCGCCCTGGCGCTGGCGCGCGAAGCAGCGCAGGAGCAACAGCGCGGCTTCCGCTGGTACGAAGATTGAAGATTGATGACGCGGCCTCTTAACCGTGCGGCGTTGAGTAAAGAGCTGTAACCGCATGCCACCAGAATCGTTCACTATGCGAATCGAAAGCATCGTACTGCGAGAACTCAAGATGCGTTTAAAGGCCCCTTTCGAGACCAGCTCGGAGGTGACCTGGGATAGGCGTGTTCTGTTGATCGAAGCGGGTGCGGATGGAGTACGCGGGTGGGGCGAGATCACTGCCGCGGAAAATCCTTTTTACAACGCCGAAACCACGGATACAGCCTGGCACGTTGTAAGAGACTTCATGGTGCCCTTGGTCCTCGGAAAAAGTGTTGCCAGCGCCACTGAAATACAAAGTCTTCTTGACCCCATCCGCGGGCACGAGATGGCAAAGGCGGGCGTGGAAAACGCGATCTGGGATATCGAGGCGCAGCAAAAGGGGTTGCCACTGGCGAGGTTGCTTGGCGGAACCCTGCCAGAGGTACCCTGCGGCGTCTCTATCGGAATCCAAGACTCGATTGCAACCCTCCTGGCGAAAATTGATAGCGAGCTGCGCGCCGGTTATCAGAGAGTGAAGCTCAAGATCAAGCCCGGTAAGGATCTGGCGATCGTGGCTGCTGTTCGCCAGCACTACCCTGAAATCAAACTCATGGTTGATGCCAACTCGGCGTACCGTCTTGAACAAATAGAGCTACTCCGGGCGTTCGATCAGTACGACCTGATGATGATTGAACAACCGCTGGCCTGGGACGACATTTATCAGCACGCACTGCTGCAAGCGCAGTTGCGCACCCCCATCTGCTTAGACGAGTGCATTCACAATCCGTCCCATGCAGACGCGGCAATCAATATGGGGGCCTGCCGCATTATCAACATCAAGCTGGGAAGAGTCGGAGGACATACGCAGGCCAAGCAAGTGCACGACATCTGTGTGCGAAACTCCATCCCGGTGTGGTGTGGGGGAATGCTGGAATCGGGCATTGGCCGCGCCCACAACATTGCCATGTCTGCCCTGCCAGGGTTCGTACTGCCCGGGGATGTGTCCGCGAGCCAGCGGTATTGGGAGGAAGACATCATCGAGCCCGAAGTCGAGGTCAGCTCCGCGGGGACGATACGGGTGCCTGAGACACCGGGCCTCGGTTACGACATTCGCAGAAAGAGAGTGGAAGAGCTGACTGTTCGTCAGGAGCACTGGCATCCGTAACTTACCCTATGCGAGCAAATTCTACTGATACCGGGTCTCCGGCGAAGACTGAGATGGCGCCAAGCGGCCATCTGAAAGCGAACGCGCTCTCCCTGAGTGATGCCATCGTCCTGGGACTGGCCAGTTCCGCTCCCGCCCAGACGATGGCCGTGGCGCTGCCTGCGTTGGTGGCGGCCGTTGGCTATGCCGGCTTGCTGCCCATCGCGTGCGCTTTTGTCCCTATGCTGGGCATTGCTCTTGCCTATCAGCGCCTGAATCGCTGGGAGCAGAGTGCGGGCGCTACTTACACTTGGGTCTCCAAAGCCCTGCATCCTTATTTGGGCTTCGTGGCTGGTTGGATGATTCTGATGTATTACACCCTCGGCACCACGAGTATGACGGTGCCAGCCGGTATATACACACTTCAGCTGCTAGCCCCCGGCATGGCGAACAACAAGCTGGCAGCCGTAGCTGTGGGCAGTCTTTGGAATTTGATAGTCACTTTCCTGCTCCTGGCAGGCATCGAAATCGCTGCCCGTCTTCAACGAGTTTTGGCAGTCTTTGAATATCTGGTGCTTTTCTTCTTTGCCATACTTGGCATAAGAGCACTGATTTCGGGCCACGCCGCGGCACGGGTTACACCTGCATGGTTTAGCATCGCTGGCGCGGGCGGAATGAAAGGGTTTTCGGCGGGAATTCTCATCGCCGTGTTTATGTACTCAGGCTGGGACGCCGCGATTTATGTCAACGAGGAGACCAAGGATAAGGAAGCGAATCCGGGCCGCGCAGCCGTGTCCAGCGTGGTGATTCTGTTGTTTGTCTACGGTTTGATCACCTTCGCCTATCAGGGCGTCCTGAATCGATCGGCGTTGCAGAGCTCTGCGGGGAATGCACTGGCAGTCATTGCGCAACGGTTGATGCCGGGGCCGAGTTCGCTGCTGTTAAGTTTGGTCGTCTTGTTGGGGACGGTCGCATGCTTGCAGGTCGCGATTGTTTCCTCTTCAAGGCTTGGGTTCGCCATGGCGAAGGACCGTGTAATGCCGTCGTTTTTCAGGATCGTTCACCCCAGAACAGGGAGCCCTTGGGCGGTCACGCTGTTTATGGGTGGCATCAACTTGGTTTTCCTCATGTTGACGGCATTTGAAGCTGGAGGCACACGCGAAGTGCTGTCCAACATCGCCAGCGCTCTTGGCATTATTGCTTCTCTGTTCTACGCTCTCACCGCCATCGCTGCTGTCTGGCAGTATCGAGCTGTGCTATTCAAGAACGCCGGCAATTTTGTTCTCGGAGGCCTGTGGCCGGCACTTGGGGCAATATCTCTTCTCACCATAGTTGTTGAGGCGGTCTTGACCCGGGCGGTTCCGACTTCGGTGCTGTGGGCAGGTCTCGGAGCCACCGCCGTGGCGCTGCCCATTGCGCTGGGCATCCACTACATTGGCAAAGTGCCTTTCCTTAGCGACCCACGCCAGCAGCAGATTCAGCTCCAGACCAGGCGAGGTAGATTTCGCGGGGAGTTTTGATCACGAGGACCTAACATGAAAGTGGAGAACGAGGTTGCGGGTATGAAAGCAACAGTAGAGTCGGCGCGCCTTTTCGCGCAAGCGCAAGATGTGATCGCAAGTGGCGTGAACAGCACCGCGCGCGCTCCCTTCTCAGGTTGGTCACCCTACCCTCTCTTTGTTGACCACGGAAAAGGATCCCGGATCGTCGACGCCGATGGCAACCAATTCATTGACTATTTACTGGGGTTGGGCCCAATGCTTCTTGGTCATCGGCCTGAACAGGTAACCAAGGCCGTAGTCGATTTCATCACTCAAAGGGGGACCGTATTCGCCCTGCCCGTGGCCGACGAAATCGAACTGGCGCGGAAGATGATTGATGCGGTACCTAGCGTCGAACAAGTGCACCTCGCAAACACGGGGACGGAAGCAGTCCTTTACGCTGTGCGCCTCGCCCGCGCTTACACGCGCCGGTCAAAAATCATCCGCTTCGAGGGTATGTATCACGGCTTTTCCGATGCGGTGTACTGGAGCAAGCACCCTCCGCTCGATAAGGCCGGTCCCGAGTCGCGACCGGTCCCAGTTCCGCAGGGACCGGGCCTTCCGAAAGGGTTGGAAGATTCTCTCCTCGTCCTACAGTGGAACGACGGCGACGCGCTAGAGCGCATGATCCGCGAGCACGGGGAAGAGATTGCCGCAGTGATTACCGAGCCCGTCATGTGCAACACCGGCTGTATTCTGCCGGTGCCCGGCTACCTGGAACTGATGCGGCAGTTGACCCATGAGTTTGGCATAGTGTTGATCTTCGACGAAGTCATTACCGGATTCCGCATTGCGCTGGGAGGCGCGCAGCAATATTACGGAGTGGTGCCGGACCTTACTGTCATGGCCAAAGGTTTTGGAGGCGGGTTTCCCATCGCCGCTCTCGGTGGCAAGAAGGAGATCATGCAACTGGTAGCGGATGGGACAGTGTCCATGGCAGGGACATACAGCGGCAACGGCATCGCAGTGAGCGCAGCGAATGCCACTCTCAATTTTCTGACGACGCCCGGCATTTATCAACAGCTGTTCGATAGAAGTCAGCGGCTGATGCGGGGCATTGGGGAACGCCTGGAATCTGCGGGATTCGAGATCAGCATAGTCGGGATCGGTCCGCTGTTCCAGGTATGGTTCACAAGTTCTCCCATCCGCAATTACCGTGACGCCATCCGTCACGCGCGCCGGGACCGGTTTCGCATCTGGTGGGAGGAGATGATGAAGCAAGGAGTGCTCTTTCACCCCGACGCATTCGAGAACCTATTTGTCTCTTTTGCCCATACTGACATCGATGTGGAGTGCACACTGCGGGCAGTCGAGGGCGCATTGCCCGAGATGCACCGCAGATTGCGATGAATTGAACTGGAGTTCTTGCTGTTTCGTCGCGCTCAACCTAAGTAGAAATTTGTCTTAAAGAAGTGAGGACAGCCAAGTGCAGCTAACCTTGTGCGTGCTGGGAATTGACCTCGGAACGTCGGCGATCAAGCTCGTCGCCGTTTCCCGGGACGGTCACGTGGTTGCGAGCGTACGCGAGTCCTACGACACGATCTCCACCGCTGCGGGGCAGGCGGAACAGGATTGCCAGCACTGGCTGAAAGCTCTGTCCGTCGCTGCGAAGAAGATTGGATCGCGGTTGGCGCATAAGGCCCGGGTGGCAGGCATCGCACTGACCGGCCAAATGCCCACACTCGTAGTGCTGGGCAAACAGAAGCCGGTCGCTCCCGCAATTACCTGGCAAGACAGCCGAGCAGATGGATGGGTGA
This sequence comes from Candidatus Acidiflorens stordalenmirensis, assembly GCA_003139995.1. Lineage (GTDB taxonomy): Bacteria > Acidobacteriota > Terriglobia > Terriglobales > Acidobacteriaceae > Acidiflorens > Acidiflorens stordalenmirensis. The sequence goes on along the minus strand of PLIC01000014.1, from coordinate 11,141 downwards.
GTGAACGGGTCGATAACGATCTTCGCCTCCACATCTACCGAAAAACGGGCGTGCTAATCGACGGCCGCTATCTCGGGCCGATGTTCCAGTACCATCAAGGGCCGAAACAGAAGGCATGCACGCTGCTCTCCGCGAAAGATTTCCTTTTCCATGCCCTCACCGGGTTAACGGCCACCGATCCATCCACAGCTTCCGGATACGGCTTGTACAACCTGCACTTGAAGGCTTGGGATCCGGAACTCTGTAAATTCTGGGGCATCGCTAAGGAAAGTCTGCCTTCGATTGAGAGTTCTTTATTCCGCGCGCCTCTCAGCGAGCGGGGGAGGCAGCTACTCGGCTGCGCGTTGGGAACCCCCGTGGTGCTGGGGTGTGCCGATTCAGTCGCCGGCGTCTATGCGCTCAGTAGCGCCAGACGGTTCGCGCACACGGCCACCGTTCTGACGGGTACCAGTACAGTCATTATGAAGTGCGATTCGCGGCCGCGCTGGGACCGACGGAGCAGGTATCTCCTTACCCCGTTCGCGGTGGATGGCTGGTATGGCTGCGAGGCAGACTTGCTCACCACCGGCTCTGCACGCGAGTGGGCGGCCAGCGTTCTCCTGCGCCGCGCCAACCAGAAGACGCAACAGTCTTTGTGGCAATCGGCATATAAGATCGCCCCCGGCGCGGACGGACTGCTCTTCGCGCCTTATCTTGGGGGCGGCGAACAAGGAGTCCTGTGGAATCCCCGCTTGCGAGGCACTCTGACAGGACTGACGTTGGCTCACGGCGGGGCGAAGATTGCGCGTGCGTTGCTCGAAGGCATGTCCTTCGAGATTCGACGTTGCCTGGAAGTCTTCGAAGAGGAAGGGCCGCTGCCATTTGTACGCGTAGCCGGGTGGATCGCCAACATTCCGGAGGAGTTGCAGCTGCTGGCCGATATCATCGGCCGGCCCGTTCATGCTTTCCGGCTGGATTCCGCGGCAGCGATTGGAGCAACACTCCTCACGGGACTGATAGACAGTAAGAAATACTTCGCAAACACCAGGCCCGCAGTTTTCACGCCGGGCCAGCGAAGCAAGTGCTACAACGAAATCTATGCAAAATACGCCGCTCAGTTTCCGGCGGGCGCAACCTCTGGGTCGGCAGACGATGTATGAGCCATTGGGCGCAGAAGCGGGGCGCCGCGGCGGAGTAATGAGCTGTCTGGATGCCTTCAAGATGAACTCAAACACTAGCGAGAGCATATGAGGCCTGCCTGGGCTGAAGTATCCCTAAGGAACTTGAGGCAAAATTTTAGAAACATTCAGCAGCATGTAGGCAGGGAGGTCGTCGTTTGTGCGGTGGTCAAAGGGGACGCCACCGGCCATGGTGTAATGTGCCCAGGCTTTGCAGGAAGAAGGAGCACGATGGTTCGCAGTAGGATCCACCGAAGAAGGAGTTCGTCTGCGTGACGCCGGCATCACCGGCCGAATACTCTTGCTGGCTGGATACTGGCAGGGAGAAGAAGAGGAAGTGCTTCGGCGACGATTGACACCTGCCGTATGGGAACCTTGGCACATCAGTCGTCTCGCAGGTGCAATTGGCAGGTACGGCGATAGGCCCTTCCCGGTGCACCTGAAGGCGGACACCGGCCTGGGACGCTTAGGTGTTAACGATTGCTGTTTACCCAAGGTACTACGGGCTCTAAGGGCTACCCCGGAACTGGAACTGGAAGGTGTATTTACACATTTGGCGTCGGCGGAAGTGCTAGACATGCCGGACACGTCAGAACAGATGGCACGTTTTGAAAAAGCCCGGCAGACCGTCCTGGAAGCCGGATTTTCGCCGGTGTATTTTCAAATGGCCAATTCGGCGGCGATAGCGACCCGCCCCGCAACCTGGCACGATATGGTGCGGCCAGGTATGTCGTTATTTGGGTACTATCCGCGATTTGTCTCCGGTGAGGGGTATTGTTCTTAAAAGCTGCTTTGACTTGACTTTCCCAAGCAGAAACCGCTAGTTCATACCCTTCAGGGCGCAAGGGCGCATTTGAGTCTCCATCACTGATTCGTAAGCGCAACCAGACCAATCAGTTACAGACTAAACTCCTTACTTCGGGACCAGGGGGTCGGAAGTTCAAATCTGGTTTCTACGTTTCTGCACAAAATCACGAAATCGTGGTTCCTCCGTTCTCGCGAAAACAGAACACCAATGTAAGGATAGTCAGGACAGTGAAGGGGCCGATCCCCCACGATTCCAGCCCCGAACCCACTTGCATGTTTTGGTAGCAATTTGGTAGCAAATTGCGCCGAGTATTACGGTTATGCCGGTTCCTCCGGTTATTAACCCCTTTAGGATCAATGGCCGGCTACTAGAGCGCTACCTTGACACGCCAGCGTCCCACCACAGCAGAGTGGGCAGACTGGCGCAGCACCCAAAATTTTGATCTTTGTACAGCGAGAGCGGGCGGTCTGGCCGATTCTCCCGTAGGCATCACTTGCCACTGCCACATGTCCTTGCCCCCGCGAGCCACATCGCTTATGCTGGGGCCGTCTGAGGATGCTCTGGCAAGCAGCTTCCCCTTGGAGCCTCCAATAAAATTCAAGATTGCAACGCACTTTTTAGACAATATCGAGGCCGCCGAATGGACTACTACGAGAGCGTCGTCATGGATTATTTGAGAGCGGATCGCGCCCTCTTTGTGAACACCGAATGCTGCATACAAATCAGTCGGGGACATAACCCCGACAAAGGCATCACCCATTGGTACTGCGACGCTGTTGTCGCAGACTTTCGCTCAGAAACCGTTTTTCTGTGCGAAATCTCTTACAGTCTCAAGCTAGCTGCACTCATCAAACGTCTCAAGACATGGAATGACAACTGGGAGAGCATTCGCGGTGCTCTGGCCCGTGAGAGCGCTCTTCGGGAGGATTGGCTTGTACGTTTACGTCCTTGGTTGTTTGTACCCAGCGGGGAGGAATGCGTTCCTGAAACCCGACCTGACCATCATCAGCTACTCACAGCCCTGTCTCGTTTGGGAAATGGATCGCCGAAGTTTATTCCAAGGATTACGCCCTTAGAGATGGTACAGCCGTGGCGCTATTGCTCGTGGGATCGGATCGGCGAGATAGAGTGCTGCCCCCGACATAAATGTAATAAGCCAGAGTGGGTACCCGAAGCGATGGCGAAGTAGCCTTCAACGCACAATGGGCAAGAAGATAAATCTGATTATGGCTGGTCTGCAAATTGGAGGGTGAGATGAAAATCAAACCAGCAGAACATATGAAGACTTTTTTACTTATAGCTATAGTGGTAGCTATGATGTGTTGTGTTGTGCAAGCGGAAGAGAAGGACTATCCTTTGAAAGTTCGTGTTGTTGGAGTGTTTGCGTCTTATGGACCTTTGACTTGTTGTGAAACTGTAACTATTAAGATTGGTACGCAAGAGTATATTCTTTTGAATGGATATGCACCGCATCATCTTGATTATCATGGAGGAATTCATCGTAGTGGTAAATGTCTTACTTCTGTTCGATTAGGAGATGACATTTATGCTATAGGACCATTTTCTGAGAATAAGAAGGGTAAGAACGGTCCAATTTCTGATGAGGGTAATTATTTGTATTTTAAGATAATGAATTTGCATGGGCAGAAATGTGATGCTGCGGTTTTGGGGGTTGGGGAAAGCAGCTTGCGGCAGTCTATTCCACAATGATTTTGCAATTCCCTGCCCCGACCAATCGAAACCATCAGCGCGGCCCCTTGGCAAGTGACTCGACTTGCGTAGGAGCTGAGTTTACCACGCGGCGCAAGTCGGGAGAGTTCTAATCCACCGCGAAACGCAAACGCAAGCGCTTACAGAGCACGGCTGGCAATGAAAGTTGATCTTAGTACATGATAGTTCGCGTTAACGGATCACAAACGGATCACGTTTTCTTTCTCTTCAGCATTGATTTCACAAGAGCACTCTGCGTAATCGGCACACCTTGCTTGTCCAATGTACGTAAGAATTTCTGGATTTGCGGAAGCAGGATTTCGCTTACATGCTTTTCTGTAAGGCGCATGGTTACGTAGAGGTAAGGCTCCTCTTTTCCTCGTACAGCTTTGACGCGCCAGCGGAGGTCATGACCATACTTACCGGGAGGAAAACTTCCTTTCTGTTTCCCCATTTTCTTAGGCTCCTTTCATATAGCCGCATACTAGCACAACGGTGTTTGCTGTAGACAACTTTCGCATTAGAAGCCCTGAGAGCCGTAGACGTAGCAGGAATGGCAGTCAGGGCCGACATTGGGTGTAGACCCCTGCCACAGCGCAGCACTCATAGAAAGAAGGCCCTCGCGTTTCATGTCTGCGAAGGCCCTTACAGTTTTGATTTTTGAAACTTGAGACGTTCGATTGCCTCATCAAATGCTTTCCTCAGCAATTTTCTTTCTGCTAAAGTGGTGATAGTTTTCGCCTGACTTATGGCTTTTAATTGATCTGTCAGAGGATCAGCATCGCTCAAGATGCGCTCAACAGAGTGTCGAACAACAGCAACGTGTGATGCTCGCTGAGCTTCCTTCTTTTCTGTTTGCAGCTTTTTGCGTCGTTCCTCTTGCTGACGTTCTATTTCACGCTGTGCTGCACCGGCATCCCATTCCCGCATGGCTTCCTCACGCTCTTCTTGCGCCTTGCGTGCTTTCTCCAAGGCTTCGGCGCGATCTTTTTCCAGTTGCTCAGCGTGTTTCTTCGTTAGTTCTTCCGCCTTAATTTTGGCGAGCCTGTTGAGTTCAGCATCGGCAGCCTTGCACGCTTCCACAGCTTCAGCCATGCGTTGCTTGATGGGTTTGGCTGCCTCTGCGACTTCAGCAGCATGTGCTTTGCCTTTTGCAATGTTCAGATGGTGTCTGCGAACAAGGTCATACACCGTTGCCAACACCCGGTCAGGAGGTATCGTATTCTCCCCGCTTCGCAGGGAATTCAAAAACCCTGCTTCGTCTTGCCCTTGAGGAAGCGTTATAAATTTCATCTTGATTGCCTTCCTCAGTGCAGCACATGCCCTTATTCGCTCGTGTGGCTCACCTGACCATGGTAATAACAACAAACTTTTGAACGCCATTGTCATTCTCCCTTCGGAAGTTTGTCGAGCACTGCGCGGTACTGATTCTCACCGTCCTTGGCAACCCAGCCGATCATTTGCAAATTCTTCAGCGCACGTCTGACGGCTGCCCCATCGTGCAAGCCGCATTTGTTGATAAAGAACTCTGCTTTCTGATTCGGAGCCGTGAGGATCAAGCACATGATGCTGACATGTGCAGGGATCACGGAGTCCGGCTTCGATGCCAGCAGAAAACTCTTCAGGCTCGCTGGCTTCGGTGCTGGTGCTTCTTTCTTCGTTGCAACTTCTGGTGTCACTGGTGATTCCATACGAGTGCTCCTTCTGCTGCCTTAGCAGCTTCCTGATCGCTTAGTTGCGTGTACTGAATCGTTGAACTGATTGAAGCGTGACCGGCTGTAGTCTTGACTACTTGCAAGTTGCCAGTCTTTGCCAGCACCGTTCTACAATGCGTGTGCTTCGCAGAATGCGGATGCGAAGCAGCAAGTGGGATGCCTGCTGTCAGGCAATGACGCTGGATAATTCTCCAAAGCTGCATTCTGGAGATCGGAAAGATTCGACCGTCAGGCTGCACACCGTTGAACAGGATGTAGAAGGATTCTCTCTCTTTATCAGTCAACGGCTGCACCGTGCGCTTGCTGTGTTTCAAACGTGAGACGTACAGATGACCATCCCGAATATCAGATGGCAGCAAGCTGATTAACTCACTCGCTCGCAACGCATGATTGAGCAACATCAAGATTGCAAGGTAGTCACGTTCGGAATGTGAACGGGCTGCCTGTAGTAGCGTAGCCGTCTGCTCTGGTGTCCAAAAGGTTCCTCTTGCACCGCCAATTCGTCTCATGACGCCCTCCCAAATTGTGCGATCTGTTTCAGAAGCTCTAAATCATCGTCAGGACGGAGAAAGCCGGGTGCATACGATGCGCAGGCAATGGGCTGCCTGACTCTCCGCACTACTACCTGACGCGGCTGCACCTGATGCGGCTGCACCGGATTGCGTTGTCTGTTGAATCTTGACTTGAATACCCACTTCAAGTTGAGCCTTCGTTCCTGACGGCGAATGTAGTAACGCACCGAAAGAAACGCGATTAGGTAAGCAACCATCAGAGCAATCATGATCGTGGTCATAAGACCTCCGTGATGTTGTGTAGCGGTTCTCCCTGAAGAATCCAGAGATGTTCAAGCAATCCCCTGCCTGAACTGAAAAGCGGTGTTAGTACACGCTACTGGCAGCCCTCTTTCTTTGATTTTTCATAGGCAGCGCTCCAACCACTTGAGTAAACGTCTTTCGTTTTTTCGGATAGTTCTGCACAAATCTTTGTGTGGGTTACGAAGGCTGATGTGGCATCCTTCAGAGCGTCTTTTTTAGCTTTGGTTTCAGCAATCCGCACAAGAATGGTTGGAGGAAGATTCCACACCCCATACTTCACCGTTTCAGCTATTTTTTCGTATGGCTTGTATTGAATTGTTATGTATCCGCCGTTGTCTCGAATAGCTCTCAAGATGGCGATGGGGTTATCAAAAAAATAGGCCGTGTAATCCTCTGAGCGAGTGACGCTGTACTGTTTTGCTGGCTTGTCATTGAACTTCACAAGCACGTTATACCCATCTTCAACTAAAGTGTATCTCTCCGGGGTGAAAAACACTTTGCATGACTGTGAGCAACGGATAACAAAACTTCCCGATGTGGCATACTCGGTGGTTTTCCCTTCTATGTCGGTTTTAGTCTCGTAATCCCACGCGGTTTGTGCGAACGCTGAGCAGCACATCAACAGCGCCAGTGCGATTGTTGCGATTGTCTTTTTCATTGTTTTTTCCTCCCGTGAGTCAGGTTGACTCGGCAAGCACACTGCGATGTGCTTGAAAAGTTCCCTGTAATAAGGACGGAAAAATTTGTTGCAGCGATCTTTTATCAACCGGCCCGATTCGTCAGGTGCGCGGTGTGGCAGATCGCCCCGGCACTCAGCAGCCGGTTGCGGTTGCATCGGGAGTCAACTGGTCAGTTTCCGATTGGCGATCATCCGTCACTGCGGAGCCGTTTTCCCGTTCGGGCTTCGGTTGCCTATCCCGAGTACAATGATAGAATACCAAAACACCAAAGTGATGTCAAGACCCTTTGGTAACTTATTTTTGTGTTACTGTCCTCGCGGCGCTCGGCGCGGTTGCGAAATGCAACAGTTGCTTAGAAGGACGAAGATCACTGCTGATTCGTGTACACTGTAAACGACTGATTTCGAGCCGCTAAGACAAGCACCTATAGGACATGAGCTGCTAACGCAAGGCAGGCAGACAGGTGCCGTCGCTGGTGTCGCTGGTGTCAACCTATAGGCAGAATCGCCAAGGCCTGCTATGCAGCACCATAGGTATACCAAAGCACCAAAGTACCACAATGATACAGTAACAAAGTGTTACAATACCAACCTGTTACCTCTGGTTCACCGGTCGAGTCTAATAGAATCAACAACTAACAGAGAACCAACGGTTAGACGCTCCGGCACCGTGCACAGGTTCGTCAGCGATAATCCAAAGGGCGTCAGCGTATAACCTCTGTGTTATCAATGCTTTACAAGCAATGCAATCCCATTGCAACCCCAAGGCAGACCACTATGCAATCCCACCGCCAAACCAAAGGGTGATGCTGCGTTACAGTCCTATGGTTCTGTAACCTAAGTCCTTCAACCACAAGAACTTACCTCTTTACCACTTTGAGGGTCTGGGCAGCACCGCCGGGCATGGTATGGCACCGATACCGGCTCGGCTACTGCGCGGGTGCCCTGCATTTTTATAGCAGTTTCAATCGTCTGTAGACTTGGCTGTCCAAAGCACCAAAATGGCACTGTATTGAAATAGTCGAATGTCAGAGCGTATCAGAGCGATTGGCTTAGGAATGGCTTCAGGACAGGCCATAGGAGGCCCCAGGCTGCGTCGCTGGGGATAGGATGGTCAAGTATGGCATGAGCTACTGGCGACAGCCTCAGCAGACCGGCCTATTTGTGTACACTACAAACGAGTAAGCCTATCCGGATGGCTAAAACGTTGATTCTAAAGGTGTGACCGGCATTTTATCACTCTGAAAGTCTAAGTCCTTTAGAATCAATGGTCTATGCTGTGATAAGCACTGATAAGCACTGATAAAAATCCTTGTAAGTCTCTCATTCTAAAGGACTGGTTGACTTGACAGCGTGGCATCGGGTATGATACAATAGTATTGACACTTGAGCTTTGCCTGCTTTACTCACTGTATCGTCAGTAACCAAGCCTCAGTCTAGTAGCACCTGCTGCGCAGCACCTCGACACCTAGCAGCAAATTCACATTAGCGCCCTCCACGCAACTGCCTGTTCCGGCCTTGGACTCTCGGCAGTTGTGTGGCTCGGCGACTCAACAGATCACAAGGAGCACTTATGTCAGACCACGAGCACAGCAATGAGCACCACGAGTTTACGCAAGAAGCCCAGAATCAGCAACGCCTTCTAACCGCAGTCAGCCGGTGTTGCGACACCTCTCCCGTTAAGCATGTAGGCGAGCGAGCACCGGCAGTCTATGCGATCATCGCCGCATTAAGAGCAAGCGGACATAGTTTCAGGTTCACAGATCGCGGTTGGGTGATCCTCTGCAAAGGCGATGCCACTGCCGATCTCCAGAAAGCGGTTGAGAATGTCCTGTTGACTGATCCGGCTATCGGTGACCGAGATAGCGTTGCCGAGCAAGTACGGGCAGGAACAATCGACATTGGCAGTAAGTCCGATCTCAAGACGGCGAAAGAGAAGTCAGACTTCATTACTCGCTTCGGCTTGGATGCATGGGCCCGGTTGCCACAGCAACGCGAGTCCGCCGCTGATACCAACCCGGCAACGATGACCAAATCGGACTACGCGCGGTTAAGCGTTCAGCAAAGGATTCAACTCCAAGCGCAGCTCAATAGTGCCGCAAACGGCAACTTGAGAGAAGCCGAGAGGTTGCTTGGACAGATTTTGCATAGATAGAGTTTGCCCTGCCACTCCGGGGCAATAAACGCAAGGACAGGGCTTTCCCCTACTGTTAGCCCTTCCTTGCGTTTGATCTTAAGACATCGTTGGTTGAGCGCATTGCTTCTCATGCTCTCAGTGCAGCTCCCACGATCAAGCGGGCAGGCTTTTGGGACATCCATCCCTTTTTCCCCTGCCCGCTTAAGTTTGCCGATTGCCATGCAAAAACGGGCTGATTCTCTCAGTAAGGTCAGAGTCAGCCCGTCTCCTTTTAGAAAGCAGGCAGATAGTGGGATCAAGTTTTGATGTAGTAAGTGAGTCCCAAACAACTCACGAAAGACGAACAGCGAGCTTGGCAATGTTCGATTTTGTCACAAGCCATTTGTACGAGAAGAGTTTTGTAAGCACCCTCCGAGCGCATAACGTAAAGCCGTGCGATGCAGATTTCAGAGCCGACTGCGGTCTGGCAGCAAAGCGATCCCTTTCACCTTTTGAGTATGAGCTTTGGAGAAACACCTATCTTGACTTTTTGGTGCCAGAGGATCGCATACCGGTAGCAATCAGGATGCACATCAAGCAACGGGTTGGCTCTGCGTACATCCGTCGCGGCCTAACGAAACTAGGAACCTACTTCAAGGAAAAAACATCATGTCACTAGCAAAATTTATAGCCCACGAAATTGTTAAGGGCACTTACAAGAGATTTTCGCAAACACATCAACGCTGGATTCATCAGCAGAAAAAGGAAGCATCCAATGGCAACAGCAACTAGCACTGGCATCACCGTAGGACGCAATGTAACAGACGATTTCAGTTCACAGCGCGTGGTCAGTTCACAAGATGCAGACGCACTCAAGAATGTAGAAACGCGTGTAGCTGCACAAGCAGAAGGAGCCAGTAGGCGCTCAGGCGTTAATTCCGGCAATGAAGTATCAGGTGGTGCATTTGAAGAAGTTCCTGCTACTGCCTCAAATACTTCTGGCATGGCTATTACTGACGGCACCAAGGTACCTGTTTCTGTTCGGAAAGTTGACTTCAAAGACTTAAAGACTGGCGCTGATTATCGTGGGCCTTCTGGTGACTCAGCCAAAGCATCCGTCCAAGAGATCGCAGATACCAAGGGCGTAAGAAAGCAGATGAAGGGTCAGCAGACTTCAAAATTTTACAAGGAAGATGGCAACGTGTTCGAGAGCTTCCCCGGCAATCGCGTTGACCAGAATGACTAATCATGGCGAAAACAATTAAAAGCACTTGGGTGCCAGTAGCAGGAGCACGCACCGGCGGAAAGTTTGTAAAACCAGACTCTCCCCGACCGCAACCGGCTGGCATCCATCAACCGCGCAGCAACGAAGCAACGTGCTTTGGCGAATGTCCAAGGGCTACTTACAGTCCTAGCCCAGCCGTAGTGATTCCTGACAAAAAGTTTAACTTTGTTGAGGCTCCAAGTGCGGCAGAGAACAGCCTGCCCAATCCTCCACAGCATTACGTTCCACACGACACCGTTCGATTCGGGCAGGTTGTGAGGAAGCCTATTCCGGCTGAACCATTGGCACCGGTTGAGCAGAAGGCAGACCCCAGAGTTGTTAAGAATATGCCTCGCGCTGAACACAACCCCAGCCCGGTGCAGGAGATCGTTCCTGCCAAGGTTATCCGCTTCGACAATACGATCCGTAAACCCGAGCCGGTGAATTACACACCGCCTGTGCAGAAGATCACAAAACCACATAATATCCCGCAACCGCAGTGAGGCTTAAAATGGCAACACTTACTACATTACATCGCAACTCCAATCTGAATCAGTCAGCAAATCAATTGCTGCACTCGCGTGATGGTGCTGCCCAGATTCTCGGTGTCCACGCTCGCACGGTCGATAACCTTGTCAAACGCGGTCATTTGCATCCTACACCGATTGGCAGCCGCGTGATGTTTCACAAAGACGAGCTTGCGCGTTTTGCCAGAGAAGGAGCCGCTGTAATCGGCGCGACTTACAATGAATAAGCGCAAGAACATTGCGGACAATGTGCAAGCCCGTATTGAAGCAAGGCGCAAGGCCAATACGGTTGCTTTCCGCCCATCTTGGGTGATGGGAAGATGTAATTGCCTTTGGCAACTTGGTCTGGC
>PLIC01000230.1 GCA_003139995.1 Candidatus Acidiflorens stordalenmirensis | reverse complement strand
ACCATTTCAGAAAACGCTCTAGTTCGTCGGACTCTTTCGGGCCCCAGGTTCCGGCGGGATAGTTGGGGAAATTACGCGGCGGCAGCGCCTTCCACACGTCGAGCACGGGATTGACAATGCTCCAACCGGCCTCGACCATGTCGGCGCGCTGGAACAGCGTGGCGTCTCCGGTCATGCAGTCATGCAGCAGGCGTTCGTAGCCGGTTGAAGAACTGGACCCAAAATAGTCGGCGTACGCGAAATCCATATTTACTTCGCCCAGTTGCATGGCGGGCCCGGGAGTTTTGGCCGCGAAGCGCAGCGAGATGCCTTCTTCCGGCTGGATGTGCAGCACCAGTTGGTTGGGCATCATGTTCTCGACCTGGGTTTCGCGGAAGAGCATGAAGGGCGCGCGCCGGAACTGAATCACGACGTGCGTATTGCGGCCGGGTAGCCGCTTCCCGGTGCGCAGATAGAAGGGAACTCCGGCCCAGCGCCAGTTGTCGATCAACAGCCTCATGGCGACAAAGGTTTCGGTGCGCGAATCCGGGGGCACGCCATCCTCCGAGCGGTAGGCGGGCACGCGCTGGTTGTCCATTGTGCCTTCTCCATATTGCCCGCGGATGGTTTTGCTGAGCACGTCCTCGTTGCTGAAGGGCTGGATGGCATGGAGTATTTTGGCCTGCTCGTCGCGCACCGCGTTCGCTTCGAACGAGATTGGCGGCTCCATCGCGGTCAGGGTGATGAGCTGCATGATGTGGTTGGGCACCATGTCGCGCAGCGCGCCCGCCCCATCGTAGTAGCCGCCGCGTGTCTCGACGCCGACAGTTTCGACGACCGAAATCTGCACGTGGTCAATGTAGCGGCGATTCCAGATCGGCTCAAAAATTCCGTTCGCGAAGCGGAGCGCCAAAATATTCTGGACCGTCTCCTTTCCCAGGTAGTGATCGATGCGGTAGATCTGGCATTCCGAAGCAACTTTCAAAAGTTGCTGGTTCAAGGCTTTGGCGGAATCGAGATCGTGGCCAAAAGGCTTTTCGATAATCACCCGCCGCCAATGGCCGTTCCCTTCGGTCATCAAGCCGACTTTCGCAAGCCGCTCGACGATGTCGCCGAAGAAGTTGGGCGCGGTGGCGAGGTAGAAGAAATAGTTGCCGTGGCAGTCGTGTTCCTGGTCAACTTTGGCCAGCGTCTCGTTCAGCTTGTCGTAAGTAGCGGGATCGTCAAAATTTCCACTCACGTAACTTATGCGGCGGACAAACCATTCCCACAAATCGTTATCAATGGCGCCGGTGGCGAACTGTTTGAAATCTTCAGTGAGCTTTTTCCGCGCATCGTCATCGCTCATGGGGCTGCGGCCCACGCCGACCACGGCGAACTCGCGCGACAGCAATTGCTGGCTGGCGAGGTTGTAGAGAGCGGGAATCAACTTGCGGCGCGTCAAGTCGCCCGTAAAGCCGAAGATCACCATGACACACGGATCTGCCGTGCGCCCGACTCGCGGTTTGGTTGGTGCTGACAGGATTTCTGTTTGAGCCATCGTTTCCTCGTGATAGTGAGCTGCGGGCTACGAGCTTCTAGCAAACAGGTGTTGGGTAGCTCGAAGCTCGTAGCCGCCCAGTTTCTTACGTCGTCTTCGCCGGCGGTTTAAGTTCGACATGGCCACCGAACTTCTGTCGCATGGCAGAGAGCATCCTCTCCGCGAAGGTATGATCCTGCCGCGAGCGGAAGCGCGCGTACAGGGCCGCCGTCAGCACTTCGGCCGGAACCGCTTCTTCGAGCGCCGCTTGGATCGTCCAGCGGCCCTCGCCGGAATCCTGCACGAACCCGCTGTACTCGGAGAGCGTGGGATTCTCAACCAGCGCCATCGCCGTTAGATCAAGCAACCATGAACTCACCACGCTGCCGCGCCGCCAGACCTCGGCAATATCCGGCAGATTGAGATCGTAGCGGATATCTTCGGGAAGTTCTTTGCTGGTCGCGTTCTTGAAAATATCGAAGCCTTCCGCGTAGGCCTGCATCAATCCGTATTCGATGCCGTTGTGGACCATCTTTACGAAATGTCCGGAGCCGGAGGGGCCGCAGTGGATGTAGCCGTCTTCGGCAGTAGAAGCGGCCGTTCCCGCCATTTTTTCACGTCCCGGAGTGCGCGGAATGTCGCCGCGTCCCGGCGCGAGCGTCTTGAAGATCGGGTCTAGGCGCTGGACGGCTTCTTTCGGGCCGCCAATCATCATGCAGTAGCCGCGCTCCAGTCCCCAGACGCCGCCACTGGTGCCGACGTCGACGTAGTGCACGCCCTTGGCGGCACATATTTTCGAGCGGCGAACGTCGTCTTTGAAATAGGAATTGCCGCCGTCGATGATGGTGTCGCCCGCCTGCATGTTCGCGAGCAGAGCCTGCACCGTTTGTTCCGTGGGATCGCCCGCCGGTACCATGACCCACGCGGCGCGCGGCAGGTTCAGCTTGCCGACCATGTCGTCAATCGAAATGGATGCCACTGCTCCTTCGCCGGCGATGCCCTTGACGGCGTCGGCGCTGAGATCGGAGACCACCATGGTGTGACCGCCGCGCATCAGGCGCCGCGTCATATTGGCGCCCATGCGCCCCAGACCTACCATTCCCAGTTGCATTGCAAGCTCCTTTAGGGGATCCCTGATTCAGTTCGTTCCCTAATAACTTTGAAAGGGCATGGCTTCAGCCATGCCGTTAAAACTAGCCAAACATGCGGCTTTAGCCGCTGAGGGCCGCAGCGGCTAAAGCCGCCATTGATCTTGTAGCACTTACGGCGCGGCTAAAGCCGCGCCCCTTCAAAACAAGTTCAACTCACAAAATCTGTTTTACCAGTTCCGCGAGTTTGCCGAGTCCCGTTTTCACATCGCTGCCGAGGTGTACGCGCAGCGCCCGGCGCTTGCGATCGGCCAGAACCTGGAAATCGCCCCGAGCCTGCGCCGCCTTCACCACTCCGAAAGTGTATTTCTGTCCGGGAACCGGCAGGTCGTTGGCATCGTCGCACGTGATCTGCAGGAAGACGCCGCTGTTGGGGCCGCCTTTATAAGCTTGTCCCGTGGAGTGCAAAAATCGCGGCCCGAAGCCGAGGCACGTCACCACGCGTTTGCGATCGCGTACGGTCATGCGCAGGCTTTGCAGCAGAGATTCATTCTCCACATTCATTTCCACATAACCAAGCACGGCAAAGTAGTCGCCGGCGCCAAGACGCGCCAGATGCGCGCGCAGATAGTTCTTCAGCAGGCCGTCGGAGCCAGCCCCTGCGGCTCTTGCCAGATCGGCGGCATTCTTCTCGTCAGTGAAGAGCTTGAATCCTGCTTCTTCGAGTATCGGTTTTTCGGGAGGAAGCGACCCCGTGCTTTCGTACTCAGAGGTGAGTTGTTTGGTTACGATTTTGCTCGCTTCGACGTCGGGCTGATTGAACGGGTTGATCCCGAGGATCGAGCCCGCGACCGCAGTCGCGATTTCCCAGCGGAAGAATTCCTGTCCGAGGCTGTAGGTGTCGGACACGGTGATGCGCACTACAGGATTTCCGGCTTTCTCCAGCGCGGCGACCCCGGCGTCCTGGGCCGCGTCGGGCGCGCTCTCCAACCGAAGGCAGGCGAAGATGCGGTCGTTTCCATATATGGGTGGTGCTCCAAGTTCTTCGCGATCGACCGGGATGATGCCCTTGCCGAGTTTGCCGGTGGATTCCGCGATCAACTGCTCAAGCCACGCGCCCAGGTCGGCAATTCCGGGCGAGGTGATGAGAGTGATTTTGTCGCGGCCAAGTTTCGCGGCGGTTCCCATGATCAGGCCGAGCATCACTCCCGGATTCTGTTCTACGGGAGTAGACGGCTTGCAGGCTTCGACCATTTCTTTTGTGCGCTGGAGGAACTTGCCGGCGTCGAGGCCCATCGCGGCAGCGGGAACCATGCCGAAATTCGAGAGCGCGGAGTAGCGTCCGCCGATCGACGGCAGGCCGTAGAAAATGTGGCGGAATCGGTCGCGCTCGGCGACCTGCTGCATCTTCGATCCAGGATCGGTGATCGCGATAAAGCGGCTGCCCGCCTTGTCCGCACCGACGGTCTGCTGCACGCGCTCGAAGAAGTATTGCTTGTAGATGTTGGGCTCGAGTGTGCTGCCCGATTTGCTGGAAACGGTGAACAGCGTCTTGGCGAGGTCGATCTTTTTCTCGACGCTCCGGATCTGCGCCGGGTCGGTCGAGTCGAGTATGTGCAGGCGCGGGAAGCCCGGGGTTTGCGCGAAGGTCAGCGCCAGCACTTCCGGGCATAGGCTGGATCCGCCCATGCCGAGCAACAGAATATCGGAGAATCCGGCGCTTCTGATCTCGTCCGCGATCTCGTTCAGTTTGGTGGCGCCGGCGAGTTGTTCGTCCGTGATGCCGAGCCAGCCGAGCCACTTGGCCTCGTCTTCGCCGGTCCAGAGGGAGGCGTCCTGCTGCCAGAGCCGTCTTACTTTTCCAGACGCTCGCCAGTCATTAAGGTTTTTTTTTAACGCCGCATCGAGATCGGCCGGAAGCGATGCGGTCTGTGGATTGACTTCGGGATTGATCTGTGGCGTGCTCATCGCTTCGTACTCTTTTCGACCGCGGCCAACAGGGTGTCGAAGGCGTCGGCAAATAGTTTCACGCCGTCGGCGGTCAGCTTATCGGTCACGTCTTTCATGACGATGCCAACGCCGGCGAGATCGGCCATGGTTTTCCGCGCGCCGTCCAGGTCTTCGGTCAAACTCTGGCGCGGCTTGCCGTGATCGCGGAAGGCATCGAGAGTTGCCGGAGGAACGGTGTTGACGGTGTCCGGCCCAATCAATTCCTCGATGTAGAGCACGTCGCGATAATTCGGATTCTTCGTGCTGGTGCTTGCCCATAACACACGCTGCGTTTGCGCGCCCTTGGCGGCCAACGCTTTCCAGCGCGGAGTAGAGAAGATTCGCTGGTAGGCTTCGTAGGTCAGCTTGCCGTTCGCGATCGCGACTTTTCCCAGAATCCCCTGCAATTTCGCCTTGCGGGCCGCGTCCGTTTCTTTCTTCAGTTGGTCGCCAACCAACGAATCGACCAGCGAATCGATGCGGCTGATGAAGAAGCTGGCCACGCTGGCTAACTTACTCACGTCGCCGCCGCTCGCCGCGAACTTCTCGACTCCGTCGATGAACGCCGCGGCGACTTCCTCATACACTGCTTGCGCGAAAAGCAGCGTCACGTTGACGTTGATGCCCTCGCTGATGAGCTGGCGAAACGCCGGTATGCCTTCGGCTGTGCCCGGCACTTTAATCATCAAGTTTTGGCGGGCCACGCTTTTCCAAAGCCGCCGTGCCTCGTCGATGGTGCTGTTAGTGTCATGCGCCAGATAGGGGGATACTTCAAGGCTCACGTAGCCGTCGCGCTTCTTCGTGCTGTGGTACACGGGGCCGAGGAGGTCGGCCGCGTCCTGAATGTCGCGGATCGCCAGCAGTTCGTAGCGGCCCTTGGCGTTGAGGCCGGCCCGGCCAGCGAGCGAGTCCAGAAAATCCTGATACTGGCCGCCCGCAATGGCCTTCTCGAAAATCGAGGGATTCGAAGTCATACCGCGTACGCCGTCTTCCGCGATCAGGCGCTGCAGCTCACCGCCCTTCAGCAGGTCGCGGCGAATGTAGTCGAGCCAGATCGACTGGCCGAAAGTCTGAAGCTGGATGAGAGGATTTGCGGCTTTTGCGGTCTCAAGCGTGCCCACTGGATTCATAACCATCTCCTAAATTCTTCGTAGAGATGCGGCAAGCCCCGTCTCTACACATCGTTACTTCCCCAGCAGTTCGCGTGCTGCTTGGGCGACGGCATCGGAAGTGAAGCCGAACTTCTTTTGCAAATCCTTGAGCGGCGCAGACGCTCCGAAAGTCCTCATGCCGATGATGCGTCCCTTCGGCCCCGCATATTGCGCCCAGCCAAAGGTCGAAGCCTGCTCGACTGCGACCCGTGCGGTGATGTCGGGCGGAAGCACCTCATCGCGATAACTCTGGTCCTGATGGTCGAACAAGTCCCACGAAGGCATGCTGACGACGCGCGCCCGGATGCCTTCCGCTTTCAGTTTCTCGTAGGCGTCGATGCAGAGATAGACCTCGCTGCCGGTGGCCATCAGGATGACCTGTGGCTTGCTACCTTCCGCGTCGGCCAGGGTGTAGGCGCCGCGAGCCACGCCTGCGGCTGACCGGTATTTCGTTCGATCGAAGGTCGGCACAGCCTGCCGCGTCAGGACGAGCGCCACCGGTTCCTTCTGCAGCTTCATGATGATTTTCCACGCCTCGACGACCTCGTTCGCGTCGGCGGGGCGCAGCGTCATGAGTCCGGGAACTGCGCGCAGCGTTATCAGTTGCTCGATTGGCTGGTGGGTCGGTCCGTCTTCGCCGACGCCGATGGAATCGTGGGAGAAGATCCAGATCGCGGGAATTTCCATGAGGGCCGAGAGGCGGATCGGCATCTTCATGTAGTCGCTGAAAATCAGGAACGTCGAACCGTAGGCGCGGATTTTCGACAGCGACATCCCGTTTACGATCGCGCCCATCGCATGCTCGCGAATGCCGAAGTGGAAATTTCGCGCGTTGTAATTCCCGGCTTCGAAATCGCCCGCGCTGTCGAAGGTGAGCCGCGTCTTGGTCGATGGATACAAGTCGGCCGAGCCGCCCATGAGCCAGGGATCGTTCTTGGCAATGGCGTTGAGAACCTTGGAGGACGATTCGCGGGTTGCAAGTCCCTTGGCATCGGGCGCAAATGTGGGGAGATCCTTGTCCCATCCGTCGGGAGGCTGCTGACGCTGCATGCGTCCGAGTTGAATCGCACAGTCGGGATACTGCTTGCTGTACTCGTGGAACATCGCGTTCCACTGCCCAGTCAATTGCCGTCCGCGCTTGCCCATGACGTCGCGGAAGTTTTCGCGCACTCCATCCGGGACGAGGAACTTAGCGTCTTCCGGCCAGCCGTAAGCGCGCTTCGTTAGTTTGACTTCTTCTTCGCCGAGCGGCTCGCCGTGCGCTTCTTTTGTGTCCTGCCGGTGGGGCGAGCCGAAACCGATATGGCTGTCGACGATGATTAATTTCGGACGATCCTTCACGCTGAGCGCGTGACTGTAAGCGCTGGCCAACGCAACCAGATCGTTCGCATCAAGGACGTGCTGGACATCCCAGCCATAGGCTGCGAACCGGGTGGCCACATTTTCGTCGAAGGCAAGAACGGTATTGCCCTCGATCGTGATGTGGTTGTTGTCGTAAATCCAGCACAGGTTCGAAAGCTTCAGATGCCCCCCGATCGACGCGGCTTCCGAGGAAATTCCTTCCATCATGTCGCCGTCGCCGCATACTGCCCACACGTTGTAGTTGAACAATTCGAATTCCGGACGGTTGAAATGCTCCGCCAGCCAGCGCTCGGCGATCGCCATGCCCACGCTGTTGGCGACGCCCTGACCAAGCGGGCCGGTAGTGCTCTCGACCCCGGAGGTCAAGCCGTATTCGGGATGCCCCGGCGTTTTGCTGCCCAGTTGCCGGAAATTCTTGATCTCGTCGAGCGACACGGCAGGCGTCGAAAGAATTTCGCCTTCGGGAGTTACTTCTTGCACGCCCGCTAGGTGCAGCAGCGAATACAACAGCATGGAGGCGTGTCCATTGGAGAGAACGAAGCGGTCGCGATTCGGCCAGAGCGGATCTGCCGGGTCATAGCGCAGAAATTGCTGCCACAGACAGTAGGCGACCGGAGCCAACCCCATCGGCGCCCCCGGGTGGCCCGAGTTCGCCTTCTGCACCGCGTCTATCGAAAGAGTGCGAATCGTATTGATACACAACTGATCGAGCTGTGCACCGGTGGCGACGGACTGGTTGCTGACTGCCATCAATTCTCACCTCGCAAATCGGCTTGCTTCATCCAGTCTCGAAATTAGATGAAATCCGCGCCACATAGATACAAGCGCGCCAACCGCCCCAAGTTTACATCGTGGTCGAGGAACAAGACGAGGCACGAGAGAACTAAGCTGCGATTTTACACCGAGGAGAATTTAGCTCGCTGGGGGCGTTTCTTGATGAGGAATTCGCTGGCGATATCTGCACGCAGAGCTAGATTCACGCGCACGCTCACCGCAAAGCCAATCCTGCCTGGGATCCCACGGGTCAGCGGTGGGACTTCTTACTGCCCGTATTCCTTGGCGTTTACCGGCGTGGAAAGCAGGACCTTGCGGTCCGCTAGATGCGCCTTCAGCAGCTCGATCTCATCGGCGGCATCCGTGAGCGGCAGGGCCACCTGCCCTCCGTTAACGGCTGAGCGGCAGAGCGCCATCGTGATTTCAAAACCTGCATACGCGCTTTCGAAATTGCACGAGTGCACTTTGCGGTCGTCATCCAGCCAGTCGGCCACTTCCTGAATATACGGCGGCATATCCAAGTCGTAGTTCATGCAGCCGCCGCCCGAGGAAGCGCCCGCCTTGGTCACCGCTCGCCAGCCGCCGCCAGTCAGGACCTCAGCGAATCCCTCGGTGCCCTGTGCGCCGATGCGGCACTTGCGCCACCAATAATCGACCTCAGGAACATCCGGAGCGCCGGCGCCACACTCGACGATTCCGCGCACTCCGTTGGCAAACTGGATGAAGCCCCCGATGTAGTCGGGTGAAGGATGCAGGTCGGCCAGCTTCACGCGTCCTGCCGCCTGTCCCATCACCCACTGCGCCGGCGATTCGCCGTTGTACCAGCGCATGTAGTCGATAAGGTGCGAAATCATGTGCGTCATCCAGCCTGAGGCTGTGCCGTAAACGGTGTGGACGCGCCCGAGCACGCCGCTGGCAACGATTTCCTTCACCTTGCGGTAATGCTCGCCGTAGCGATGCTGATGGCTGACCACGGCCTTGGCGCCGCTCTCCGCCAGCAGCTTCCTGACCAGAAAGCCTTCGCGCGTGTTCAGCGCCACCGGCTTTTCAAAAGCAATCAGGCGCGCGCCGCTCCTGATGCCGGCGCGAATCATCTCGCTACGGAGGTTCGGAAGAGTGCAGAAGCAGAAGACATCGGGCTTCACAGCGGAAGCGACCTGGAGCGCGTCCGTGCCCTTGGCTGCGCCGAACTTGGCCGCGGCCGCGTCCAGACGGGCTGGGTCGATGTCGCAGACACCGGCCACTTCGAACCGGCCGTTCGCCTGAAAGGCTTGGGCATGGTGCATTCCGCGCTTACCCATGCCCACGACCAGCACCCGATATTTACCGCTCGTTCTTGTTGCGCTCATTGCGCGCTCCTGTTCCACTCCAGGACCTTGTCGACGGTGTAATCCACTTGCTCATCCGTCAGTTCGGGGAACATCGGCAGCGAAACGCAGCAAGCGGCATTGCGCTCCGAATTCGGCACTGGACCGGAGATGCGCGCCCCATGACCCCACGGATATCCTTCCTGCTGGTGGATCGCAATCGGATAGTGGCACTTGGCGTCGATCCCGACGTCGTTCAGGAACTGGAGCAGTGGATCGCGATGCTTCGCCTGCTTGGTCTCGATCACGTACAGGTGATACACGTGATAGTAGCCGGGAGTCTCGTAAGGCAACGTGATGTTCTTGGCGCCCGCCAGGCCCTTCGTGTAGCGCGCCGCCCACTTCCTGCGCTGCTCGCTCCATTCCGTGATGTGCTTCAGCTTGGCGCTGAGGATTCCCGCATGCAGATCGTCGAGCCGGCTGTTGTATCCCATGCTGTGGCAGGAGCGTTTCTCCGAGCCGTGGTTGCGCAGCTTGCGCGCGATGCGGTCGATCTCAGCGTTGTTGGTAACAATGGCGCCGCCGTCGCCGAACGTTCCCAGGTTCTTCTGAATGATGAAGCTGATGGTGACAGCGTTGCTGAGTTCTCCGATTCTGAAGCCGTCGCCGCGCCCGCAGATGGCCTGCGCGTTATCCTCGACCACCTTGAGATTATGCTTGTCGGCGATCTTGCGGATGGCCTTCATGTCGGCGCACTGGCCGTACAGGTGGACCGGCACCAGCAGTTTGGTGCGGGGCGTGATCGCCGCCTCGATCTTGGTGGGATCGATGCAGTTCGTGCGGGGATCGGAATCGACAAACACGACGCTTGCTCCCGTGAACCAGATGGCTTCCGCGGTGGCAAAGAAGGTGTTGGTCGTCGTGATGCACTCGTCGCCCGAACCGATTCCCAACGCCTTGAAGGTTAGCCACAGCGCGTCGGTTCCGTTGCCCACACCAATGGCATACTTGGTCCCGTGGAACTGGGCCAACTCCCCCTCGAACCTCTTCAGCATCGGACCCAGAACATACTGGCCGCTTTCCAGAACTTCCTTGATGTTGGCGTCGATCTCCGCCTTGATGTTGTGATACTGGCGGACATGACCGTAAAAGGGCACCGTCAATTTGGTCTCAAGCATATGATTTCCTTATCCTCCGCGCCGGATCGAACCACTCCCCCGGGCTCGTTGCCAGGGCAGAAGTGATATATAGCACATTTTCTCGAAACGGGCCAGGTATTAGTGAAACGATTCATTAAAACGTATTAATTGCAGGATCTGCTGGATTGCATTGTCAACCGCAACCGGCGCGAAACGCGGCCTCAGGTGAGAAAAAGTTTGTCCTGGCTGATCTTGTGTTGCAAGGTGGACGCCAGTTCGTCCACGTCTACAGCCGAAAGGTTCATCACCTCGGGATCAAGCATCGGAATGCGGTTCGTTCCGACCGCATCCCGCCGCACCTGGATCAGCAAGGCCTGCAGCGCCTGGGGATCGTATTTTTGCGGGGTCATGCGGATCAACTCCTGAAGCGCGGTTCCGATCGACATGCGTTCGCGGTAGGGACGCTCGCTGGTCATGGCGTCGAAGGTCTCGGCCAGGGCCACGATGCGCACCGCTTGCGGCAATTCGTCGCCATGCAAGCCGTCCGGGTATCCCGACCCGTCCTGGCGTTCATGGTGCCAGCGCACGATTTCCGGAATCTGCGGCCAGGGAAACTGCACGTGGCTGACGATCTGATGCCCAACGACAGTGTGGTCCCGCATCTCGCGGGACTCTTCCTCATCGAGCTTCGAAGCCTTTCCGACTAGCCGCTTATCGACGGCAACCATGCCGATGTCGTGCAGATAGGCCGCCGACCGGAGTGACGCAACATCGTTCGGGCCCATCCCCAGCGCTTCGCCGATTGCCTGTGAGTAGCGGCCCACCCGCAACGAGTGTCCGTGAATGTTGACGTGCTTGACGTCGATGGCGGTGGCGAAAGCCTCGAGCGCGTTGTCGTAGAACCCGTGCAGCGAGGCCAGCAGCCGCAGGTTTTCGGAAACGCGCTGTGCCAGCGTCTGGCCTAAAGTGTGGTTCTGAATGGCCAGCGCCACATAGTGGCTGATCATTTCAAAGGCGTCGAGCGTATCTTCTTCGTACACGGCATCGCCTTCCCGGCGTCCGAGGGCGATCACTCCGGCGAGCTTTCCCCGGACTTTCAGCGGGCAAATGCACTTGAACAGTTCGGGCGCGACATTGCCGTTCGAACTCAGAAAGACATCGTAGGTGGAACTGTTGAGCACGACCGGGCCGGCGGCTGCGGTCAGGGTGTGCACATGGCGGGGGAGCAGGGGAATCAGCGAGGGTTCCGGCAGCAGCGCGAATCCCTGGGCATCGACCGAGGTCAGCAAGGAAGGCCGTTCGCTGAACGAAAAGAGCACAGCCTCGCGCGTGCCGGCCGCCTCCATCACAGCGGTCAGCATGGCGCGAGCGGTTTGGCCGAAATCGCGGTCCGCCGTAAGTTCGGGCCCCAAATCCGCCAGCGCTTCGACGGTTCGTAAGAGCTTTTTGAGATTGGTTCCCTGCAATGCCTCGTGCGGAGGTACATGCGAGAAACCAGAGCGGTACCAGCGTAGCATCGCCCCGCGGTTCCGTTGTTAGTTAGTTTGGTGCAACCGAGCAGCGGGTGATCGGATCATCGGGCCATCGGGTCATCTTTCCCCGCGCGCACATCCGATCACCCGATCGCCAGATCACCCGATCAGAACTGCGCCGGCTACACGCCGACCGGGAAGGGCTTGGTGTGGGTCCCCGAACCCACCGAGAGTCCGGCGAACCGCCCCTGCATCAGTGACATCAGCCCCGTGACCCAGTAACCGACCAAGAACAGCAGCAAGAAGGGAACAGTGATGTAATTCTCGTTGTCGATGGCGTAAAAGGTCGCCAGCGCGAAATACGTTCCGATCAGGAGTTCAATCCACGGGACCCATCCCAAGCGCTTGCGGTATTTTTTCGCGCCGACTTTGTCCTTCTTCGATTCGACGCGGTACTTGGGAGTACGCGCGAAGGCGGTCTGCTTGCCGACCAGCGCTTCGAGCACGGCAATCGTATTCGTGACCGTCAGCCCGATTCCCAGGGACATCAACAGCGGCAGGTAGAGCAGCGATCGCAGCCAGCTTTTCGGGAACAGCTCCTTCTGCGAAACCAGATAAAAGCTGGAAATCGAGAACGTCGAAGCCAGGAACAGGGGCAGGTCGATGTAGAGCATCTGGAACCATCCCTGGTAGAAGCGAATGATCATCGCGGGCATCAGCAACACCGAGAACACGATCATCAGGGGATAGCTGATGTTGGCCGTCAGGTGATACACGGCTTCAATTTTCTGGTGTCGCGATGCGTCGCTCTTAAACACCATCGGAAGTATTTTCTTCGAGACCTGAATCAACCCTTTGGCCCAGCGCGCCTGCTGCGTCTTGAATGCGGTCATCTCCACCGGCAGCTCGGCCGGGCATTCGACGTCCTGCAGATAAAGAAATTTCCATCCCTTGAGCTGTGCGCGATAGGAAAGATCGGTGTCTTCGGTGAGCGTGTCATGCTCCCACCCGCCGGCTTCGTCAATGGCGCAGCGCCGCCACATGCCGGCCGTGCCGTTGAAGTTGAAGAAAACGCCGCTGCGCGACCGTCCCGAATGTTCGATCACGAAATGGCCGTCGAGCAAAATGGCTTCGACCTGGGTTAGCAATGAATAGTTGCGGTTGATGTGCGTCCAGCGCGTCTGCACCATGCCGACCTTGGGATCGGTGAAGTGATGGATGCATTTCATCAGAAAGTCAGGTGGGGGAACAAAATCAGCGTCAAAGATGGCAACGAATTCGCCCTTCGCCGTTTTCAATCCCGCTTCCAAAGCGCCCGCCTTGAAGCCCTCGCGATTGTCGCGGTGCAGGTACGTGACCGGATGTTTCAACGCGGCGTAGCGCTCGACCAGAAGGCGGGCGACCTCTACGGTTTCATCGGTCGAGTCGTCCAGCAACTGGATGTCGAGCTTTTCTTTCGGATATTCGAGCCGGCACACGGCGTCGAGCAGCCGTTCCACCACGTATTGCTCGTTAAAGATCGGCAACTGCACCGTGACGCGCGGCAGTTCGTCGAAATGGAAATGAGCCGCTGGTTCCGTCGTTTTGTTCTTCTTGTGCTTGTAGTAAAGATAGACCAGCCAGTAGCGGTGCGCGCCATACGCCGCCAGGATGATCAGCACGATGAAATAAGGAATCAGCAGCGCCAGATCAAAGGCATTGATCTGGTAAAGGCCCACGAAAGTCTTGTCGAGAAAATGATGGCGAAGGTAAGACACCAAGCCCTTGGGGGCGAGGATCAAGACCAGGGACGAAGTGAGTCTTAAATCCATGAACTCAACAGCACCATGAATCAAAAAGAAAGAAGGCAGCCCCAGCATTGTACCCGATAGTTGTTGGTTGGCGGTCGTTGGTCGTTGGCCAACCCGCGAACGACTAATGACCAGTTACCGCCACTCCTCACCAGCTGGGCTAAGCTTCAGTTCGACTGTCTGATGAGAACCTTCCTCCACTTTCACTGCCGTGCCATTCGCTTCCTGCGACTTCAGGAAGTCGGCGTCGCGGTAGACGCCCTCTTCCAGATCCTGCCAGGCATATAGCGTGTAGCTGCCCGGAGCCACGCCGCGAATGGTAAAGCGTCCATGCTGATCGCTCGATCCGATCCCGAAGCGATCGGGAAGCTTGCGGTATTTTTCTTCCGGCACGGCGACAACCGTGGCGTTGGCCACCGGATGATCGTTGTCCACATCTTTTTCCTTTTCAACGACCGCTCCCTCGACCGTGCCTCCCTTGGAGCTTACCAACAGATCAAGTGTTGCCGGCCCGCTTGCGGTGAATCCGGTTTCGATGTTTCGTTCGCCGAGCTTCACCGATTTCAGGAAAAAGTTGCTCTGCCCGTCGCCTCCGTACACTTGCACGATGTAGGCGCCGGGGTTCACGTTTTTCCACTCAAAATTGCCGAGGCGGTCGACCGGGGCGTTCGTCCCAAAAAAGTCCTGGGACATGAAGAAGCCTGGGTCTTCCGGCAACTCAGCCTGGCGCAGATTTACCGTGTATTGAGTGAGGTCAGCCGACGCCGGGCCGTCGATGCGGAGATGACCGGAGAGCCGAAAAGAAGGCAGGGGAGCCAGCTTTACGCCTTCGACGTCGGCGGCCACGACGTTGACATCCTGCCGCGCAGTGAGCGACTGCAATTCCGTGCCAGCCGATGCCCTTAGCACATACGATCCCGGAGCGACCCCACGCACCTCGAACTGGCCGTCTGGCCCGACTTCACTCGCGTGGATAGAATCGCCCGCTCTCGAGACCAACTCCACGACCGGCTTCTGCGCGGCCGGGACGCCCGTAACGATTCCGCGGACCCGATAAGTTCTCGCCGGCACGAGCGTGAAGTTGACCGGCATTTCATCGTCCGCTCTAAGCGTCACAGCCGAGGCCTGCATGGCATCGTAAGTGCCTGGATAGTAGGTGGTGACATAGCGGTTATCGGGCGGGCTGTCGCCCTGCGGCGATTTCTCGTGCTGCGGTTCGTAATCGCGGATGTCCGGAGGCGGCATGGCCACAATCCAATACTGACCGGGAAACAAGCCGGAGAGGCGGTATTCGCCAAGATCGTTCGTCGCCTCGCTCCCAGTGGTTTCCCGCGTTGACTTCCCGGGTTTTTTCTTTTGCGCGATCACTCTGACCCCGGACATCGGATCGCCATCTTCGTCCGTGATGCGGCCACTGATGATGGCCGTGGGCAACATTCGCAACAGCAGGTCGTCCACCGTCTGCCCGGCCTGAACCGTGAAGACGTTGACGTCAGACTTGATCCCGCGCGCATTCACCTCGACAAACCCGGTTTTCTCGAGGTACAACCGGTAGCGCCCCGGCAGGACGTTCTCGATGTGGAAATGGCCGCCGGCGTCGGTCGAGGCGGTGTAGTTTCCGCCAGCCTTCTGGTCTTCCGCGATGAACTGCACCAGCACTTTCTTGAGCGGCTGGCTGCCCGGCTCCTTGACCACCGTGCCTGCAATGGGGGACGCGTTCGCCGCGGGCGCGGACTCCTGCGCGCTCGCCAGCAGCCAGGCGCTGAGGAGGAAAACGGCGAGGGCGAGTGAGCGCGTCACATCAGTTCAGAAAATATTGCCGGTACAACGTATCCCGCTGCGCCGGACGGAAGCCCGCATCGCGTATGATGCGCCGCAATTCTTCTTCGGTTGTGCAGTTCGCCACGCCCGCGGCGCGCACGACGTTTTCCTCCAGCATCACCGAGCCCGCGTCGTTGCCGCCGAAGCGCAAGCCCATCTGGCAGACTTTCAATCCCTGCGTCACCCAACTGGACTGCACGTTCAGAAAATTCGAAAGATAGAGCCGCGAAATTGCCAACACTTTCAGGTACTCAACCGCTGTGGCCTCATCCCAGCGGCGTCCGCCAAGCGCGGTGTGCGCGGGCTGAAAGCTCCACGGGATGAACGCGGTAAATCCGCCCGTCTCCTCCTGCAAATCGTAAAGACACTGAAAGTGGTTGACCCGGTGTTCTATGGACTCGCCGACGCCAAACATCATTGTCGCGGTGGTGCGCATGCCGAGCTGGTGCGCGGTGCGATGCACCTCCAGCCAATCCGCGGTCAGGCATTTCAAGCGCGCGATTTTGTAGCGGACCTCATCGTCAAGAATCTCAGCGCCGCCGCCCGGGATCGAATCGAGTCCGGCGTCGCGCAGCCGCGCAATCGTATCGCGCACGCTAAGATTGCTGTACTCGGCAATCGCCAGAATTTCCGAAGCCGAGTAGCAGTGCAGGTGAATTTTCGGAAATCGCTGCTTGATGCCGTTGAGCATGCGCTCGTGCCAGTCGATCTTGAGGTCGGGATGCAGGCCGCCCTGCATCAGCACGCCGGTGCCGCCGAGTTCCACCGTCTCGCGAATTTTTTCGTAGATGGTGTCGAAATCGAGGATGTAGCCTTCTTTGGACGCCGGCCCCTGCAACGGACGATAAAACGCGCAGAACGTGCAATATTCCGTGCAGAAATTGGTGTAATTGATGTTGCGGTCGATGATGTAAGTCACAATGCCCTCGGGATGCATCTTGCGGCGTACCGCGTTCGCCTCCATGCCAATCCCAATCAGATCGTCGGACCGAAACATCTCCAAAGCCTGCTGCTTGGTCAGGGACATCCTCTTCCGCCCCACGGTAATTGCTATTTTAGCTGGTGAGAGGCGGCGGAGGCGAGTTTTCCGAAAACGCCCGAAGGCTGTCGGCGTTTGTACTCGAACAGCCCGTAAAGTCCACCCAGCACCGAGGAAGCGATCAGGGCGATAAGCACGGGCCAGTAGTAGAGCGCGAAAAGCCTCACGATGTGCCGGCCGTAGTGGAACCCGAGATAAGCCAGGATGGTGAACCGAATGCCGCGCCCCACGGCCAAAGCAGTCAGAAACTTCCTGGTGGGGTACTGCATGGCGCCGGCGGCCAAAAGCATGGGCACAATGGGAAAGGGCGGCGGAAGCAGAGCGGGGATGGCGACCGACGCGAAGCCAAAGCGTTCAAAAATTGCATACACCTTATCAGTCGTCTTCTTCGAGAACCTCTTCTCCAGAGTTTCTTTACCGCCCTTGCGAGCCATGCGGTAAGTAAGATATCCGCCGATGAGCGCTCCCGCCGTTGCCATGATCGCGTAGTAGACCCACATGCCGGGATGGTGGGCGGCCAGCAGGATGGTGACGATGTCCGTGCTGCCCGGCAGAGGGATGACCGAGTTATCGACGAGGCCAAGCAAAATCAAGCTGGGGCCGCCGAGATGGATCAGCCATCGCAGGGCGCTCTTTTTCGACACGAGCAGGACAATCGCAAGCAAGGGCATCTTCCTTTATTGGAGCAGAATTGCGTCCGGCAAGATGCAATGTAAAAAGCAGGGCATGCCGTCCGGCTAAGCTAGTCCCACAATCAGGCCGCTAGGCCCGGGCAGATTGATCCGGCATACGTCGGTGAAACCCGCAGCCTTCATCCAGTGAGTGTATTCGACCTCGCTGTAACTGGCGCCAACGTCTGTATTGACAAGCATGTTCAGTGAGAACAGCGCCGCGTGCAGCGGTCCCGTTTTGTCGGGGTTGAGGATGAAGTCCTGCACGACGAGGCGGCCGTTCGGCGCGAGTGCCTGGTGGGCGCGGCGGAAGATGTCCCGGTTCTGCTCCTCGGAAAACATGTGACAAATCGCGTTCAGCATGATGATGTCGTAGCCGGAGCCAAAGTCGTCCTGGAGCATGTCTCCAGCGCGAAGGCTCACTTGTGCCAAGACGCCGGCCTGGCGGACATATCCGGCGGTGAGCGGCACGACTTCTGGGATGTCAAGGATCTCGCACTGCACATCGGGCCCAGCTTTTGCGAACGCGATGGAATATGCGCCGGAGCCGCCCCCAAGATCGAGGATGCGGCGAACACCGGCCGTGCCCAGGGCCTTCACCACAAGCGGGGCG
The DNA here is from genome assembly GCA_003139995.1 of Candidatus Acidiflorens stordalenmirensis. GTDB lineage: Bacteria > Acidobacteriota > Terriglobia > Terriglobales > Acidobacteriaceae > Acidiflorens > Acidiflorens stordalenmirensis. The sequence continues at coordinate 67,627 of PLIC01000230.1, read as the reverse complement.
CGATCTTTGGCGTGACGTTGCATGGCGGTAATAAAATTGCGCGTCCACGCGGGGTTATCGTCGCGGTCATCCTTGTGATCGGGGTCGCGATCAATGGGGACGCGCGTACCGCTGCGCACAGCGTCGGTCAGCGTGCTCCAGCGATGCCAGATGTTGGCAGTGTGCAGCAGACCATTGCGGTGGTTGTCCTTGGAGCCCTGAACAAAGAAGCGTGCCGACTCGGGCGTGTTCTTGTAATCGTCGCCGCTCTTCGAGAGCAGTCCGAGGGCGACTAGCGCGTTGAGCAACATGCCTGCGGCGCGGGCATTCGCGTGGATCTTCGTCCCGATCTGTTCGGCATTGGCTCCGTCCCCGACGGCGGTAAAGATATCGAGTTCAAGCGCGGTAAGAATGCAACGACTTGGCATGTAGCCGCGGATCATCTGATCGAGGCGATCGGGCAGCACCCCTGCTTTCTCGCGGGCAGCCATCGCGGCGCGGAACTTTTCCCGATGCTCGACCGACATGGCCTTCATCGCCGGGGCATCGTTCCATACGAGACGATCGACGGGCTTGCCGTCGCCGACATGCGTGCCGACGATTTCCGGTACGTCGGATGGTTGCACGCGCCGGTACCACACTCCTGCCGGATAAACGACCATCACAGGACCTTCATCACATAGTCCCATGCAGCCGCAGGTAGTGAGTTGCATATCGTTGTCGAGGCCGCGCGCCTGTATCTCGCGATCGAGCGCGTCGAGCACAGCGAACGACCCGCTGGCCGGGCAAGAGGGGATGCCTTCTGGCTTTTGCTGCGTGCATACGAAGAGATGAAAGCGGAACGGTTCCATCGCGGTCTCCGATCGTAGATTGATACTAGCGCGTTATGCCCGGCGCTGCAGCGCCGGTTCTGGAAATCGGCTCGGTGATTCCGCACAAGTCCGCCAGTAATGCCAAAAGTGGTTTGTTTGTCAGATGAGCTCTAAACAAAATCAAGCCCCGGCGCTGCCGGAAGCGCTCCGATTTCCGCGCCCAGGCGGTAATAAAGCTCAAGTCCCTCCAGGCACGGAGGGTCGAGATAATAATGGATGTTATGCGTCAGGTAGACGCGAACCATCTCGACGGTAAGGCCGAGGTGCGGCTCCCACTCCGCGGCGATGGCTTCTAGGTTTTTCGGCGAGAGACCATGATCGCGCGACTTCTGAAAGACCTCCGCGATTGCCGCTGCGTTTCGTCCGGCAAGTGCCTGCTTGCGAATGGCCCAGAACGCGAAGACGAATGACTTTCCCGTGCGCGCCACCCACTCTTCCGCCAAGTCGAGCGTAAAGTAGCGCGTGCGGTCGGCCTGAAGCGCCGGGTCTCCGATGAGCAAAGCCGCGTCGCAAGCGCCGAGCATCGCATCGAGATTCGGAGCCATCGGCTTATACTCGCGCGCTCCACCCAGCCATTTTGCAAACAGGATCTTGGCCAGCGCAACCGACGTCATCGAAGAAGTATCGAGCGCAACCGTGCGCACCTGCTTCCACCACTGCTGTTTCGACAAGTGTCCGACGGGCCGTTTGCCGACCAGCAGGATCGACCGCACCGCCCGCCGTGCCGCAATCGCCACGTCGGGAATGATGACGAGATCCGGAACAGTCGCATAGGCCGCAGCCGGAATGATTCCAATATCGGCCATTCCTGCACGCAAAGCTTCGGCGCAGGCCGAGGGGAGGGTGTAGGAAATATCGAAGTCTGCGCCTGCCTCCCCGTGCTCAAAATCCCACATGAGAGGCGCCGTGTTCAGGTAGGAAATGGCCGAAATCTTTAGCCGGCTCATCAAGTTACGAATTATACCGAAAGTGATGTGCGCGCCATCCTTGACAGCGTTTCGCGCCGCAGGCTAGGGTCGCGCAATATGTCGAATGTGGCCGTTGCCGTCTCCAGCCCCGCTTCTTACCAAGCCACTTACTGGCTCGCGCTGGCCCTGACCCCGGGATTGGGTCCCACGCGCATCAAAAAACTGATCGAGCACTATGGCACGGCCGAGCGCGTGTTCTACGCCAGCCTGACTGAACTCGAAGCTATGGGGATGCGCGCCGTTTCGGCGCAATCGCTGGCCACGGGAAAGTCGCTCGAACTCGCGCAGCAGGAATGCCTGAAGGCGGCCGAGGCGGGCGCAAAAATTATTTCGCTCAGCGATCCCGAATACCCACCACGGCTGAAGGAAATTTACGACCCACCGGTAATCCTATTCGTGAAGGGAAGCGTCGAGGTGCTGGCCCAGCCCGGCATCGCGATGGTGGGAACGCGTCATCCCACGCCCTACGGCAGCGGCATGGCCGAACGCCTCTCAACCGACCTCGCCGCTCGCGGACTGGTGATCATCAGTGGATTAGCGCGCGGCTGCGATACCGCGTCGCATCGCGGTGCCGTCGCTGCCAAAGGCAAAACCATCGCTGTGCTCGGCACCGGAATTGATGTCATGTACCCGAAAGAAAACACGCGGCTCACGGAACAGATTCTGGCCCTCGGTGGCGCGCTGATCACCGAGTTCCCGGTCGGAACCTTTCCCGCCCCGCAAAACTTTCCCATTCGCAACCGAATCATCAGCGGTATGTCCGCCGGCGTGTTAGTCGTCGAAGCCGCGGAATACAGCGGCACGCGCATCACTTCGCGCCTTGCCCTCGAACAAAATCGCGACGTCTACGCCGTTCCGGGCAACGTGACCAACAAGAATTCCTGGGGACCGAACACGCTGATCAAGCAGGGCGCAAAACTCGTCGCCACTTGGGAAGACGTGTGGGAAGAGCTTCCGGCGGAAGTGCAAGTTGCGCTCAGTGCTATGCAGAATGAATCTCCCGAGCCGGAAACCGCATCTCTATTCCCGGACGAGGCGACCTCGCCCCACGAAAAAAATATCCTCAAGTTGCTCAAGGCCGATGAATCCACGCACATCGATCAACTGGTCGAATTGCTGGAAAACGAAATGTCGTCCTCGGAAATCTTCGCCGCTCTTTTTGAACTGGAGCTCAATGGGAAAGTGAAACAGTTGCCGGGCAAGAATTTTGTGAAGAGCTTTTAGCTGTCAGCTCTCAGCTATCAGCTTTCAGTAAAGGCTGAGGGGACCGTGTAGGGTTTTCGCAATCTTCAAGTCTGGGAGAAGTCACATCGCGTGACTCTGGATGTCTACGCATCCAGCAAGACTTTTCCTCGGGAAGAAATGTATGGTTTGACCAGTCAGATGAGGCGGGCGTCAACATCCATAGCAATGAATATTGCGGAGGGCTGCTGTAGAAAGGGTGATGCGGAAATGGGTTGCTTTCTGCAAATTGCGATGGGGTCAGCAAGCGAACTCGAGTACCAACTTCTGCTCGCTCACGACCTCGACTACCTGCGCAATCCCGGATACGAACGTCTTGCAGTGCAAGTGGTTGAAGTCAAGAAGATGTTGTCGTCCCTGATGCAAAAAGTGAAGGCTGATAACTGATAGCTGATAGCTGATAGCTGGCAGCTGAGAGCGAGATTTTGCGCTGCTGCCCGCATTCGTGCTAGCTTCAATTCCATTGCCGCCATACTGAGGAGCCATTGTCCAAAGGTCTAGTCATTGTCGAATCGCCGGCTAAGGCGAAAACTATCCAGAAATATCTGGGCAAGGGATTCACGGTCGATGCTTCTTTCGGCCACGTAAAAGACCTGCCCAAGAACAGCCTCGGTGTCGACGTCGAAAACAATTTCGATACCGAATACGTCGTCATCCCCGGGAAAGAAAAGATTCTCGCCAAGCTGAAGAAGCTGGCTCTCTCGGCCGACCACATCTACCTCGCACCTGACCCGGACCGCGAAGGCGAAGCCATCGCCGCCCATCTCGCCGACGAACTCGGCGAGGACTCAGGCAAGAAAAAGAGGAAGAGAAAGAAGGGCGTCACCAAGCCAAAGGGGGACGATATCGGCGATGGCGCGCGCATCCGCCGCGTGACCTTCAACGAAATCACACAGCGCGCCGTCAAGGCCGCTTTCGAGCATCCCCGCGACATCGATCGCAATCTGGTGGACGCGCAGCAGACTCGCCGTGTGCTCGATCGCCTCGTGGGATACGAGGTCTCTCCTCTTTTGTGGGACAAAGTCCGCCGCGGCCTTTCCGCCGGACGGGTGCAGACCGTCGCGCTCCGCTTGATCGTCGATCGCGAACGCGAAATAAAAGCCTTCGAGAAAAAAGAATACTGGACGATCGACGCCAACCTTGCCGCCGCCAAGCCTCCGGCATTCGACGCCCGCTTCCTGGGCAAGGGCGAAGAGAAGACGGAAATCACGAACGGCGAGGAAGCGGAGAAAATCCGCGGGGCACTCGAAAATGCCGCGTGGGTCGTCCGCTCGGTGGAAAGGAAAGAGCGGCGGCGCAACGCCACGCCGCCGTTCACGACCAGCAAGCTGCAACAGGATTCCTCGCGCAAGTTGCGCTTCAGCGTGAAGCGCACCATGATGATCGCGCAGCGTCTGTATGAAGGCATCGAACTCGGCGACGAGGGGCTGGTCGGCCTGATTACCTACATGCGAACCGATTCGACCCGCGTTTCGGCCGAGGCGATCACAGAAGTTCGCGAGTACATCGCCGAAGAGTACGGCGCCAACTATTTGCCCGATTCCCCCAATACATATAAGGAGAAGAAAGAGGCGCAAGCGGCGCACGAGGCCATTCGCCCAACTTCGGCGGCGCGCCATCCCGACCAAGTCAAAAAATATCTCCAGGAAGACGAATTCAAGGTTTACAAACTGATCTGGCAGCGCTTCCTCGCCTCGCAGATGAACACCGCCGTGTTCGACCAGACCTCGGTCGACATCGATGCCAAGCCACTCCAGCAAGCCAAAGGCGGGCTTGCCGGGGACCCCAGTCAGTCCGGAAACGAGGTGTTCTGGTTCCGCGTCACAGGATCGGTCATGAAGTTCGACGGCTTCCTCAAAGTCTATGAAGAATCTAAAGACAGCAAGGACGAAGAAGACGAGGAACTGAAGCACAAGCTCCCGCCGCTCGAAGCCGGGCAGAAGCTGACGCTGAAGTCGCTTCGCCCGGAACAGCATTTCACCGAGCCGCCTCCGCGCTTCAACGAAGCTTCTCTGGTGAAGGAACTCGAAGAGCGCGGCATCGGCCGGCCTTCCACCTACGCGACCATCCTCAGCACGATCCAGGAGCGGCAGTACGCGCAAAAAGTCGGCGGCAAGTTCGTGCCCACCGAAATTGGCCTGGTCGTCACGGATCTGCTGGTCGAGAACTTCAAAGACATTTTCGACTTCCAATACACCGCGCGCCTGGAACAAGAACTCGACGAGATTGAAGAAGGCAAGCAGACAGGGCGCGACGCGCTCACCGAGTTTTACCAGAAGTTTTCCAAGGATCTCCGATACGCCGAGAAACACATGGAAAACATCAAGCGTATGGAGAAACCCACCGGCGAAAAGTGTGAACTCTGCGGCGCGCCGCTGGTCATCAAGTGGGGCAAGCACGGGTCGTTCTATGCCTGCAGCACCTACGACAAGGAAAACCCTGATACCTGCAAGTTCACCAAAGAAAATCCCATCAATCTGCCCGACCTCGACACGGCCGAAACGCAGGAGATCGCGCAAGAGGAATACTGCGAGAACTGCGGCCGCGTCATGGTCCTGAAGCGCGGGCGCTTCGGCCAGTTCATGGCCTGCACCGGCTATCCCGATTGCAAGACGACGCGGCGGCTCGATCAGGGCAAGAAAGTGCCAGACATCCCGCTCGATGAAACCTGCCCGCTGTGCAAACGCAACTTGATCCTGCGGCACGGCCGTTTCGGAGAGTTCACTTCATGCAGCGGATATCCCGATTGCAAATATGTGAAGCAGAACTTTATCGGCGTGAAGTGCCCCGCGTGCAAAGAAGGCGAACTCGTCGAAAAACGCGCGCGCAAGGGGAACACTTTCTACGGATGTGGAAACTATCCGAAGTGCAGGTTCACGTCCGCGGCCAAGCCCGTTCCCGAGAAGTGTCCGGATTGCGGACATGAGTACCTGGTGGAACGAATCCGCAAAGACGGAACGGTGCTCGCGTGCCCGAATAAGGAATGCGATTACGAGTGCGCCCTCGAAGGCGCAACCGCGGACGTTTCGAAAGTCTGACAAAGACACGGTTCTCAGAACGAAAGTTGAGAAACATAACTAATTTCGGAAACATAATTAAAGGAGGCGAGAATATGGCAAAGAAAGCGACCGCGCGCGATGCAGAGCTGGTTCTAAAACTTTACGACCTCCGCCGCGAGGCGGAGATGCGCAAGGCAAGAAGCTGGTTTGCGGCGGAATTCTGGCCGCAGAACGCCGATCAGTTTATAAAGGTTGCGAATTCGTTCCCCAGCCAGGAAAACGCCTGGCTTCGCCAGGTGGGAGGCTATTGGGATATGGCTGCGTCCCTCGTGCTGCACGGCGCGCTCAACGAAGAGCTCTTCCTGCAGCCCGGTATTGGCGGCGAGATGTTCTTCTTTCTCGGTAAGATTTATCCGTTCCTGAAGGAATTTCGCGAGAAGACCAACAATCCCGATGCCTTCGCCAACATCGAGAAAGTAGCCACCGGATCGAAGACCGCCCGCAAGCGGTTGGAGCGCATGGTCGCGATGGCCGAGCAGCGCCGCAAAGCGCAGGCCAAGCCAGCGAAGAAGGGCTGACCGCAGCCGAGCGTTCTTCTTCATCCTGTGCACATTTTCGTCGCCGCCTATCTGCTATCCTAAAGGTGCCGTGCGGATGCTCTGGTGGTTTCTCATACTGGGAGTCAGTGCCGCGGTGGTCGTGTCGGTTGCGCTTACGCTCTATATGCGGGTCCGGCGGCAAATGAAGCGTTCGGAGGCCCACAAACCGGAGTTTGACGGCCCCGACCACTCTGCGCCACCTGGGGCTTGATCCCCAAGACGTGCGCCACGAGGAACGGAAAGCCATGTCAAGAGTAACGACCCAAGTTTTTGGCCAGCAGACTCCGTCCATGTATCGGGAAAAGGATCGGGGAAAGGAATGGACGAAGCTTGCGGCAATTGTGATCTCCGCCAGCCTCTTCGTCGCCTTGTGCGCGCGCGCGACCGTGCCGCTGCCCTTCACGCCAGTGCCGCTGACGCTGCAAAACTTCGGAGTTCTGACCGTGGGGTTGCTCCTCGGTTCGCGTCGCGGTTTCGCCGCACTCTCGCTCTACCTCGTCGAAGGCGCGTTCGGGCTGCCCGTATTCAGCCCATCAACAATTCTAGGCGGCGGAATTGCCCATATCCTTGGCCCGACCGGTGGATTCCTCATGGCCTATCCGCTCGTGGCATTCGTCGCGGGCTATATCTTTGAGCACAACTCGGAGCATAGTTCACGCGGTTTCGCTTGGGCCGCGCTGTCATCCGTGGCTGCGGAACTGGTGCTCTTCGCGGGTGGGCTCAGTTGGCTTGCCGTGCTTACGCACTCCGTTTCTCTGGCGATCAGGTTTGGCCTCTCCTGGTTCATTTTTGCGGAAGTCATCAAGGTGCTGATGGCCTCCGCCGTCGCCGCGCGCTGGCGCCAACACCGTTCTTCGCAGTTTTGAACGAACGGTTCGAGCGGACGACGCTGAACGGAACGAGACTTTTCGGGTGGAAGATCGCCCCTCGGCTCTAATGACGGGGAACTTGGCACTGAAGTTTATAGAACAGGATTACAGAATCTTATGAGTACAGTATCTTCTCCCGTGCGCGAAATCACTGTGGCGCACAGTCCCGACTCCGACGACGCATTCATGTTTTACGGCTTGGCCACGAACAAAGTTCGCGTGCCCGGACTGAAGTTCAGCCATACCCTTTGCGACATCGAGACGCTGAACCGCCAGGCACAAGAAGGTGTCTACGATGTAACCGCGATTTCTTTCCACGCTTTTCCCTACATTCAGGAGAACTATTCGCTGATGTCGTGCGGCGGCAGTGTGGGCGACGGTTATGGTCCCATGCTCGTTTCCACCCGGCCCTTCACGCCGGACGAGATCAAGAACAAGAGAATCGCGGTGCCCGGCAAGCTCACTACCGCTTACCTGGCGCTCGAACTGTTCGCCCCCGGCATTGAAGTGGAAGTCGTCCCCTTCGATCAAATCATCCCGCAGATTCTCGAAGGCAAACACGAAGCCGGCCTCATCATCCACGAAGGCCAGCTTACCTACGACAAGTCCGGACTGCACCGCGTAGTCGATCTCGGCAAGTGGTGGCAGAAAGTCACCGGACTGCCGCTGCCGCTCGGAGGAAACGCCATCCGGCGCTCGCTCGGCAAGGAAACGATGACGAACGTCACCCAGGCGATACGTGAGAGCATCCAGTACGCCATCGATCATCGTGAGGAAGCGCTGGCCTATGCCATGCAGTTTGCCCGCGATCTCGACACCCAACTCGCTGATAAGTTTGTCGGTATGTACGTCAACGAGCGCACCCTAGACTACGGCGACGACGGCCGCGAAGCCGTGCGGCGGCTGCTCGACATGGGGCACAAAGCAGGCATCATTCCGAAGAAGCCGCACGTGGAGTGGGTGTAAGTCGGCTCTTGGCTTTTAGCTTTCGCGCAGTGCTAGTTACTTTTGCCGCTAAGAGCTAACAGCCAAGAGCGCCTTTCTCCCTATCTCACCCTTTCCGCAAACGAAAACACCGGATCCAAATCCACCGGAACACCCGATGCAGCTTTTAGCGACGCTTTCAATTTTTCCGGCATTGTGCCGTATTTCTTGAACCAGTTGTCCGCGCGCGCTCGGTCTCCCGTGGCTTCGGTCTCGAGTAACTCCTTCGCAAGATCGGCCTCTGCGCCTGGCATCTTCTCGTAGTCAATCGCATACCTGCCGCTGGCGTTGCGGCGAATCGCTCCGCGCTCTGAGAGATAGTTGAATTCCATCATCTCCGCTTGACCGTGCGCCTCCGCCGTTCCGAAGCGCACCGTGCGAAATAGGTCGCCCACATACGACGCGTAAGATTCCTCCAGCTTTTCTTTCGGAAGCGCGCCGTGGTCCGCCATCCATTTCAGCGCGAACATCCCGCACACATCGGCCTTCGCTTCTTCCAGGCCGCTATAGGCCGGGCCGATCGCTTCCCTAATATCGACCTTGCCCGCCGATTTATCTGACGAAGTGCGCGCAAACGCCGGGCCGAGTCCGTGACAGATCTCGTGCGTGATTGTGCCCAGCAGATAACCTTCGCCCGTAACTTGCGCCGCCTGCTCCGGCTCCATCAACTTGCGCGCGAGCGGCAAGATGATGTAGTTGACCCGCGCGTCCATGAAGTTCTTGAAAAAAAGTTTCTTGCTGCCCTTTTGCTCGTGCACCCGCGGATCGTTCGGCAGATTGTCGGCCACCGCCTGGTAGCCGTGCGTCAGGTCGCCCGCTCGAAACGGAGCGTCCATCACTTCCATCGGCGTCTCCAGTCCATGTTTCGACGGCCGATCTTCCGCCGCGAGCGGCAGCGCATCCTGAATCTGCGGCACGTATTGTTGGAACAGCTCCAGCTTTTTGCTCTCGCGCTCGTTGCGTACCATCACCGCCGCGCCATACGAACCTTTGACGCCCAGCAGTCCGTCCAAATAAGTTTCATATGGCGCAAAAATGACGTCGAATTTTGGGTTCTTCAATTCCAGCCACGCCAGGTCGCTCGGGAAGTAATCGTCGCTGAGCAGCGCGTCCGCCCGCAGCTGCAAGAACTTCGCAAACGCCGCATCGTCGCTGAGCTTGGCCGCTGCTCGCAGAGCCTTGGCCGCGGGCTCCAGATACGCGCGAAACGCAATCCGGTAGGGAACAGCCTCCAGCTTTTCGTCGTGCCACCTCACGATCGTGAACTGATCGTAAATTGCCGCCTTCTGCTCCGGATGCTCCTTGACGTATTGCTCCACCCGATCGCTCGTCAGGTTCGCGGGGTAGAATCCTTGCCCCGGCGGCATGGTCTCTGTCCCGACAAACGGTTTATTGTCGTCGATCAGGTCGAAGCGCGAAGCGTTAATCCACAAGTAACGCCGCAGTTGCACGTCGCGCCGGTTCCGGCTCGACGCCAACGACTGGTACAGCGCCAGGCCCTCGGGATCGCTCTGCCGCCAGTAAATGCTTTCCAGGTAGCCGCAGGCCTCCACCAGCTTGCGGACGAGCTGCTGCTCGCGGGCGCTCAAACCCGCCGTCCGGAAGGGCATTTGGACCCGCCGGAATCTGGCCAGGCGCGCTTCGAGATCGGGCGCGACCTTCAAATCCGCGGGGGCGCCGCTCTTCGCCGCCGAACCCGTGATCGCGCGGGTTTCCTTCTGTCGCGCCGCGCCGAGAGTTGAAATCAGGAAAATGAAAACTAGAACAGACCCAAATTGCGCTAAGAAACTTTCAATACGACCATTCTTCATACGAGCACAAGTCTATCAAAGCCGCGACTCGGCCCGGAGCCGTTATCATGAGTACATGCGCGGAGAGAATGGCGCCCAGACCTTGCTCATCGATGCCGATGACACGCTCTGGGAAAACAACGTCTATTTCGAACGGGCGATTGCGAAGTTCATTTCGTTACTCAACCATCGGGAATACTCGCCCGAGATGGTCCGGCAGGTGCTGAACGATGTTGAGCGAGAGTCCATCGTCAAGCACGGCTACGGCCTGCACAGCTTCGCGCATTCGCTGGTTGAGACCTTTGAGAAACTTTCCGTCGACCCGGTCACGCCCGAGTTACACGAGCGCATTCGCAGCTTTGCCCACCAGATCGCCGAGCATCCGATTGAAATTCTCCCCGGCGTGCCCGAGACCCTTCAGTATCTCAGCGAACGCCACCACCTCATCCTGATGACCAAAGGAAACCCCGCCGAGCAATCCGGAAAAGTTGAGCGATCGGGATTGAAAGAATATTTCTCCGCCGTCGAGATCGTAGCCGAGAAGGACGAAGCGACCTACCGCTCCGCCATCGCCAAGTACGCTCTTCGGGCGGACACCACCTGGATGGTCGGCAACAGCCCCAAGTCCGATATCAACCCCGCCCTCGCCGCAGGCTTGCACGCCGTCTTCATACCACACGACAACACATGGATTCTGGAGCACGAGGAAGTCGCGACCGCCCCAGCATCACAGCGGCTGTTGGTGGTAGATCGTTTCGGCGACCTCACGAAACACTTCTAGCCGGCGTGTTATCCCAACAGACACAGGCCGGGAGCCCGGAATCTCTTCCGGTCCCGGCCTGCGCTTCTATCAACTTGAGAGCCAGCTCAGTTGCTTGGAGTGGCGCTGGCGTCAGCGGTGGCGGTAGTTGCCGTCGTTGTTGGCGTTGGCGTGGCCGCAGGCGCGTTCGCAGTGCTGTAGCGCGAAAGCCGCGGGAAGAAGGGCGTCACTTCGAAGGGCATCTTGTCCCGCGCCGAAGTGATCGCGACGGGCTGCGCCTTCACGATCTCCACTTTGTCATCCCACGGGTTCAGCTTGACGCGTCCCCCCAAAGGCAACGCGGCGATCTGATCCAGCTTGTTCCAATCGAGCGCCGGAGCGGAGGCGCCCAGCTGCGCCATGCGCGTCACCGTCCCGTTCTCCGTGATGTTATTGCCGAGGTGCGCTTGCAGCAGAGCGCTCAATTGTGGAGCGCGCGCCTGCAGGGCCTTGATGAAAAGCCCGGCCGTTTCCAGTTTCTGCGCGTAGGGCGAAGCCTTCAGCATCTCGATAGCTTTCTTGTCGGCGGCCGCTTCCTCTTCGGGAATGTGTTTGAACCCGAGGTTCTGGTAAGTCGCCTCGTCGGAGAACAGCATGCGGTCGTTGAACGCGTACTGGCTGCCCAGGTTGTGTCCCAGAACTATGTGCGCCAGTTCGTGCGAGAGCACCATGGCCAGGCTGCCTTCATCGGGAAGCACGTCGATCAGCCCACGGCTTACCACAATCGTGTTACCGACGCTGAAGGTCTCCAGCGGGGAAGTCGTCAGCACCCGCGTCCGGACTGGCCGCGGCAGTTCGATGTTATTGGTGATTTCCAGGTTATTCACAACGGTTTGCAAAATCTTGTCCACGTCACCTTCCGGCGCCAGCAGCCCGGCGCGTTGCAGCCGTTCGACCACGTTGTCTTCCGCCTGCTGTTGCCATTCGCGCTCGGCGGCCAGCGGAGTAGCATCCTGTGCGGCCGGCGTATCGTCCTTTACGCTATCCACCGTTATGTTAGTAAGTTCGTCGTTCGGCGTTGCCGTCTTCAGGTTATATCCCCACATGCGAGTTTGCGCTTTGAACGCGATTTTGTTCCTGGCGCCCGCCGTGAAGTCGCCTTCCTCGCTGTAGATGTAAGATGGAACCCAATAGCCCGGGATCAAATTCAACCGCCAGCTGTCCATGTGGAAGTAATAGCTGTTACGCGAAGGATGCGCATAAGTGCCGTTCAACCGCACGATGTTGAAGTCCTGATCCTCAACCCAGATACGGCCGATAAAGCGTCCGCGTCCCGCGTCTTTTGTCGGCGTCAAATCGAACACCAGGCAGCGCACGTCGCCCAGGAACTCGCGCCGCACGTAGTGGAAATCGTAGTGCTGCCGGTCAAAGTCGTTGCGGTCGACGAAGACCATCCATGAAAAACCTAGCGGTTGGTACTGGAGCTTGAACTTCTTCGTGAACCCGCCCAGAAGACGCCTCTCCATGCCTTCGTCTTTAGCTTTATCCTGAAGGTAGTCGCTGCGGTCGATCGATTCGCTCAGGTCCATGCGTCCAAGAAAGTAATGATCGTCCTGCGGAATCGGCCCCAGTTGCGGGTCCTGCGTCAGGTTCTGGAGATAGGTCTCCACAATCGGAGTACGCGGCGACAAGAACTTGGTCAGTTCCTTTTCGCGCATGATCACGCGGTCCACAACCTGATTCATCGTGGTCGGTGGCGCCAGATTGGACTGCGCCTGGCCTGACTGAGTCTGGCTTGGCTGAGCAGCCGTCCGTTCCGGCTGCGTCGCGGCAACCGGCTGTTGGTTCTGCGGCGCGGACGCCGGCTGCTGGGCCACTGCCGTCATCGTCACCGCCAGCAGAGCCAAAATCATCCAGTTCATATTGTTCATAACTTTCGGCATAACTCTTATCTCCAAAGTGGTCAATACGCCAGTTGAAATACCACGTGCACAGTTGCTGTCGAATCCATTGCCTGCCCGTATCGCGAGGCCGGCTTGAAGCGAATCTTGTTAGCGGCGGCTATAGCGGCTTCATCCAGCCCATGGCCCAGACCCCGGATCACGCGATTCACATGTAACTGTCCGTTCGCCGCGAACTCCACTTCGAGCAGGACTTCGCCTTCCAGTTTCAGAGTTCTTGCCTCGTCCGTATAAACTGGGTTCGGCTTGTAGATGATCTCGACCGGCGTGGGCGGTGGGCCGCTATCCACGCGCTGAATATGTGGCGTGTTCTGGGCGATCTCCTGCGAGCCAAAGCCCGAGGTCTGCACTCCCACATTGCCGCGGCCACTGCCGCGCCCGTCTCCTCGTCCCCCAGTTGCCACCCCACTGCCAAAGTCGGCGCTTGCAACCGTTCCCTTAATCCCTTTCGCGCCGCCCGACCCGTTGCCCTGTCCCGGGCCCACCGGCATGTCGAATGAACCCGCCGCGGATGCGATCAGCTTGCCGTTCGGCTTGCTGTTGGCACTCGGCTTCAGCCCATTCGGATCGCCGAACCCGCCCGTCTGCACCTTCGAAATCGGAGCATTCACCGTCGGCGCCACCGAACTTCCCTGGAAATCCCCGGTATGAATGAGCACCGGACGCGCTCCGCCCGTTACCTTCAACACCGCCGGCGCGAAGTTATTCATCGCCACCTTGGGCGGCGCAACCTCCTGGGGCAGCGGCCTGGGCGCGCGGATCTCTTGCGGCACGATCAGCTTCGGCGTCTCGATCGCCGGCGGCGGCAATAACTTCGCATGCAGCGGCAGCAGCTTCGGCTTGGGTAGCCGCTCTGGCCTTAGCGGCGGTCGCGGCACCAGCTCTGTAACGTGATAATTCATGATCGGCAGCGTATCGGGCAGCACGATCCCGCAAATAATCAGAAGCAGAATCAGGCCGGTCAGAATCCCGTAGCTCGCTGCGAAGGTCCGCCAGTTCCACTTCCTTTCAGGCAGCAGGCCGAGTTGAAAACCGCGGTCGTACGTAGGCATCCATAACTCCCAAAAGGGGCCCAAGCTGGGGAGAGTGCTTGGGGTTGGAATCTTCACCTTATTGGAGAAAGGGCAGGGGGTAAACGTGTCGCTTGCGCGTGTCCTTTGGTAACCGCCTTTAGTATTCAGCCCGATGGCCGATTACTTTGGTGTCGCCGCCCGGCGCCGCGCAAAAAAGTAGAACACCGGAACGCCCGCCAGTATCGCCAGGCATCCGCCAGCCGAACTATTCAGGTTGCCGGTGAACGTGTAGTAGAGAAGTGCCGCGGAGACCAGCACAAACGCCGCCGGAACCACCGGATATCCCCACACGCGATAAGGCCGCTCGGCATGCGGCTCCCGCCGGCGGAAAACAAATACTGTGCTGCCCGCGATCATGTAGAACATCCACTCCGCGAAAATCGTCAGCGAAAAGAATTGCCGGAAACTGCCTCCGAGCAGCAGCAGAACGATCGCCAGCCCGCACTGCACCACAATCGCCGCCGACGGCGTGTGAAAGCGCGGATGGACCTCCGCAATCGCCTTGAAAAAATATCCATCGCGCGCCATCGCAAACGGCACACGCGCTCCGCTCATGATGGTGCCGTTCAAAGTCACCAGCATCGAAACCGCCATGCCCGCCGACACCAGGCTGGCGCCCGCGTGCCCCAGCACCAGCGCCACCGCGTCCGACGCCGGACGCTCCGAGCCCGCCACCGCCGCTGCTGGCAGCACATACTGCACCGCCGCGTTCACCAGGATGTAGAGCGCGCCCACCGTTGCCACGCCCCAAATCAGCGACAGCGGAATGTTGCGCTGCGGATTCCGTATCTCCCCCGCCACCATGTTGAGATCGTTCCAACCGTCGTAGGCCCACAACGCAGCCACCAGCGCCGCAAAAAATCCAGCCACACCGCCTTTCGCCCCAGTGAACTCGGTCGCGAAATTCGCCCACGTTCCCCCGCGATAGGAAAATCCCACCGCTACAATTCCGAGGAGGATCGCAACCTTCAGCAGCGTGAACAGAAACTGAAATTCTCCCGCCCGGCGCACCCCAACGTAGTTCAGCCAGGAAATTAGCAGAGCGGCACCAATCGCCACCAGTTGCCCGTAGGTGATCGGTGAAGGGATGCGAAATCGAACTGCGCTCAAGCCATGCATAGCGAAAAGCAGACTTGCGAGAAAAAAGGAGAAGGACCCGAAATGTTTCCAGTATCCGCACCAGGCCGAGTGGTGACCGTCGCAATCGAAGCCGGCTTGGCGATCAGAAACCATGTCCATGAATACAAAAATCCCGCCAGCGGCCCGTAGGCATCGCGAACATACACATACTCGCCGCCTGCCTGCGGCTTCATAGCGCCCAGTTCGGCGTAAGTAAGCGCGCCGAAAGAAGGAGAGCAGCCCCCCGACCATCCAGGCGAGATATACAAGTCGAGCCGACCCCACTGCCTGCATCATCTCGCTCGGAACAAGAAAAATTCCGCTCCCGATGATCGTCCCAACCACCACCGCCCCAGCATGCGACAACCCAAGGTCGCGCGCCAGTTCCGGGCGGGAATGATTGTTCTTTGCTGGTATGTGCATTTCTCGACCGGCCGTTCGAAAGAAAGATTCTAATCGCGGAGTTCGCAAAGAGGTTCGCAGAGGGCCCAAGTATTCATGGAATGCATTGGACCACTTTTCTCTCTGTGTCCTCCGCGATCTCTGCGGTTCAAGCTTTCGATTGAACGCTCAGCAAACCGCTAGCCGCGTACCCGACCATAAACGTCACGCAGGTTCCGATCGCGACCCACCAGGTGAAAGCCACCTGCGACCATCCCCACAAATATAGCTCCATTGCCAATCCGCAAATCATGCCAACCGTCGCCCCACGCTGATTCGCGCGCTTCGTCAGGACGCCCAGCAGAAACACTCCGAGCAACGCGCCATAAGCGACCGACGCAATTTGCAACCCGACTTCCACCACGCGCCCTACCCGATCGAGCGCCAGCACCGCCAGCCCGAACAACACCAGCGCCCACCCAAGCGTCGCCAGTCGCGCCAGCCGCAGCCGCGCCGCTTCGCTCACGGTCGGACGAATGCGAAGATAGAAATCCATAATCGAACTTGACGACAGCGAGTTCAGTGCGGCGCTCAAGTTGGACATCGCCGCCGCCAGAATGGCCGCGATCAACAGCCCCGCGATCCCATGCGGCATCCGGCTTACGATGAACGTCGGATAGATCCTGTCCGCCCGCCCAAACGCAGACGACGGAACCTGGTAGTAAGCAAACAGCATCACGCCCACAAGAAGAAACAACCCAAACTGGAAAAAGACCGCGACGCCACTCGACAGCAACGCCAGCACCGACTGCCGTTGATTCCGCGCTGCCAGCAATCTCTGCACGATGAGCTGGTCGGTGCCATGGCTGGCCGTCGTCAAAAACGCGCCGCCAATGATCCCCGCCCATAACGTGTAAGGTTTCGCAAAATCAAAATGTGGCCTGTGCGCCGAGATCGTTGGATCGAAAAAGTGAAGATCGAACACCTGGAACTTGTGCAGCCCACTTGCAATCGCCTCAACCGCCCCCCATCCGCCCGGCACGAGATGCAGAATCGTCACCAGGCCCACCAGTGTCCCGCCGACATAAATAAAAGTCTGCACCACATCCGTCCAGATCACCGCCGCCAGCCCGCCCTCAAACGTATAGATCAAAGTCAGCAGCATGATGATCGCGATCGAAGCGACCTCGCCCGTGCCCAGCGCAATCGATACCACAATCGACACGGCATACACTCGCACTCCCTCCGCCGCCGCCCTCGTCAACAGAAACAGGGCCGCCGTCACCGTGCGCAGCTCCGGACCAAACCGCCGCTCAATCAGTTGATAAGCCGTATACAGCTCGCCGCGAAAATACTGCGGCAGCAGCACAAAACTAATAATGACGCGCCCGATCACATATCCCATCACCACTTGCAGAAAGGTGAGATTCGAATCGTAGGCGAGGCCGGGAATACTGATGATGGTCAGCGTGCTGGTCTCCGCCGCCACAATCGACAGTGCAATCGCCCACCACGGAATGTTGCGGTCGGCGAGAAAATAGTCGCGCATCGTCCGCTGCCGCTTGCGAAACCGCAGCCCGAACAGCGTGATCCCCGCCAGGTAAGCCGCAATAATCAGTAGGTCGATCCGATTCAATCCCAAGCGATTCCTCTAAGTAGAGACGCGGTTTGCCGCGTCTCCAGTAGCCAGCAAACCAGTTTGCTGCATTGTACAAGCATGTTCCGGGCCGAATCCGCCCCCGTCGAATTAAGCAGAACATGTGTTAGAACTAGCGCGATGGCCTACTATCTCGGAATCGATGGCGGCGGCACCAAAACCCGCTGCGTTCTCGGCGACGAAACGACTGTGATCGCGAAGGCAACGACCGGCGGTTGCAGCGTGATTCGCCTCGGCGAGCAGCAGGCGAGGGAAGCGCTGCATAGTGCTATCCGCCAGGTCTGCGCCGCCGCCAAGATTTCTCCCGATCGGGTCAGCGCTATCTGTATCGGCGCCACCGGCACTGCCCGGCCCGAGATCGCCGCGAAGATTCGCAGCATAATCACCGAACTAATTCCCGAAATTGCTCGCACAAAAATCGAAGTTGTCGGCGACACCGTAATCGCCCTAGAAGCCGCTTTCGGCGCGGGTCCCGGCGTGATCGCAATCGCCGGCACGGGCTCCATCGTCTACGGACGCGACGCTGCCGGTCGCATCGCGCGCGCCGGAGGCTGGGGGTTCGCCATCTCCGACGAAGGCTCCGGCTATTGGATCGGCCGCCGCGCCATCTCCGCCATCCTGAGCGCCCGCGATCAAGGCCTCGAAACCGCGCTCACCGCCATGGTCCTCCAAGCCTGGAAACTCACGACCATCGACGAGCTTGTGCAGCAATCCAACTCGACCCCACCACCCGATTTCCCGCGCCTGTTTCCCATCGTCCTCCGCGCCGCCGACGAGGCCGACTTCATCGCTCGCGAACTCCTCTCTGACGCTGGGGCAAAGTTAGCTGCCCTCGCGGCGATCGTCGTCCGCCGTCTCGCGCGGCATGATGCGCCAGAGGCCATGCTCCCAGAGGCCATGCTCCCGATAGCAATGACGGGCAGTGTCTTTCGTCAGTCTCTAGTTGTGCGCCAGGTTTTCTACAATACTCTGCAGACAAGTTTTCCCAGTATCGACATGCGTCAAGATCTAGCCAATCCGGTCGAAGGCGCGCTAGCCAGAGCACGCGCAACACGAACGTAGAGACGGGGCTTGCACCGTCTGACGCAGGCTGACCATCGTGATGTTCGACAACGAAATGTCCGAAGACGAAGTTCCCGAAGATGAATTCGTGTCGCCGACAACGGCATCGGCAACGCCGGCCACGCTCGCGCCCGAAGCTCAAGTTGAGGAAGCCCAAGTTGCCGAAGCCCAAATTCACGGCCCCGCGCCCGCCGATCTGCTCCGCGCCGCTGCCGATCCTGCTCTCACCGAGGACTTGGCCCTAGCCCTCCTCAAGCGCGCCGACTTGCACCCTGAAGTCCTCGAGCAACTCGCCCAGAACGCCAACGCACTCAAGAGCCGCAAGGTAAGAATCGCGCTAGTCAGCCATCCGCACACGCCACGCCATGTGTCCGTGCCGCTTGCGCGCCAGTTCTACACTTTCGATCTGATGAAAGTCGCGCTCTCGCCCAGCGTCCCCGCCGACGTAAAAGTTGCCGCCGACGATGTCCTCATCTCACGCCTCAAAACCGTCACCATCGGCGAACGTCTGACGCTGGCCCGCCGCGCCTCGGGCAGAGTAGCCGCTGCGCTCCTACTGGATGTAGAAAAGACGGATGGCAAAATCGTCGATGACAAAATCGGCGACGGCAAAGTCATCGATGCCGAAACTGTAACTCGCGAGAACCGAGTCATGCAGACCGCCCTCGAAAACCCGCGCCTCACCGAAGCCTTCCTCATCAACTCCGTGCTCCGTCCCGCCGCCAGCGCAGCCCTGGTGCATGCGGTCGCGCACCACGCGAAGTGGTCCTGCCGCAGGGAAGTCCGGGCCACCCTTCTGCGGACCGAGCATCTCCCACTAGCCCGCGCCCTCGAATTCAGCCGCGAAATTCCCGCCCCACTGCTGCACGAAGTCCTCGCCAGTTCGCGTCTCCCCGACAAAATCAAAGACCAACTCCTCCGCCAAAGTCAGGCAAGTTCTCCTACACCAAGCTGCTGAAAAACGGCCAAGCCGATTCCGGGCACGCGGCCCACCACCCGAACTCCCCGCATGGTAACTTTATTGCCGGATGTACGCGTACAACCCGCCGCCGCTGCGGCCCGAGAAATTTCGATGAACAGAATTACCGTAGCACTTCTGCTCCTGCTGCTTTTCGCTGCCACTTCCGTCGCCACAAAACAGAAATCCCCAACGGGCTCCGACCTCCTGCGCCAACTCGAAGCCGATTTTGTTGCGGATGTCGTAGAGCACGGTCACGCTGCCTTTATCACTCACTTCGCCGACGATGGCGTCGAAATCGTGGACGGTGGTGGCTTCGACACCCTGGGCGACATGCGCAAGCAGCCTCCCTGGCCCGAAGGCACGACCCTTACCTGGACGCCCGTCAAAGCTGAAATGGCTGCCTCCGGCGATCTCGGCTACACCTACGGCACTTACATCTACACCGCCAAAAATGAAGATGGAAAGCTCGTCGCCAATTACGGCAAGTACACCTCGATCTGGAAAAAGCAGAAGGACGGCCAGTGGAAGGTGGTCGTCGACATGGGAAACTCCAGTCCCGACCCGAAAGCAGGAAAGTGAGCCGCAGAAAATTACGCGATACCGCAGTCTTGGATTGCGTTCACTGCCAACCTCGACCTGCCTTTACGCTGCGCCGTCGAATCTGTCACACTGGCCACTGACCACTGATCCATGGGCAAGATTCACATTCTTCCCGAGAGAGTTGCCAACCAGATCGCCGCTGGCGAGGTGGTCGAGCGTCCCGCGTCGGTGGTGAAGGAGTTGCTGGAGAACGCGCTGGACGCAGGTTCCACGCGCATTCGCATTCAGGTTGAGGCGGGCGGAAAGAAGCTGATCCAGATTACCGACAACGGCTGCGGCATGGTTCGTGACGATGCCATGCTGGCCTTTGAGCGTCACGCCACCTCGAAAATCAAAAACGCCGAAGACCTGCTGAGCATTTCGACGCTCGGATTTCGCGGCGAAGCGCTGCCCTCCATCGCTTCGGTCGCGCGCTTGCATCTCGAAACCCGCGCAGAAGAGGAAGCCGCCGGAACGATCCTCGAAATTAACGGCGGCAAGATCATTCGCGTGGAAGAAGCGGGGCTGCCGGTGGGAACTTCGGTTACCATTCGCGATCTCTTTTTTAATACGCCGGCGCGCAAGAAATTTTTGCGATCGGAGTCGACCGAGCTCTCCCACATCGCTTCGCTGGTCACACACTATGCGCTGGCGCATCCGGAGAAGCATTTCGAGTTGCACTCGGCGACGAATGCCTTGCTGGTAGCTCCGCCCGTCGCCGGTCATCGCGAGCGCGTGTACCAGGTATTTGGGCGCGAGACCCTTGACCAGTTGATTCCGCTGGCGGCGGTGCAACCACTGGAGCGTATCGGCCTGCCGCAGCCCCCGCCGTGGCGCAGTGGCGCGGACACTCTTGTCCGCGAAACTTCAACCGACATTTCGGCAGAGGGGCGACCACCTGGTCTGCTGGCATCGGACCCAGGGACAGGAGTGTCCGCGCCACACGATTTCGGCGAGGTGCGCCTGCATGGGTTTGTTTCGAAGCCGGAAATTCAGAAACTAAATCGCAATTCGATTTTTATTTTCGTGAATGGACGGCTGATTCGCGACCGTCTCATCCAGCATGGGATCACCGAGGCCTATCGCAACATTCTGCCGCCCACGGTGTATCCAGTCGTTCTGCTCTTTATTGAGATGCCGACCGCTGAAGTGGATGTGAATGTCCATCCGGCGAAGACCGAGGTGCGTTTCCGGCAGCAGACGGTGATTCACGATTTCGTGCGCGAGTCGGTGCGAGCGGCGCTGATGAAGGCAAGGCCGGTGCCGCAGTTTTTGACGGAGATTGGCGCGCAGCCAACCGCGAGGCCTGGCCTCTCCAGCCCCGGCCTCGCCCATCTTTCGATCAGCCAAGACGCGACCAGCGATGGTTCGCAGCGAGCTCCATGGCGCGACTTGTACGAGCCAGCGGCGACGGGCGGTTTCGCGCTGCAGGCACCGGCAGTTCCCGCGGCGACGGCGCGCCTCGAATTTGAAGGCGGCATTGCAATCGAGGCCAACGCGGCGGTATCGCTCGAACGCGCGCCGGAGGCAACGATTGCTCACCGGGCGATCACTCAGCAGACGACCGCCGATCAGCCAATTCCCGATCATGGTTGCGCGCCGCCGATTCCGCAGGAGCCGCAAACCGCGCCGACTCTCGATTCGCTGCGCACGCTGCGCCCCCTGGGCCAGATTCGCAATTCATTCATTCTCGCGGTCAACGAAGACGGCCTCTGGATCGTCGATCAGCACGTGGCCCACGAGCGCGTGCTGTTCGAAAAAGTTCTGCGGCAACGCTCGGCGCAACAGGTGGAGAGCCAGCGTTTGCTCATGCCCCTGGTCATCGAGCTGACTCCGGCGCAGCAAGCCATCTTCAGCGACATTGCGGATGAACTCGCGCGCAACGGTTTTGAAGCGGAACCCTTCGGCGCACGCAGCGTCGCGGTGAAGATCGCTCCGGCGGGCGTGGACGCGGCGCAGATCGAGCACATGCTGAACGAAATTCTCGAACAGATCGCGCGCGAAGACCAGGCCATCAATCTGGAAGCGGTGCGGACGCGCATCGCGGCGTCGATCGCATGCCACGCCGCCATCAAAGTCAATATGCCCCTCGAGCAGAACAAGATGGAGTGGCTGCTAGCGGAGCTTGCGAAAACCGAACATCCAATGACTTGCCCGCACGGTCGGCCCGTGGTGCTGCGCTATTCCATGCAGGATATTCAGAAGGCGTTCAAGCGAGTCTAGCTCTCAGCTCTTAGCTGTCAGTTCCCTCTTTATAGACTGGCGCGAGCAACCTGACGGCTGAGAGCTGACAGCTAAGAGCTGACAGCTAAGAGCCAGCCTGTGTTCTAATCGAAATCATGACCGGCCCGGAACTTCTGCAGGCTCGCATACACCGGTGGCGCCTCGACGGCCAGCCCGTGCGCACTCTTGATGACGCGCGCGCCTTCCTCGAGGCGGTGGGATTTTGTTTGATGTATCCGATGCGGCCCGCGATTCTGTTGCCGACTTTCATCGGAGCCTGGGTCGGTGCCGATGACAAGCTGCCGGCGCGCCAGCACGCCTATGCCGATGCGCGAGCAAGAGAGGCGACCGAACTGATGGTGCGCGCGCTGCGCGACCAGGCAGCCTACGAGGCCCCGCTGTTTGACGAAAACAATGCCTTCCTGCTGACGGCCTCGGTGTTTCCTTATTTTTATTCGCTGGTGGGCGAACGCAACCCGAAGCAGCCGCCTGCCACCGGACCGCGGTCTCCTTATTCGCCGCTGGCCTGTGACGCTTTCGAAATCATCCGGCACCGTGGACCGATTTCGAAAACGAAGCTGGGCGAGATGCTGGGCGGGTCGGTTTCGAACGCCGGGCTCGATCGCGGGCTGAGCGAACTGTGGGCCAAGCTGCGCATCACGCGCGTGGATTACACGGTGGAGGAAGGTTCGGTGTGGGACGAGTTGTCGCGCTGGGCGCCCGATGTTGTGCGCGAAGGCGTGGGAATTTCCGTGGCCGAAGCACTCTCGGCGCTGGTCTCGAAATATCTCGATTGCGTGATCGCCGTGGAGGAAGGAGAGGTCGAAAACTTCCTCGCGAACTTCGTTCCGCGGACGCGGGTTAAAGAAGCAGTCCATGCCTTGCTTTCGGCGCGCGAATTGAGCTTTGTGCACGTAGGGAGCAAGTCGCTGCTGCAGGTAACTCCGCCAAAACAAGCCTACGTCCTCAAGCGGCGCCCAGAACGCGTGAGCTGAAGCTCCGTGTACAATGCAGAGTTCGCCACGATGACCGATCCTCCACGCAAACTCATCATCGCCATTGACGGCCCAGCCGGAGCCGGCAAGAGCACGATCGCTTCCCGCCTGGCGCGCAAACTCGGCTACGTGAACCTGGAGAGCGGGGCGATGTACCGCGCGCTGGCTCTGCGCGCGATCGAGTGGGACGCCTCGTTCGACGACGAAGCTGCGCTGCTGAAGATGGCGCAGGAGTCTCGCATTACTCTCGACCGCTCCATCGGCGGCAATCGGGTCCTGCTCAACGGGAAAGACGTTTCACAGCGGATTCGGGAGCGCGATGTGACCGAAGCGGCGTCGCGCATCTCGGTGCATCCCAAGGTGCGCGAGTGGATGGTGGCGCGGCAGCGCGAGATGGGCATCGGCGGTGGCATCGTGATGGAAGGACGCGATATTGGGACAAGAGTCTTTCCCGATGCCGATTTAAAAATTTTTCTCGACGCCGATCCCGTAATTCGCGAGCAGCGGCGGCTGGACCAACAGCAGGTCAAGGGCGCACCGGCGCAGGCGATGGCTGCGGAACTTCGTGAGCGCGACCGGCGCGACCGCACGCGCGCGGCTTCTCCGCTGATGGCCGCCGATGATGCCGTGGTGCTCGACTCGACGAGTATGAGCGAGGACGAGGTGCTCAATCGAATCGGGGAGTTGGTGGAGCAGCGACTGGCGGCGAGGCGCTAGCGGATTACTCCGCGTTCCGGTTCGGATCGCCGGTAATTTCTCCGTGTCGTACTCTCAAGGCAGTAACCAATTGGTACTGGTACCCCCCTCCCCCCCCTGCCTATTGGAATCAAAGGGTTAGGAGGAGATTTCCGCCACGGTCTTTGATTCTAAACGACTTACGGATAAAGTCTTTGAGAATAAAGGACTTAGCGGCGATTCTGCTGCTTTTTGGTTGTCAAAGACTGTCCCAAAATGGGCTTGGGGCGGCTGCAATGGCCGCGGCACACGTCTGACTGCGCCGATCAGATTGTCATTATCGTGCAGGCCGGGTTGGATGTCTGTGATGGTGCGCACAGATGGTTTGTGATGAAAAAAGGGTCAGAGGTCAGATTGCGGAATTGAGAATGCTCGCGGCATACCGATCATCGCAGGGAGCGTGGTGTGTGGGGCAGCCGGCGGAGTCGAACGGTGTCGGCGATTCGGCAGGCCACCCTTCGGCTTCGCTCAGGGCAAGCTTCTCGAAAAACGCGAGAAGTGGCGCACCCCCAGTTATTTCGCTTCAACGTTGAAAGACAAACCCGCATTATACTTTCCGGTTAAACGGCCCACCCGCCGGAGGAGAGAACAGAGGGAAGTCGTGGTGTGGATAGGAAATCAAAATCCCCGCCCTGTCGCAGAAAACGCGACAAGGGCGGGGCACCCTCGAGAGTTGAGCGGAATAAAAGGATGGGCCAGGCGGGTGGGCGACATCACCGTCGGTAGTATAATGCGGGTTTCACTCTTACATTGACCGAAATAACTGGGGTGCGCCACTTCTCGCGCTTTTCGAGAAGTGGCTTCTACCGCGATTGCTGGGCAGAGTCTTTCATCACCATAGGACGGTGCGCGCCGTCACCGCGCCGATCTCCTTGCGCCGATACTCTGTGACCATGCGGGGCAATCTAAAGCGCTATTACGGCGCCGGAAACCTTCATTTCATCACTTGCAGTTGTTATCGGCGACAGCCGTTGCTCGGCACGGCGCGCCGTCGTGACCTGTTGCTGACTGTATTGGAGCAGGTTCGCAGGCGCTATCAGTTTTTTGTGGCCGGTTACGTGATCATGCCCGAACATATTCACTTGCTGATCAGCGAACCGCAAGTAAAGACTCCTTCGACCGTGATGCAGGCTCTCAAACTTGGCTTTGCGCGACGCGTAATCGCGGAGGCTGGACGAAACGGGGCATCCACCGGGCCCACTTCTCAAAAAGCGCGAGAAGTGGGGCGCCCGCCGGTCCCCGCGCAGCATATCTGACAGAAGCGGTTCTACGACTTCAACGTATGGACCGAACACAAACGCATCGAGAAACTGCGCTACATGCATCGGAATCCGGTGAATCGCGGTTTGGTGGCCTCCCCGGAACTCTGGCGCTGGAGCAGTTTCCGCGCCTACTTCCTGGGCGAGGCCGGTCTGGTAAGAGTGAATGAGTGGGAAGTGCTTAAGATGAAGATCCGACCTCCGGCCGCGTAAAGCGGAGTCGGACGGTGTCGGCGGTTCGGCAGGCCACCCTTCGGCTTCGCTCAGGGCAAGCTTCTCGAAAAGCGTGAGAAGTGGCGCACCCCCAGTTATTTCGGTCAATGTTCAAGGACAAACCCGCGTTATATATCTTCGTTACAGTGGCCCACCCGCCGATGCCCTACCCAAAACCTGCTCGAACCAGAGTTCTTCAGCAGTCTGAGACGGGGCAAGCCCCGTCTCTACACGAATCAGTGTTTTTCCGCAGCCTGTGAAGCCGTGCCCTGCCCAAAGCCGATTTATTAAACACTCTCTACTTCTTCACTACCACCGCAATCCCCAAATCGCGTAGCTGGCCTTCTGGCACCGGGGTGGGCGCTTCCATCATTAGATCCTTCGCGGCGGCGGTTTTGGGGAAGGGAATTACTTCTCGCAGGCTGTCCGCTCCGGCGAGAATCATCACGATGCGATCGAGGCCTAGCGCGATGCCGCCGTGCGGGGGTGTTCCGTACTCGAGCGCTTCGAGGAAGAAGCCGAAGCGGGAGCGCGCTTCTTCTTCCGTCATGCCGAGCGCGTGGAAGATTCTGCTCTGCACATCCTGGCGGTGAATACGGATCGACCCCGATCCCAACTCGGTGCCATTCAGCACCACGTCGTAGGCTAGCGCTCGCACCATGGCTGGATCGGTTTCCAGTTTGTCCATGTCTTCATCGTGCGGCGAGGTGAAGGGATGATGCGCGGCGTTCCAACGCCTCTCGCCTTCATCCCACTCGAACATGGGGAAGTTCGTTACCCACAGAAAGCGATAGTCGCCTTTCTGGAAAAGCTGGTGACGGTCGGAATATTTCTGCGCCAGGGCCACGCGCAGCAGTCCGGCCGAGGCATAGATTGCCATTTCCGCGGGTGTAACTCTGATATTGCGCTTATTGGCGGGATGTGCGTCTCCGGTTGTGCCCGACTGCGCCGAGCCTACCACCAGCACCAGGAGATCGTCGGCCGCGGCGCCCGCTTTTTCTCGGACTTTCTCTCGAACTCTCGTGCCCGCCTCGGGGAATTTGTTCTCGATGCGCTTGAAGTCTTCGAACACGCGCGCTCCACCCTTCGCGACAAAGAGCGGCTTGATGTCGTCGCGCTCCTTGCGCGAAAGCTCGCCCACGCGCGGAATGCGGATGGCAATCACCGGCAAATCTTTATTTATGGCTAACCCTTGAAGCTCATCCGGCGCAAAACAATCGCCCACATCGGTGAAGGCAGGCAAGCGCAGGTCGGGTTTGTCGATGCCGTACTGCCGGATGGCATCGTCGAAATCCATGCGCGGGAACGGCGTTTTGATCTCGTGGCCCGCGGCTTTGAACGCCGCAGTCAGGAAGCCTTCCACCACTTCCCAAACCCGCTCCGGTTGCGGGTACGACATTTCCAGATCGATCTGGGTGAATTCGGGCTGGCGGTCGGCGCGCAGATCTTCGTCGCGAAAGCAGCGCACGATCTGAAAATATTTGTCGAAGCCCGAGATCATCAATATCTGCTTGAACAGTTGCGGCGATTGCGGCAGCGCGTAGAACGATCCCGGCGACACGCGGCTGGGGACGAGATAATCGCGTGCGCCTTCGGGCGTGGAGCGCGTCATGAACGGCGTTTCGATTTCGAAGAAGCCCTGCGCGGCCAGGTTGTCGCGGATCGCGAGCGCCACCTTGTGCCGCAACTCGATGTTGAACTGCATGGCGTCACGGCGCAGGTCGATGTAGCGATATTTCAGGCGCATCTCTTCGTTCGCCAGCACCGTGTCCGAAGGCAGAAACGGCAGCGGCTTCGACACGTTCAGAATGCGCAGCTCTTCCACCACCAGTTCGACTTCACCTGTTGGGATATTGGGATTGATGGTGTCGGCATCGCGGCGCTTGACCGTGCCGATGGCCGCGATCACAAACTCATTGCGCAGCGATTCCGCCTTCTGATGAACGGCGGCGTTCAGTTCGTGATTGAACACGACTTGCGTCACGCCGGTGCGGTCGCGCAGATCGACGAAGACGATCTGGCCAAGGTCGCGGCGGCGGTTGACCCATCCCATGAGCACAACTTTTTTGCCCGCATCGGAGAGCCGAAGGGCCCCGCACATATGAGTTCGCCTGAGGTCGCCTAAGAAATCGAGCACGTTTTCGCCTTGTCTTGCCGAAATCGGTCTAGCTGAAATTAGTCTAGCCGGATTTACGGCGGTGAGCCGAAGCGAAGATTATAAATGGGACGAGGATCAGAGCTGCGGGAGGCGGGAGATGCGCGCCAACCGTCAAGAGGAGATCTCAGCCCTTCCGCTTGAAAATGAGGATTTCGAGGCCCGGGCGATGATGTTCGCGGGCTTCATCGCCCCAGTAATAGCGCGATTCCGGATTGACCAGTTCGACCATCCCGGCTTCTTCGAAGCCGTTGGAAATGTACTGATTCATCCAAGTGCGAAAGGCAACAACCTGCGGGGACCCGTGGCGGGAGAGCCAGGAAAACGAGATATTGACGAAGACCACATAAGCCGGCCGGTTGGCTTCGACTTCCTGCATCATCTGCTTCTGCATGGCAGGCCAGTAAGGCTGGTCTTCCATCAGGCTGTAGGTGTAGATATAGCCGCTGGCGGAATGGCGATGCGCATCAAAGTAAATCTCCGGCTCCGAGCCAAATACCATGATGGTGTCGGCGGGCGCGGTGTGCTCGCGCAGATACTCGGCGACTCGCACCGCTTCCGTAAATGGATTGGGGGAATAGAACAAGTCGGCCGCTTGAATCGGGGTCAGTTTGAAGTAGAACTGGGCGTTACGGTGAATGGCCAGCCCCCATGCGGCGGCAAACACGATCAGTGGCAGGACGTGAAGCCAGCGAGATGTGAATTTCGTCGTGAGCAAGTGGATGGCGGAAGTGACGGCAACCGCGATCAGGATGGCAATCGCGGGCAGCAACGGAATGAAATAGTGCTGCCTGAAATAAAGGCCGGGACACACCGCAGCGAAAGAAAATACCAGCAGCCCGAAGACAAACACGGCATGCCGGCGGACGGCGGGATTCCAAAACACGGTGGAAACGCCCACGAGAGCGAGTGCCCAGAGCCATGGGGTTAAGCGTAGTATGTTGGAGAAGTTGGTCGTTAACTCTCCCCAACCCGCGTGCCAGGGCACGGTGGAGGCGTACTGACGCGCATAGGTAAAAGTCCAGAACCAGAAATTCTGGAAAACACCAGCTCGGTAAAGTAGAGCGCACGTCAGTGCGAACGGCAGCGCTCCCGCGAGCAGAAAGACGCCCATGTTTCTCGCCCACGGCGCCCATTCGCGCTTGTTTTTCGGCCAGCATTGCACGGCCAGGTAGAAAAACGCGAATGCGCCCAGCAAAATTCCGGGCTGCTTCATCAGGAAGGCAATGCCAAACGCCAGGCCGCACCAGAAAAAAGAAGCTGCGCTTCTCGTTTCTTCGGCCCACAAGAGCAGGATGAGCCCTATGAGCGCCGCCAGCACAACGAAGTGAGTGGCGTGTGCCGCAAATCCAAACACGCCCTGGTGCGTGGAGAGTGAGGCGTAACTCGCGCCCGCTATGGTTCCAGCCAGCGGACCGAAGAGGCGCGCCGCGACCACGTAGAGCAGGATGACAGAGACCGCGTTGACAAACAGGAGCGCAAGATGGATTCCGCGGCCCGTCTGCCCAAACACCGCGAGGACCGTGGCATAGGCCGCATAAGTCCCCGGCAGCTTCATGTTGTAGGCCAGTTTGTAGGGAGGAATGCCTTGTAGGATGAGTTGGCCGGCATAGGCGTACTCGCCCTCATCGCGTTCCAAAGGCATGTCCGCCAGGCGCCAGCGGATCGCTCCAAAGAAAACGATGACGGCCAGCAAGACGGCAAAATGCCAGCGAAAAAGGTGTCGCCATGGCTGGCCCGCGTCTTTTTCCGCGGACGGATCTGGCGCGATCTCTTCTTCCGTTGCCATGGGCTGGATGCGCAGTATGGTCGCACCTTAGCAACTCCGCTCCGTGGGCGCAAGCTGGAGGATTGCCGGACTTGATTACCCTTCCATCCCGCATGACGAATTCGACGTTCTCGATAACGCCGATGTCCCCGGACATATGAGTTCGCCCGAGGCCGCTTAGAAAAAACGAGCACGGCTTCGCTTCGTCTTGCGGAAATTCGTCTAGCTGAAATTAGGGTGGTGAGCTGAAGACTATAAATGGGACGGGTTCAGTATTTCGGGAGTTGGGTACCGTTCAGAGTTAGGACTTCCTTGAAGCCCGGGCTACTCGCCACAGTCGTTAGAGTGAATTGCGGCCGGCCAGATCTCCGGCATACTGACCATCCCGATCGCAGAAACGGCAGACGCGCTCCAGGGTCGAGATTCCGGTCAAGGTGACTTCGGGCGCGAGGTAATCCGGACGCACAAGCTCGATATGCGTCAAGTCGGTGCTCAAGTACTTCTTGTTGTCGTCCGCGAATACCGTGGCCACTACTGCATCCGGACCGAGTTCTTCCTGCACCTTCAGCGCCGCCAGGAAGTTGCACCCCGATGAAATACCCACGGCAAGGCCAAGACTGGAGGCCAGCTTCTGTGCCATCAAGATCGAGTCTCCGTCGGACACTGCGATGACTGGATCCAAAAGGGTGAGATCGACGAGAGCCGGAATAAATTCATCCGAGATGCCCTGAATGCGATGCTTGCCCACCTTGTATCCGGTAGAAATTGTCGGTGATTCAACCGGTTCGACGGGATGAAGCCTGATCTTCGGGTTCCGCGCACGAAGGCAGCGCCCCACTCCCATCACCGTGCCGCCGGTGCCAACTCCAGCCACAAAAGCGTCGGGACGCAGCCCCGCCGACTCCAGTTGGGCCCAGATCTCCGGGCCGGTGGTGGTCTCGTGCGCTTCTGTGTTGGCGCTGTTCGAAAACTGGCGCGGCAGGAAAACATCGGAGCGGCTCGCCGCGAGCTCTTCCGCCATGCGGATACTCCCCAGGAACCCACCCTCTTCAGCGCTGACGAGAACGACTTCGGCGCCGTAGCAGCGAATCAGATCCTGGCGCTCATGGCTCATCCAGCCGGGCATGAAGATCGTAACCGGATGTCCGAGCGCGCGGCCGATGGCGGCAAACGAGATGCCGGTGTTGCCGCTGGTAGCTTCCGCAATCGTATCGCGCGGTCGAATCCGTCCCGCGGCGTAAGCCATCTTCAGGATGTGCAACGCCATCCGGTCCTTGATGCTGCCGGTCAGGTTCAACTGTTCGGACTTCGCGTAGATCACCCGCCGTTTGCCGCGGAAACTGTACTCGATCCCGAGCAGCGGAGTGTTGCCAATCATCCGCGACAGCTCCTTCAGCCTGTTCACTTCCTTCACAGCCGTCGCAGTCATTGTCCGCCGTCCTTTCCTGCCAGTGCTTACCTATCAGTTTTCGAGCTTAGCTGCCGGCCCCCAGGACCGCCAGCTTTAGGGGCGACGGATCAACCAATCCCGCAACCCAGCAGTCTGGACGACCCTTTGCCTGGCCGCAGTGATAAGCCGCACGTTGTGATGTTCGCGCTTATGCGCGCCCGTGCTGCGATCCGGCACGGGCCCGTCAATCCAGATCGTTTGCGCTCCAAAGGTTGGGCGTGATCTGGCGGAATTTCAGTTTCCATTGGCCGTCGATTCTTGCCCAGGTATCGGCCATGTGGCGATAGCGTGGATGGTCTCCGGGGACGATCAGGTTGTAGGCGACGACGGCGGAGTCATTGTTCAGTTTGACGACGTGGAAGTCATAGGCGCGCGTGTCCTTAGGCATTCCCGCCTGCACCGAGTCGACGACTTCACTCTTGTCGTAGAAGTCGCCATTCGTTCCGATGCCCTGGAAATCGTCCGCGACGGCGCGGTCGACAGCGATTGGGCTTTTGCTCTGTGCAGCCTGCAGGAACTGTTTCTGCTGCTCGATGAGTTGCTGGTCAAAGGCAGAGATCGGTTGGGTAGAAGGAGCTTGAGAAAGAGCCAGGGTCACACCAAACAGAATCGTCCCCAACAGTAGAAGAATGCGTCGCATGATCGCCTCCCAAAAAATAATCTTACCCTGTATTCCGCTGTGACCTCATGTGGTAAGAAAAAACTGCAACCACAGAGGACACAGAGATCACAGAGGAAGTCAAAGCCAAAAGCTGATAGCTGATAGTTACTTCGTCTGCAAAATCCGTTGCGCCAGTTTCGCGCGCGGAACCGTGACTTGTTCGCCGGAGGCCAGATGCTTGAGCGCAAACGCATCCGCCTTCACTTCGTTTTCGCCAACGATGAGGATGTATCGCGCGCCCATCTTGTCGGCAGCCTCGAACGACTTTTTCAAGCGAAAGGATTCGTCGCCGAGATCGACCACCAGATCGTGCCGGCGCAGCTCGCGAGCCACCCGGGCGGCTTCGCGATTCATTCCGGCGCCGAGCGGAGCAACGTAAACGTCGGGTTTGCGGACGACCGACTCCGCCGACGCGGTCGCTGATAGTGAAAGCACCAGCCGGTCCTCTCCGATCGCAAATCCAATCCCCGGAGCCGCCGGGCCGCCAAGCGCCTCCGATAATCCGTCGTATCTTCCGCCGCCCAGAATCGCATTCTGCGCTCCCAGCGCTCCATGCGTAAACTCAAACGTAGTGAGTCGGTAGTAATCCAATCCCCGCACCAGGCGCGGGTTCTCGACGTAGGGGATTTGGACGGCGTTCAGGATCTGCTTTACTTCTTCGTAGTGGGTGCGGCAATCTTCGTCGAGAAACTGATTGATGGTGGGAAGAGTTTCGATGATGGGCTGGTCTTCGGGAACTTTGCAATCGAAGACTCTTAGCGGGTTCGTGGAGAAGCGGCGCTGGCAATCGGCGCACATTTTTCCAACGACCGGTTCGAGCGCTTTGCGAAGAGCTTCGTTGAACTTTGCGCGGTCGGCGGGGCAGCCTACGGAGTTGAGTTCGAGCGTCCAGTTGGTGATGCCTACCCGGTCGAGGAGCGTGGCGAGGAGCTCGAGGATTTCCGCGTCTCTCGCGGGAGACTGGCTGCCGGCGGCGGCGGGGCCGATGATTTCCGCTCCGATTTGATAGAACTGGCGGTAGCGTCCCTTTTGCGGACGCTCGCGGCGGAATTGCGGTCCGATATAGAAGAGCTTGTTGAGGCCGCGATCCCAAAGTTTGTGCTCGATGTAGGCGCGCACCACGCCGGCGGTGTTTTCAGGGCGCAGGGTGAGGGATTGTCCTCTGTCGCTTTCGGCGCGCCCGCGATCTTCCCAGGTAAACATTTCTTTCGAGACGATGTCCGTCTCTTCGCCTACGCTGCGGGCGAAGAGTTCTGTGGCTTCAAAGATGGGGGTGCGGATTTCGTGGAAGTTGTAGGCGCGGAAGACGTCACGGACGGCGGCTTCGACGAAGTTCCAGAGCGCCGTGTCGGGCGGGAGAAGGTCGCGGGTTCCTCGGGGAGATTTGATCATGGGGTCGTTGGTCGCTGGTGGTTCGCTATTCGTCGTTCGCTGTTCGCTCAGGCCCGGCTCCTCGTGCCGCTGCGCGACTTGACTAGTTTAACGTCGAATTGGCATTTTGCGGACCTGGGTAGGTGATGAAACAGGTGTCAAACGACGAACCCGGCAATCGCAGCGAAAAACCCCACTTCTCGAAAAGCGCGAGAAGTGCGGCACCCGCGCTCTCTATACGGCTACCCATCCTGCTTTGTCTATTTTCTAATTGGAAGCCAGCACATCGTCGTAGTAATTCACGAGCGCGCGTTTGGGCGTGTCTTTCAATCCTTTCAGCGGGACTTTTTGGTCCACCGAAGCGTTCCCGAGCAGGCGCGCGCGGCCCAGGTATACGGTGCGGCCATCCGCCAGCTCCAGGTAGATGGGCACGATCATGCGGAACTTGTCATCCACGCCAGACTGCGTGACTTTGAAGCTGAACACAACGTCGCCATTTGCGTCCTTATCGAACGTAGAATCGATCTTATAGGTGGGCAGCGCGGTGCCGTAGACATACTCGTTAAAGAACCAGTCCAGGCGACGATTCCCCTCGAGATCCATATCCGGGGTCATGTGTTTCTCCATCATCGCCTTGAAGTCTTCGGTGGTGGCCGCTTTGCCGGCATACGTCTTCACAAAATCCTGCATTGTGGTCTTGAAATTCTCGTCGCCCGTTTTGCGGTCCCACATCATCATGCGGATCATGTGCAGAATGTAAGCACCCTTGGGATAGATGAGGCGCCGAGTTATGTCGGACCCGGTCCGGAAGCTATTGGCCCGGTAACCCATGGTTAACGGGCCGACGTCGATGGCGCGAAAGCCCTGGGGGTTTCGCTCGAGCAACAGCTCGCGCTCGTCGTTCCAGAACTCGATAAATTTCTTCGGATTCTTCTCGATCATGCTGATGTAGAGGGACGCGGACATGTCGGCGAAGCCTTCGCTCATCCACTGGTCGCGGCCGGAAGCGAACCCGACGGTATGTCCCCACCATTGATGCGCTATTTCGTGCGGCGTAACCACTTTCCAATATCCGCGATCGCCCCAGTCCATCCCCAGCGAATGGCGCACGGTGGTGTCAAAGTAGTAGCAGATCGGAATCCACACCAGTTCAGGCCACGATTGTCCAAAGTTGCACGCCGTCTGCTGCGTCAGTTGCAGATGTTTGAACAGCGAAGGGCCGAAATAATCGGTGTAGAGTTGCACCGCCAATTGTCCTTCCGCCAGCGCCTTCTTATTCAGCGAAACGGTGCTCATGGTACCCAGCGCCACCTTCGCTTCCCTATGCCCTAGCGCGGGTAGATCGTCGTCGACCGAGTGTTGCAAGCCTTGAACCCAGTTCGGAGATTCCTCGTTGGCATAGGACTGGATGAAATATTCGGGCTTGGTGAGTTTGACTTCCTCTTCCTTGAATCTTCCGAAGCTGAATCCTGCCACCGTTTGCGGGTTTTCACTTTTCCACACGGTCACATTCTGACCGCCCTCATTGTTCTCGGAGACAAGCACGCCGGTTGCCGCCATCTTCATTCCTTTGGGAATGCGAAGGGTCATGTCGTAGAGCGCGTATTCTCCAAACTCCGCACCCGGATTGTTCGGATACCAATTCTCCCGGGCCACCGGGAAATAGTTGCCGTTGCCCTCATTGCTCACGGCCTCTTTTCCGCCATAGGTTGTCGTGATCGTGAGTTTCTCTCCTGCGCTGAGAGCTTTGGGCAAAATGACGGCGAAGTTGCCGTCGTCGTTCTTGTCCTCCTGAATGAAGGAAAGAGGCTGTCCGTTCGTGGTCACGCTCTGCACACGCAGGGGCCGGAACAGATCGAGGGGCACAACCCGCACACCGTTGCGCCGCGCAACCAAATCGGCCGTAGCCTTCCCGGATAAGGAGCCGCTCTTTTCGAAGGTCACCTCCAGTTGTTGATGGTCAATCCTCATCAGCCTGCCCACGCTGCCCTGCGCGTGTTCTCCGGAAAGACTGAACGAAGCCCAGTGGCCCCACTTGTTCTCATCGTAGGTTCGGAAGCTGACTTGGTCGGATCCCCAGTCCGGATCGATCTCATAAATTTCTTTGTCGTTGTAGCGCTTGCCGTGGATAAAGGCGACGAACAGGCCGCCCGGCTCGGGGCCCAATACATCCTGCAGAATGCGCGCTTCGAGATTGTTCTTGAGCTTGTGGCGGGTCGTATTCTGGCTGTCTTTCAGCAAGCCCGCCTCGCAACCGCCGGACGCCGCGCTGCCGCCTTTCTTGATGTCGTCATACGTCGAGTCCGTAAAGCGCAGGACCGCCTGACTAAACTTCTCACTGAACTCGTCTTCTTTAGTGAGCAACTTCAAACTCTTACGCTCGGATTCTTGCGGCGGGTCGAGGACAAAGTTGCCTTCGCCCACGAAAACCGCTCCCGTGACCTTGCCCTGCACCGGCGTCACAAAGCACACCGTTCCCGAGTGCAAATGAAAAGTGCCTGCGTCGCGCTTCAAAGTAAAGTTAGTGACGCTCACCGCCTCGCCCCCCAGCGTCAGGTTGCGAAGTTGCTGGTAAGTGGGGTCGGAGTTAGGGGCAGCGGCCGGGCTGTCGGCAGCGTAAAGAAGAGAAAATGAAGCAAGCAGAATGATCGCGGCAAACATGATGCGAGGACACATGGCCGGCAAAAGCCTCCTGTATGGAAGAACGTTCGAAATAGGCACGAGTTTTCCGTTCGGGCATCCGTTCGTGCAAAGGATATAGGTCGCGAGATGTGGAAGCAAACACTCAGTTGCTTTGCCGATATTCAGAGACTGGCGAAGGTCAGTGGTTCGTTGGAAACATTATGAAGAGGAAGAAGATCTGTTTCTGAAAGCGCTTCAGTCCCAGGACATGCGTGGGGGTGTGCGCTGAAACTGCTTCCTGGTTCTGTGACGAAAACCCCGCCCAAGCCGAGCTTGGACGGGGCCCTCGAGAGATAAGATGGATGCGAAGGCTGGGCCACGCGCCCGTGTGCCCCGTGATCGAAACAACGGGAACGCTACTTCTTTACGTAATACGCAGCGTTCTTTTCCAGAAACTCTTTCTTGTCCGCCGGCAGTTCTTCTGCCGTGAAGATCGAATCCGAGGTGCAAGCCGGAACGCAGGCGCCGCAATCGATGCAACCCTCGGGGTCGACATAAAGCTGGGTCGCGGTCTCAAACTCCGGTTCGTCTTTTTTGGGATGGATGCAGTCGGTCGGGCAGACTTCCACGCAAAGCTCGTCTTTGATGCAGGTGTCGGTGATTACATACGCCATGATGGCTTCTCCTGAAGGTGTTTACTGTAGTAGTTTCGCTTTTACCTTAGCCAGTGGGGTCCGCCTTGTCGGTGACCCCTGTCACAGCGCAGTGTGGCGCGGTCACACAGAATAGTGATGGTCGTCACAGTCGGAGTGGGGCCCGGTGCGGTACAAGTATAGACATCTGCAATTGATGGAAGCACGGAATTGCCCGGCCTCACCCCACGACCCCACACAGCCGCCACCCAAGCGGCGGGCCGGGCAATCTTATCGAAAGTAAATTCGCACTAGTGTCGGGGCGCGGGTTCCTTCTCAAAGCATTTTGTTCTTGAACGGCTCCGCGGTTACTCCCGTTTCTTAAATTCGCTTAGAACCGTCAAGAGTCTTATTTGCCTTCCGATGGTCAGGCGAGGGTCGGTATGCGCGACCCGCCTGTCCAATGAAAATGCCCATGGTGATTCTTGTGCTGGCCGCGATGGCCGGCATTCTGCGCGCTCAAGAAGCGAATTACGCTTTTGCGGTGCGTCCCCACCTAACGCGCGAAGACTTGGCCGCTTCGCGCTTCTGGACGAAATCCACAATTGCGCTGGCCGCGCTCGACGGAGCGGCCAAGGCTGCCGACAGCTATGCCACGCGCAAGAACATCGCTGGCGGCGGGGAAGAATACAATCCACCGGCGCGTCCGTTTGTACATACGGCGGCGGTGCAGGTTGTGGCTACCGGGGCGCTGTTCGGGGGTGAGACCGCGGCCGCTTATTTGTGGCACAAGAGACACCACGACCACATGGCGCGTGCCATCCTGATTGGGGGCGCGACGATGAACGGCCTCGGGGCGGCGTTCAGCTTCAAGCATCGGGTGGCGAATTGGTAGAAAGGGACGCGCGGGTTCGGAATTGCCCTCGGCCCCTAAAGGGGGGCATCTGATTTCCCGTAGAGACGCGGCTTGCCGCGTCTCTGCAGGCGGGAAAAAGAGCACCAGCCACCAGCCAACAGCTAAGAGCCTTTTCTCTCCGTCAAGTACGACTCTTTGTATCCCAGATAATTTTCGGCGTAGCGGAGAATCATCTCCTGGTCTTTTTCCTCCAGGCGCCGGCGGAATTTTCCTGGGGAGCCCATCCAGAGGGAATTCGGCTCTATGATCGTTTTCTCGGGGATCAGGGTGCCGGCGGCGATGATGGAGCCGGATCCGATGACGGCGCCGTTGAGGACGATGGAGCCCATGCCGATCAGGCAGCGTGCTTCGATGGTGCATCCGTGAAGGACGACGGTGTGGCCCACGCTGACGTAGTCGCCCAGATAGACGCCGTAAATTTCTTTCATGCCGTGGAGGACGCAGTTGTCCTGAATGTTGGAGTAGTGGCCGACGCGTATCTGGTGGACATCGCCGCGGAGGACGGAGTTCATCCAGATGCTGGAGTGTTCGCCGAGAATGACATCGCCGATGATTTGGGCTGAGTCGTCAATGTAGCAGGTGTCGGGGAACTGGGGGGTGACGCCTTTGTAGGAGCGGATCATGGATTTATCGGATGCGCAGCTTGAGCTGCGAATAGTCAACATATCATGGAGCGATTGCCGAAGTCAGGTTGGAGATTGCGGAGGCAAAAAGCCCTTTGCGGCACAAAGGTCTTTCGCCTTTTTGCCTCCGCGCTTATCGAGGGGAACTTGCAATTGATGCGAGCTAAAGATCGCAAGTTTGCCAAGAATGGGCCACTCCGCGCCAAAGTATCGCAGGGACGGCCAACGGCCATCGAAAACTGAACATATTGCAAGTGCGTGCGTCACATTCTGGTGGGACGCACTTTGGTATATAGATTTCTAGGGTCTCTGGAATCCCCTCCGATTCCGAAATCTCGGATACGAGGGGATTGGTATGTGCCGCTGCGGTGAGCCATTTCTGGCTACGATTCGCAATTTTTTTCGTGTTGTCTCCCTGGCATTCCTCTTTCAACTTATTCTTGGCGCTTCCTTGGCTTGGGCGCAGGATGCGTCCACGGGCGCGTTGCGAGGCGTGGTATTGGACGCGCAGGGAGCGGCGATCACGAACGCGGATATTGTGGCGATCCGAGTAGAGACGGGGATACGCTACCACTCGGCCACCGATTCGGCGGGACGATTCGCGGTGGATCTGCTGCCGCCGGGGCAGTATTCGGCGCGGGCGGAGGCGGAAGGGATGTCGCCGGAGATTTCGCCGGTGATTCGCGTGGAGATAGGAGCGGCGGCGCTCGTGACGTTCAAGCTGAAGGTGGCGGGACCGAAGGAAACGATCACAGTGTCGGATGCGCCGCGCCTGATGGATATGAATCCGAGTTCGGTATCGGCCCTGGTGGATGAGCGGGAGATCGAGGATCTGCCGCTGAACGGGCGCAGGTTCACGGACCTGTTGTTGCTGATGCCGGGGGTGACGCAGGATCCGCGAGATTTGACGTCGGGATCGAACGGGGATCTTTCTTATGGTGGGATTCGCGGATATAACACGAGCTTCCTGGTGGATGGAGGGGACAACAACAACGGATTCTTTGCGCAGGCTTCGGGGCGGTATCGCGCGCCTTACCAGTTTTCGAACGAGATGGTGCAGGAGTTCCGCGTGCAGTCGAGCGGTTATGGGGCGGAGTCGGGACGGGCCGGAGGCGCGGTGGTGAATGTGGTGACCAAGTCGGGCACGAACCAGTGGCACGGGAGCACATTCTATTATCTGCGCGATAGTGCGCTGGGCGGAGCGACGCCTCCATTTATGACGTTCAATCCGAACAATATACAGCACCAGTTTGGCGGGACGGTTGGTGGGCCGATCCAGCGCAGCAAGACGTTCTTGTTTGCCAGTTACGATCAGCACATTTTCGATTTGCCCAGGGTGGTGCAATTCGAGGACGGTGCGACGACGGTTATGCCGCAGTTGGGTACATACCCGAGTATTTTGGACTACGAGGTCTGCGATCCCGCGAACCAGCCGGGGGTGGGGCAAGGCGGTGGGTCGGCCTGCGACGAGGCGATCGTGGCGGGCTGTTCTCCGGAAGACGCGGCCGCTGGCCTGTGCATCGCGGCGAACTTGTCGCCGGCGGCGGCGCAGCTTTCGCAGAATGGAGGGACGTTTCCTGCGAAGTTGTTGGGGGAAACGGGATCTTTGAAGCTGGACCGGGTGCTGACGCCGCACCAGTATCTTTCGGCGCGGCTGAGCACAGCGCGGTCTTATGGGACGAACAACGTCTCTTTTGATTCGGGGAGTCCGATTACAAATTATGCGATGAGCGGGAATGGGGAAGAGGACGTGGCGACGGAAAGCGCGTCGCTGAGTTTGTCGGGCAGCATGACGCCGCGGCTGACGAGCCATCTGCGGGCGCAGTTTTCGCGCGACCTGGAACAGTCGTTTCCCAACTCGACCGGGGTGCGGACGAGCATCTACAGTTGGATGGCGGATTTAGGGCAATCTTCGACATTGCCGCGGCAGACGCGGGAACACCGGCTGCACCTGGCGGAGACTTTGAGCCTGAGCCGGGGACGCAACCAGTGGAAGTTCGGGGCCGACGGGATGCGGACCTGGGACTACAACTACTTCCCGTCGTTGTACAGCGGAGAGTATTTATTCGACGATATTGCGGTGAATCCGCTGACGTTTGTGCCAATGCACGGGGGACTGGAGTTAACGCCGCTGCGGGCGTATGCGCACACAATCATGCCGAGCTGGGATGCGCATGCCCGCAGCTGGACTGGGCCGCCCGCCAACTTAGCGCGATATTACGAGCAGAATTTCGGGAATCCGGTATCGCATCCGGACAGCAACGACTACGCGGGGTTTGTGCAGGACACGGCGCGGCTGACACCGAAGTTCAGCTTGAGCCTGGGAACGCGCTACGATTTGCAGACGTTCTCGAAGAAGGGAATGGTGAGAAATCCGCTGTGGCCGCAGGCAGGCAAGATGCCGTTGCGTGGGACTAATTTCGCGCCGCGCGTCGGAATTGGATATGCGCTCGGCGACGATCGTCCGCTGATGGTGCGGGCGGGATTTGGAATTTTCTATACCCGCATTCCGGGGATTTATCAGTCGGCGGTGATCAATAACAATGGACTGAGCGACAACTTTCTTTCCCTGGACAATACGGACTTCTACCAGGGCCAGGTGTTTCCTTCTTATCCGAATGCGGCGGTGAACTGTCCTCGGGGGCCGGTCTCGTGCACGCTGCCGGCGGCGTGGCAGCAGTATGCGACCAGCGAGGTGTCGGCGTTTGCGCCGGACTTTAAGACGCCCCGGGTGCAGCAGGCAAGTCTGAGCCTAGAGCGGGAAATGGGCGGCGGGTTTATGGGGACGTTGTCTTACTTGTTTGTGCACGGCGTGGACATGATCCGGGCGCGAGATGTAAATCTGCCGCCGCCGACTTACTACAGCTATCCGGTCGTCGACTCGACCGGCAGTATTGTTCCAAATGAGTTTTATAACGTGGAGTCGTTTGCGACCTGGCAGACGAATTACAGCATCAGTTGTCCGTATCCACCGTGTATCAACACGTTGAGCCGCCCGATCTCGCAACTGGGGGCAATCGACCAGTTTGAGAGTGCGGCATCGAGCGTGTATCACGGAATGACGGTGTCGCTGCGCAAGCGGATGTCGGGAGGCATGGATTTCCGTCTGGCGTACACGTGGGCGCACGCGATTGACGACGGGCAGGATGCGCTGGCGACGGGAGCGTCGACAGTGCAGAACTCGTACTCAACGAAAAGTGAGAAGGCGTCGAGCGTGACGGACCAGCGGCAGCGGCTGTCGATTTCAGCGATTGAGGAACCGAACCCGTTTGCGGCCGGGCAGAAAGCTCTGGCGGCGATGTTCGACCACTGGAAAATCTCGGGGATCATGACGTATGGCAGCGGACGTCCGGCGAACGCGATGGTGTCGGGCGATCCGAATCAGGATGGGGACACGAGCAACGACCGTTTGTCGGGGTATGGGCGCAACGCATTTATCGGTCCGGCCTATGCGACCATGGATCTGCGACTGACAAGAAAGATGAATCTGGGCGGACGGTGTCATCTGGAGTTGACCGCGGAGTCATTCAATCTGTTCAATCGCGATAATCAAAGGGACGACTTGAGCGACGACGGTTTCTATAATTCGGCGGGACAGTTCGTAAAGTACACGCAAAACGTGGGAGGAACTTACTATCCGGCTTATTATCAGCAACCTACAAGTCTCATGAAGCCGATGAGCGCGTACGCTCCGCGACAGATGCAATTGTCGACGCGGCTGAATTTCTAAGGCGCGATGAAGATTTCCACACATTCCACTTGACTTAGGAGGGCAATACTTGCCATAACTAACAAGTCCACTTAGGACGAGTGGGGGGTGTAGTCCGTTGGCGGAAGTTCGACTTCAAGAGGGTGAATCCCTCGAAAACGCGCTGCGTCGGTTCAAGCGGAAGGTGCAGACCGAGGACATTATCAAGGAAGTAAAGCGTCACTCGTTTTACCTGAAGCCCGGCGAGAGGAAGCGAGTAAAAGAAGCGCTGGCTCGCAAACGCAGCCGCAAGAAAGCACGCAAGGAACAGGACTAAGGAAAAACGGGCCGTTCGCTCGTGGGGCGGCCCGTCCCTCGCACTCGAAAACGATTCGAAGATGATCGAGGCGAGAGTCGTTCGGGGCGAAGCTCGTTAGCATTCCCCCGGCAGTTGACGTAATCAGAATAGCAGCAACCATGCGACGCACACCGCATGGCGGGCCGAATCCAGGGGGCAACATGAGGGGGATGTAAATCTCCTGCCCACGATGTGAACCGGATCCTTCCCTATTCGGGTCTCCCGTGCAGAGCAGGGACGCGGAATGGGAGCGCCTCTCCAATGGAATACCAGGACAAGGTTTTGAAATGCGTGGATTGTGGCACGGATTTCGTGTTCACAGCGGGGGAACAACTGTTCTTCCGCGACAAGCAGTTCAAGAACGAACCCAAACGTTGCAAGAACTGCAAAGGCAAGCGCATGGCAGTGGTTGGGACTTCGTCGCAAGGGCAGTCGCGCGGGCATTCGTACACGAAGACAGAGACCCGGACGAATTGCTCGCAGTGTCGGAAGGAAACCACGGTGCCGTTTCGTCCGACGCAAGGTCGCCCGGTGCTGTGCCGCGAGTGTTTTCAGCAGGGGCGGCGGATCGCGAGCGCCTGATTATTCTTTGAACGTTGAGGGAAGCGGGGCCGGCGGGATTCATCACATCCTGCGTGTCAATGGGGTCTTACGTCTTGGGGCCGGAATTACGCTGGCCGAGCTGCTTGTCGGCGTGGCGG
This sequence comes from Candidatus Acidiflorens stordalenmirensis, assembly GCA_003139995.1. Classification (GTDB taxonomy): domain Bacteria; phylum Acidobacteriota; class Terriglobia; order Terriglobales; family Acidobacteriaceae; genus Acidiflorens; species Acidiflorens stordalenmirensis. Next base: position 25,423 of record PLIC01000230.1, on the reverse strand, counting down.
ATGAGCAGGGCTTCCACCTGACGCAGAAGGTCGCCGGTGCCGAGCGGCTTGATGAGCAACGAGTCCGAGTTTTCTCCGGTCCAATCTCCCCCGTCGTCCCGATGTTTCCCGTCCTCATGTTTCCCGTCCCGATGTTCGCCGGAAGGCGGATAGGCGGTGAGCAGAGCGGTCGCGGGATTATAGGCTTGGCGGCGCGGCGCGGATGACTTCCAAGCCGGCCTCTTCGGTTTCCATGTGCAGGTCGCTGATGACCATTTGGTAAACGCCGGATTCGATGCGGGCAAAGGCCTCGGCGGAACTGCCGGCGGTTTCGACTTCAAATCCGTGGAGATCGAGAACGGCTTTGAGCGTCAGCAGGACGGCGGGATCATCGTCGACAAGAATGCGACGTTTCATCTGCACCTCTTAAGGGGATTGGAGATGCAGTGTACTGCGGAATCGGCTCGCGGCGGTCTTCATGTGGCGATCGCGATTTGGCGATCACGTGAGCTTCAGCCGCGGCATCCACTCATTTAGTATAGGAGCGTGGCTCGCTTCTACATAGAAAATTTTGGCTGCCGCGCCACGCAGGCGGATGGGGCGGCACTGGAACGGCAATTTCTAGAGCGCGGACTGGAGCACGCAGGGGCGGCTCGGGACGCCGAAATTGTTGTGCTGAATACCTGCACGGTGACCGAGGGAGCGGACAAAGATGCGCGCGCTTCGATCCGGCGGCTGCAGCGGGTGAATCCGGATTGCCGCATCCTGGTGACTGGCTGCTACGCGCAGCGGGCGCCGGAAGAGCTGGCAGCGCTGCCGGGTGTGACGTGGGTTGTGGGTAATTCCCACAAACACCAGGCGGCGGAGATTGCGACTTCTCTCTCGGTGGGGTTCGTTCCACTGGCTGAGCTTTCGGGAGGGCAAGAGCGAATCCCACCCTTTCGCAAAGAACGCGAAAGAGTGGGGCACCCGGCTCTAGGGCAACTTTTCAAAGCTCAACTTTCCGGGGATCGAACCAGCAACGTGATAGTGGGGGATATTTTTGCGCACACCGAACTGCTGGCGGCTCCGGTATTTGAAGCGGCCAACGAGCGGACGCGTCCGAACCTGAAGGTGCAGGATGGATGCGACAACCGCTGCTCGTTTTGCGTGATTCCGTATGTTCGGGGACAGAGCCGGTCGCTGCCGAGCGAGCGCGTCATCGCGGAAGTGCGGACGCTGGTGGAGGCAGGTTATCGCGAAGTGGTGATTTCGGGGATCAATTTGGGGCGGTGGGGGCGGGATCTTCCCGCTGTTCGCTATTCGTCGTTGGCGGTTCGCGAAACCCCGCCCGAAAGTCCTTCGACCTCGAGCTTCTTCGGGGCGCAAGAAAGTGCTGCAAAGCGCACGGCGGGCAGCGAACGACGAATAGCGAACAGCGACCAACGACTTGTCGATCTGATTCGCGCCATCCTCAGTCAAACGGCTCTTGAGAGATTGCGGATCAGTTCGGTCGAGCCGATGGATTGGAGTGATGAACTGATCGGGCTGGCGGCGGCATCTGAGCGGATCGCCAAACATGCGCACGTGCCGATGCAGTCGGGGAGCGATCGGGTGTTGCGGCGCATGCATCGCAAGTACCGGCCGTGGCATTACCGGGAGAAGATCCTGAAGATTCGGAAAGCGATGCCAACTGCGGCGATCGGCGCCGATGTGATGGTGGGATTTCCGGGCGAGACGGAAGCGGAGTTTGACGAGACGCGGAGCATGATCGAAGAACTGCCGTTTACTTATCTGCATGTGTTCACATATTCGGCGCGCCCGGGAACGCCGGCGGCGGAGCAGCCGGGGCAGGTTCCGGTGGCGGTGGCTCGGGAAAGAAACCGCGTGCTGCGGGAGATTGCAGCAGGGAAGAAAGCTGCGTTTATGCGGTCGCTGGTAGGGACGGTGGTCGGGGCGATCACGTTGCAATCGGGAGGAGCGGAATTCACCGAGGCACTGACAGACAATTACCTGAAGATGAAAGTTTCCGGGCATCATGAGGCGAACCGCTGGATGGATGCGAAAGTCGAAGGAATGAATGGCGAGATGCTCATGGGGAAGCCGATGGTGGGCCCGGCTGGGGAGCCTGCTTGGCGCGAGCCGGGGTGGAGCGTCGCGCATGCCGCCCCGCCGATCGTCGTAACTTAGGAGTGCACGGAAGGGAACAAACGCATTGACCTGTAACCCGTTACGGCTTAGGATAAAACAAACTCAGAAATGCGGGAGTGGTCCGAACCCATGTCAGAGTCAAGGCTTCGGTGTGCGGTGTGCTGTTTACTTGCAATTCTGTTCCCGGCACAAGGGATGCTGGCGGGAGAGACGGCGTCGGCCATGTTGTACACGAACGGCGCAGCCTGGTTGAACGGGAGTGAGGCGCCGAAATCGGCGGCCGTGTTCTCGGGAGACATGTTGCAGACGCGGCCCGATTCAACGGCCAGCATTCAAGCGACCGGATCCAACGTGATGGTGCTGGCGGACTCGCTGGTTAAATTTGAGGGGCCGGCAGTGGAGCTTGAGCATGGCGCAGTGCGCGTGACAACTTCGCGCGGACTGGTGGCGCGCGCCGGCGACGTGACGGTGACACCAGCGAGCAATTCGTGGACTGAGTTTCAGGTTACGGATGTGGATGGGCGCGTGCAGATCGCGGCCAACAAGGGCGACGTGACGGTGCAAGACGACAAAGGAACGACAACCGTGACGCAGGGGCAGCAGACAACACGCGACGACACGTCCGATACGGAGAAAAAGAAGAAAAAGCACCGGCGAGCAGCCGGGGCAGCGCCGGCGGCGGGTGGAGGAATCATGAGTTCGCCGCCAGTGGTCTACGGCGGATTGGCTGCCGTGGGTGGGGCTGCGGTGTGGATCTGGTTACGGCCGGAACCCCCGGTGAGTCCGGCGTGTCCGACGAATCCCTGCCAGTGATTTTTGTTGCGAGCGAGTTCCAGCTGTGAGTTCTTGCTCTGAGTTGCGTGCAACGCGTTCTGGGGTGGGCGACTGAATCGATGTCGCGCTACGTTTCCTTCCGAGATTTCGACTGGGTCCTGATGGGCTTCATGCTGGCGATTTGCGCGCTGGGTGTGGTGCAGATTCACAGCGCGACCGAGCACACAAAATTTGCCGGAGCCCACATCAAGCAAATCTACTGGATTGTGGCGGGCCTGGGCGCGATGTTCCTGGTCAGCCTGATCAACTATCAAGCCGTGCTTGAACAAATCCACTGGATGTACATTGCATCGCTGGCGTCTCTGATCGCGGTGATTCTCTTCGGGCAGAAGTATCTGGGAGCGCGGCGCTGGATCAAGATGCCAGGGGGTGGGCATTTTCAGCCGTCGGAGTGGGTGAAGCTAATCCTGATTCTGGCGATGGCGAAGTACTTTCAGGATTTGCATGAGCGGGAGCTGTCGTGGCCGGACTTTCTGAAGGCGGGCGCGATCGTCGGCTTTCCGATGCTGATGGTGCTCGCGCAACCGGACCTGGGGACGGCGCTGACGTATATGCCGGTGGCGATCATGGGCTTGTTTCTGGGCGGGCTGCGATGGAAGCAGGCGCTGATCGTGCTGATGATCGCCGGGCTGCTGGTTCCGGTGGCCTGGATCAAGGTGCTGAAACCATATCAGAAGGAACGGTTGGCGAGTTTTATCAATCCGGACGCGGATCGGCAGGGCTCCGGATATCAAGTGAATCAATCGCTGATTGCGGTGGGGTCGGGCGGAATCTTTGGCAGCAGCCAGGGATCGCAGACGCATCTGGCGTTCCTGCCGGTGCCGCAGACCGACTTCATTTTTGCGGCGTTTGCCGAGGAACACGGGTTTGTAGGAGCTTTGGCGCTTCTGCTGTTATACTTCATAGTGCTGATGCGGTTGACCCAGAATGCGCAAACGGCGCCCGACCGCGCTGGGGCATTTCTGGTGATGGGTGTGGTGGCTGTGCTTAGCTTTCACGTTCTGGTCAACGTCGGCATGGTGGTTGGCTTTATGCCAGTCACGGGAATACCTCTGCCGCTCATGAGTTACGGTGGGTCTTCCGTTCTTTTCATGTTTTTGGCGCTGGGGATCGTAATGAACGTCAGGATGCGCCGCTTCGTGAACTGAGACGGCCGGCAGAAGTTGGGGCGCCCCACTCAACGACGAGAACGGCGCCGCGAAACCAGATTACGCACGAAACAAGATTACGAAGGCCCTCGCGAAAAAGGAGGGCAGAATCCCGGCGGAAGTGGAAGCCGGACAGGATTGAAGCCAGTCAGGCGGGGAACGGCCCCCTCAGCGGAACGCGAGAGAGTGGTCACAGACCTGACGGAAGGCTTAACGCGATCAGTGCAGACGAGCAAGAACAATTCACTGCAGTGTGGGCCCCGGCAAGAACTCCGGGACCGCGCCCGCTCCTACCCGGAGCGGCGCTGAACGCTATCGATTCCTTGGTCCGCCTTGCGCTTCTGGTCCGGTAAGAAAAAACCGGAGTAGAAATGAACAAGGAATTGTTTGTATCGGCCACCCCCCACGAAACCAAAGTGGGGATCACGGAAGACGATCAGCTAGCGGAAATTTACCTCGAACGAGAAAACGAATACACCTTAGCGGGCTCGATTTATAAGGGCCGAGTGACGCGCGTGCTGCCAGGCATGCAGTCGGCCTTTGTGGACATTGGGTTGGAACGCGACGCGTTTCTATACGTCTCCGATTTCATGGATCTGGAACAGCAGGACGAAGACCTGGATGAAGCGATCCCGACGAATCGTCCGGCGATGGAGGCGCGACCGCGCCCCGGTTTGGAAGCCGGCGGTCCAGCGATTGAAGGGCCGCTTGCCGAAGCCGGAAGCGTAGCGGGCGAGGGGGAAGAGCCGGAAGCGGCTGCTTCGGAAACTCCGGGCAATGCTGCGGGCATGGCGCGCGACTTTCGCGGACGGCGTCGCCGTCGTGGTCGTCGTGGAGAGATCGGGCGCGGACCGAGTGCAGACCGCGGCGAGCGTCCAGAGCGCAGCGAAGTTCGAAGCGAACCACGCAACGAAATACACAGCGAAACACGCAGTGAAACCGGCAGCGAAACACGGAGTGAACCTCGGAACGAACCACGGAACGACCGCTTTAGCCGCGGCGACCGTCCGGGACGCAGCGGATCCGACTCGCGATTCCAACGGCCTGCGCCGCCGGCCGCTCGCACCGGTCGCGACTACGATTACGGACCGCCCCCGGGATATCAACCGATCGTGCTTCCCGGCGAATCGATCTCGAAGTACCAGCGGCAGGCTCAGAGTGCGGCTTTGCCGGTGGAGAGTGCGCCCGCGGAGGAGCCGGCACCGGCTCCAGTGTCGATCTCCATCGTTGCAAATTTTCCCGAAGATGAGCCTATCTTCGCGGCGAAGGTTGCCGAGCCACTTCACGAACAACATGAGCACGCGGTGGACGCGGAAGTTTATGAAGAGGTGCACGGGTCCGTTGCCAGCGCCGCGCCGGAAATAGCGGAAGCCGGGAACGAGGCGCGAGCAGTGGCGGAAACTTACCCTGCGACGGAGACGACGGTGCAAGAGACGACGGTGCAAGAGATGGCGCGCGAAACGGACTTCGTGGCAGCTCCGCAGGTTGCACGCGATGTTATGCACATTGTTTCACACGATGTCACGCATGGCGACGTGGAAGAGCAGGAGATCGAGGAAGAAGAAGCCGACCTCGCGTCCTACGGGGAAGAACCCGGAGACGACGAGGGTTTCGAGGAACTGGAAGAAGAAACGCGCGCGGCCGGTGGAGAGTTGTCGGGATCCGGGATTGGAGAGATCGCTTCGGGGCTGGCAGCCGGCACCGAGGCGGCGAACGACGAAGTGGTTCCCGAAGCCGTGCTGGAAGCCGAAGAGCGAGAAGCGGAGGAGTTGGAACTCGAGGAGGCGCAAGCGGAAGCCGAGGCGCTGCTCGAGGCCGAGGCGATTGGCGACGGCACAGTGGATGCGAGCGCGGAAGTTCGCGGTCCCGCACCCGAGGCGAGGTTGTTGCAGCGGACGCAGCGCCGCGGGCCAGACCGTGGATCGGACCACGGGTTTGATCGCGGAGGGCGCGGACGCCGCGGTGGACGCCGCTTCCGCAGTCGCGAGAACCAGGTGGTGCCGCAGATCAGCGAGCTGCTCAAGGAAGGGCAGGAGGTGCTGATCCAGATTGCGAAGGAGCCGATTGGGAAGAAGGGCGCGCGCATCACCAGCCACATTGCGCTGCCGGGACGCTTCCTGGTCTTCATGCCGACGGTGAACCACACGGGCGTGTCGCGCAAGATCTCGTCGGAAGAAGAGCGGCAGCGGCTGAAGCGGATCATCCAGAGCGAGCGGGAAAACGGCGGCGGCGGTTTCATTGTGCGGACCGCGGCGGCGGGCGCTTCGGACGAGGAACTGCGAGCCGACATCCGCTTTCTGAAAAACCTTTGGAACGAGATCAAGACGCGCTCCGACAGCAGCAAGTCTCCGGCCCTGATCTATCACGACCTGAATGTGGTGGAGCGGGTGCTGCGCGATCAGGTGAGCTCGGAGTTTTCGGTCATCTGGGTCGACACGGAGCAGGAATACGAGCGCATTCTGCGGTTTGCGAATCGCTTCCAGCCGGCCCTCGTCAAGCGCGTCAAGCTGTACACGAAGGAGACGCCGCTCTACGAGCAGTTTGGGCTGAACGAGGAAATCAATAAGGCGCTGAAGTCGAAAGTCTGGCTGAAGAGCGGTGGGTACATCGTGATCAATCAGACCGAGGCGCTCGTCGCAATCGACGTGAACACCGGCAAGTACGTTGGCAAAACCGCCCGCCTTGAAGACACGATCGTGAAAACGAACGTGGATGCGATCAAGGAAATCGTGCGGCAGGTGCGGCTGCGCGACCTGGGCGGCATCATCATCATCGACTTCATCGACATGGACGAGCGGCGCAACCGGCAGAAAGTGATGCAGGCGCTGGAAGAGGCGTTGCGCCTCGATCGGGCGCCGTCGAAGGTGCTGCAGTTCAACGATTTTGGCCTGGTGGCAATCACACGCAAACGGGTGAAGCAGTCGCTGGAACGGACGATTGGGTCGCCGTGTCCTTATTGCCAGGCCACGGGCTTCGTGAAATCGGTGAACACCATCTGCAACGAGGTGTACGTCGAGATACGCAAGATTGCGAGGCATCTGGAGCACAGCGACGTGATGTTGCGAGTGAACCCGGAGGTTGCGAAAGCGCTGAAGGCGAACAACGCGCAACTGCTGAACGAGATGGAAGAGCTCACGAAGAAGACGATCATCGTGAAGTCGGATCCGGCGCTGCACCAGGAGCAGTTTGATATTCACTAGGCGCTAGCGGGGACTTGGATCTGCGTTTCGAGAATAAGGGACGGGTGAACAGCCTGTTCCTTTTTCATTTGGTGATTACGCTTCGGCGATGGCCTTTGCGGCTTCGGTGGTGCGCTCGCGCAGCTTTTCGAGCGATCCGCGGAGAGGCTCGCTGTTCGCCTGTGTCTCCGCCTGCTGGCCGATGACTAAGGCGAGCCGGTCCACGGCTTCAGCAAGGCGCTTGGCGAGGTCGACGAGGACTACCAAAGAATCGGCGTGCAGTTTCCAGATGGAGCGGGAATTCCGCGAGCGCTTGAGTTCCTCCGTTTCGGTAGTGATGCGCGCGGTGACAGCGACGATGCGGAGCAGCATTCGGGCAGCGTCCGCCCGCGGGCCCGATTGTTCGAGATAGTCGGCGGTGTACGCCTCAATCTCGGCGGGACTGAGCATGAGGTTGAAATAGCGCATGGGCACGATCTGGCGGAACTTGGGATCGGCGACGCGCACGAAGACACGGATCGATTCTTCCACTCTGCGCAACTTCGCTTCCTCGATCGAGAGCGCCTGCGGTGTGATGGCGGCGGGAACATACTTGGGAGCGAGCGCCGGAGCAGCAGCCGCGCCGCCAACGCCCACTGCGTGAGCGGAAGGCGTGGAGTCTGGATTGACGCGCCGGATCGGAGGTCTGCGCTCCAATTCCTTTTTCAGCCGGGCGACGCGGCGGAATTTTTCCAGGGCCGCGCTGTAGTCGACTTTCATCAAGGCGTCCTGGTTCAGGGCGGCGACGTGCTCGACGGTGACCTCGACGCCGTCGATTGTACTGAGGATGCTGCCGCCGAGTTCTTCAAGGCGGTGGGCGTAATCCTTGATCTCTTGCGCGGCGGTGGCGAACAGCGTTTGGAAACGATCGCCGAATGCAGCATTGTAAGGCGCGAGAGTGGCCAGCACTCCGGGGTGATAAATCGATTCGCCGAGCGAGGATTTCAACTGCCGAACCCGCGGAATGATGCCGGAGTCCATGAGCGCGCTGAAGTCCTGGAAGCGATTCGCCTGGTCGAGCAAGGGGCCGAACTCGCGCAGCAGTTGCACATCATTCTCCGAGAGTACGGGTACGTCGGACTCAGACAGGATTTCCAGCAGCGCGATTTCATACGGAGACAGAGGAATCGATCCATCGAGGCCGTAGCCACGCTGCTCCCACTGGCCAGGCACACGGGGATGGCGAAACAGAAAGGTTGCGACCAGATCGGTTTTGTCGCGATTGGCGCCGGAATCGTCGCGGTGACGCGCAAAGTAGCGCAGCAGCGCCTCGGCAACCTCAGGATCGAGATCGGATTGTACCGCGAGTCGCAGCATGGCGGGAGTGATCGCCATGTCGAGGAGCTGGATCCAGAGCTGCATTTGATCGAGAGTGAAGTGCACGTCGGCGGCGTGGCTGATGACGTCGGGAGCGAGTTCTGCGGGCGCGGGCAGCTCTCCGCCGAGCTGGTCACTTAGCAGCCGCTGGTAAAAGCTCTGCACGGTGGCGAGCAACGCCAGCTCCCATTTGGGATCCTCAACCAAAGTCCGCTCCTTCGAGATCGCGCAGTAATGTTTTCAAATGGGTGCCGTCTTTTAGTAAAACCGAAAGGGAAGCGCAGCGCAATTGGTTACCTGGTTACGGAAGTGACTGCACTACTACCCAGTTCCCAGCTCCCAGCTCTCGGTACCAACGTGGAGAGCCCGCGCGACTGCCTTCGGGCCTGGGGTTGGGCCTTGGTGAGCTGGGTTATTGAAAGACCACGGTTTTGTTTCCATACAACAGGATGCGGTTTTCCACGTGCCAGTGGACGGCGCGCGACAGGACGACCTTTTCGATATCGCGGCCCTTCTGGACCAGGTCGTCGACGGTGTCGCGGTGGTAGATGCGGACGACATCCTGTTCGATGATGGGGCCATCGTCGAGTACTTGAGTAACGTAGTGGGCGGTGGCGCCGATCAGCTTGACGCCGCGCTGAAACGCTTGGTGGTAGGGCTTGGAGCCGACAAACGCGGGCAGGAAAGAATGGTGAATGTTGATGAGGTTCTCGGAGCCCAGGGTTGTGATGAACTCGTTCGAGAGCACCTGCATATAGCGAGCGAGGACGACGAGACTGCATTCGTGTTCGCGGACGAGCGCGATCTGCTTCTGTTCCGCTTCCCGTTTGTTTTCTTTCGTGACCGGCACGACGAAGTAGGGGACGCGGTAGAAGTCAGCGATACGCTGATTATCGGGATGGTTGGAAACGATCAGCGGGATTTCACAGCGCAGTTCGCCACTCTGATGGCGGTAGAGGAGATCTTGTAAGCAATGGTCAAACTTCGAGACGAAGATGGCGATGCGGGGGCGGTCGGTGGAGTGGGCAAGCCGCCAGTCCATCTGGAAGTCGCGAGCGATGGGCGAAAAGCGCTCGGGAAACTGGGCCAGGTCAAGATCAAAATCCGCCGCGTCGAACTCCACCCGAGTAAGAAAGAGATTGGATTCCGCGTCTCCATGCTCATCGGCGAACAGGATGTTGCCGCCGTGGCGAAAGATGAATTCGGCAATCGAGGCAACCACGCCTTTGCGGTCGGGGCAGGAGACGAGGAGGATGGCGGAGTTGTGCATAGACAACTACGGATTTTACCAGCGTCCCTTGTGATCCTTTGTGTCTTCTGTGGTTCAAGAGGTTCTCTACCACGGAAGACACAGCGGTACACAAACGGGCACCAAGCTGCAGATGGAGTCGACGATCGAAGCCCAACGGATGAAGACGACGGCGACGGTGGTGCCGTTACCGTTCTTTAATCCGAAGCGGAAGATAGCGGTACCAGTGTAGCTTTCACCGCTGGGGCGCGGGATGGCGAGATGCATTTCAGCCGGTGACTTCGGCGCGGCTCTTGCGCTTCCAATACCAATATCCCGGCACGCCGATCAACACAATCGTGGAGCCCCAGAAGGCTTCAGTTGGCCGCTGGATGATGGTGTTGAGCGTCCAAGCGACGCCGACCAGAACGTAGATCGCGGGCAGCCACGGGTATCCGGTGCAGCGATAGGGGCGGGGAACGTCGGGTCGTTTCCAGCGCAAGACGAACAGGCCGATGACGGTCAGCGTGTACGAGAGCACCATGCCAAAAATGACGTAGGTGTAAAGCTGGTCGTAGCGTCCGCTCATGATGAGCACCGCGGCCCAGATGCCTTGGCCGATTAGGCTGAAGGCGGGCGTGCGCCATTTGGGATGGATGACGGCCATGCGGCGAAAGAAGACGCCGTCCTGCGCCATCGCGAGGTAGACGCGCGCGCCCGACAGGGTGCAGGTCGCGGCCGCGCTGAAACACGAAATCGCAATCATCGCCGACAGCCAGACTGCGGCCGCGGGCGAGAAAAGTTTTGTCGCGGCGGCGTGGGCAATGGTTTCGTACTTTGCGACCTCATGCAGCGGCAGGGCGTAAACGTAGATCATGTTCATCGCGAGATAGATCGCGCCTACCGCGAGCACGCCTAAAACCATGGCCAGCGGCACATTGCGCCGCGGCTCTTTCACTTCACCCGCGACCCACGTGATGTAGACCCAGCCGTCGTAGGCCCAGAACACGGCGATCAAGCCGACGCCGAGAGCGGAGATCAATTGCGTTGGACTTAGTCCCATGCTCAAACCGCCCGGCGCCTGGGCGCTGAAGTTCGACCAATGCCCCTTGCCGATGGCGAATCCCAGGACAACGAAGACTGCCATGGCGGCGAACTTCGTCCAGGTGGAGACATTCTGGAGAAGCGCGCCCCAGCGCAATCCGAAAACGTTGACGCAGGTGAGGATGGCGATGAGTACCAGCCCGGCGGCGTGCGCGCGCGTGAACGGAATACCCGCCAACGAAAAAATCACATGCTGCTGCGAAATGCCGGGGATGATGTTTCCCATGTAGGCCGCCGATGCGACGGAGAGAGCTGCGATGGTGCCGCCATTCGCGACCGTGAACAACATCCAACCGTAGAGAAACGCAACCAGGTCGCCGTACGCTTCGCGGAGGTAAATGTATTGTCCGCCGGAGTCGGGAAACATGGAGCCGAGTTCGGCGAACGCAACGCAGGCGCAGAGCGAGATCGCTCCACCGAGGACCCACACCAGAAAAAACAACGTCGGATTCGGCAAAGGCCCGGCAATATCTTTGGCGGTAAGAAAAATGGAAGAGCCGATGATGCCGCTCACCAGCAGCAGCACGGAGTCGAGCAAACTAAGCCCACGGACGAGACTCGGCTTTTGACCGGACGTCTCAGCTTCGGGAGCCACGGAAGCGGGAGCGGTGTTCATTAAGGTGTCGGTTAGTTCGTCATCCGTTCAGTCGGTCATGGAATCGCGTCGTTGGTCGTGCGCTGTTCGTCGTTGGCTGTTCGCAACACCCAGAGACGTGCGCCTTTGGCGAGCGACCACGAACGGCGAACAGCGATCAGCGAACGACGGATCGCGAACGGCCAACGACTAACGACGAACGACCAACGATCGCTTTATCCCATGCCCAGCTCATCCGAAGATTCCAGCGGCGTTCCGCAACGGCGGCAGATGACGGCCGAGCAATCGCCGCAGGTCAGCGGATCGCTGACTTCCGCGGCGCAGACCGGGCAATAGAACACGACCGCTGGTTTTTCGGTCTCTGGCGCCGATTTCGGATCAATCTCCATGGTCATGAACTATGAGCACGAAACTGTAACACAATTTTCTGGCGCGCTCGCGCCCCTTACTCGGGCGGCTTCCGCAGGATCAGGTCGCCTTCCGCCGGTGGCAGCGAGAATGGGAATTGCCAGACTTTATCTTTCATCCAAACGCCGAGAATGAAATCCTCGCGAGCCTTCCACGGGCCGATCCACTTGCTACTGGTCGCGAAGAAGACCCAGCCGTGGGCTTCAGGATTGCCCGGGGTCAGCGTCGCCCCGGCAGGATCGAGGCTTTGTGTGCTCAGGAACTCGATGAACTCGGCCGCTTCCTTTTCGTATTCTCTCAAGTAAGCCGTTTTTTCATCGGTGATTTTGGGATTCTTCTTGATCTGGCGCTCGGTTTCGAAGACCAGCGTGTCTATGTCGTTCTGCAATCTGTTGGAGAGTCCTGTGGGATCCATGTAGCCCTCAAGAACGTCGTGATGACGAACGAAGTCGATCCGCACGTCCGCCGGAAACTCAAATTTATCCCGACCGGTATATGTCACACTCACATACGCGCCGAGGACGTGATAGAAGCGACGGCGGCTTTTTGTCAGCTCCTGCGAGTCCACGAGGAGCGTGATGGTGAGGTCATTCCCGGTCATCGTCCAGCGGTAGTGCCCGTCATCGGTGCGTTCGAATGTGCAACCGGGCGCGCCAGCGGTCCAGCGCACGGCGGGCAACGGTTTCTTTTTCTCGGCGTGGACGAGCGTCGGCGACAGAATCGCGCAGGCCAGAGTTGCGCAAACCAGAATCGCGCAAACAGGGAAAACAAGATTTGCCCAGAAGAAACCAGAGCGCGGCATGAAAGCAGAGTGTATCGCTTTTGCTCCGGCGACGTCACAGCTCGCTGGGCGCGGGATAGAGGCCGCGTCGAGTCGAGCGAGTCTGCGTTTCCATCCCCAGCGCAATGGCTTTTGAGAAGCGCTCGCCGGGCGGATTCGCGCCGAAAATGTGTTAGATTGAAATTGGTGGGGCGCGTAGCTCAGTTGGTAGAGCAACGCCCTTTTAAGCCGTTGGTATCAAGCGGCGCCGCGTGTTTTCAGTGGCATAGGACGATGCAAAGGGCCGCTTGTAGCGGTCCTTTGCTGTTGGTAGCCAATAATCTGCAAAGGAATCTGCAAAGAATTTTCTGCGCGGGGGAAAGCGGGATTCCTCGAAATTAGCCTGTTGAAATTGTCCGTGTTCTTCCCTGTAGCGAATACAATACGAGAATCTTTACATAAGCCCAAAGTGCCTGCGTGGGCAAGAAGCGGGCACTTCAATGCTGCCAAAATTCTTTCCAAGCATGAGGAGCGGGGGCGGTACACAATTTCGGTCCAAGAGTTCACGCGAGCTGTCATTTTCGGTGATCACGAGCACTACGACCCATCGACATCGCCCATTGCAAACTTGTTTGACATTTCAACGCCCGACGGTAGAGAGCACTTTCTTCTCGGAAACATCGGCGGATTCATCGAAAGAAATGCCAACGGTACCGACCAACAAAGGTACGTCGACGCCGCACCGTTATACGAGTTCGACCAGAGCTTGGGTTTCAACCCGACGCAGGTAAACTAGGGCCGGACGATGAAGGTATTTTCGAATGGATGAAGCACAATTTAATAGGGTCATTTTGCGAATGACGAACGACATGCGTGAGCACGTTTTCCCGTATGTCACCGCCATCTCACGCGAGGTCGGGCCGAACGAAGGAGAGCATCTCGGCTCAGGTGTTTTCCTCGCACTTCGCGGGCACACTTACTTGCTCACGAATGCACACGTTGCTTGCTCAGCCACGTCCACTCCGCTGGCTGTCCAGCTTTCAACATCCGCAACTTCAATAAGACTGAGAAATGCTTTCCATGCCTGTACCCAGCCTTTAGATCTCGCCGTAACGCGGATTGAGGCTGAACCGTGGGCAGTGAAGGAGAACCGGTGCAGGTCGGTTCTTACGAAGAGGCTGAGCGAGAAGCATGATCCGCAAGATAAAGAGTTTTTGTTCTTCCTCGGATACAGCGACAAACGCTCGCATTTTAGTCCTACGTTCAAGACTTTGAGCCTGCATGGCACGCCCCACTCATCACAGGTATCTGACAATTCATTTCAGTCGTATGGTCCCGTGTGTTTTGGCATGTCGTACAATCCGCAGGCCACAATTAAGATGAGCTCTTCAGGAGCAGATCTGCCGGATCCACATGGATTTAGCGGCACTCCTGTCTGGAACACTCGTTTTTACGAGTGCAAGATGATGGGGCAACGATGGACACCCGAGGAGAGTCGAATCACGGGAATTGCGTTCGGGTGGGACCAGGACAATTCTCAGTTGATCGCCATTCGGATCGAGTACGTGCGCGCATTCCTTCTAGAAGCGTTGAGGAGAGAGGCAGCATACTTCCATTGGCTTAGCCGTGGTTGTCCACAGCACGATGACCTAGCGGACTGGATATGGGCAGTTCAAACTGTGGCGGAGTTGTAGTTCGGGGGATAACTCCCTCTGGCGGCTGAAGACAAATGACACCTCACGACGAATACTTGTCTGTAACAGAGTTACAAATTCCGTCTACATCACGTACCGCCACTCTAGAAGCTGAGGTTGAAACTCTGTTTGGAAAGAAGGTCTTGTACCTCCTGCGACCAGGCATACATGAGCGTGCAGCCGCGGTACTCGATCGCAAGGACGACACACCCACAATAGAATTTCGAGCCGAAGACGAAATTGAGGAGAGTACAGTCTTTCATGAGTTGTACCACCTTAAACTGCTTGCAGAGGGATTTCCAATCTACAATCTCTCGTTCTCGTCAGCGATGACCCCCTATGAGGGTTCGTTACGACAGGTTTACGAAACGATCAGAGCAGCCATGCAGCATGCTCATTTTTTCCCGATAATGCGCAATCAGGGTTTTGATCCAACAGCGAAGAGTCGTTCCGTGATCACCGGCATGAAGGTACCGCAGCGCGGAAACCGGGCGCGCGACAGGGGTGATTTTCACAATGCTGCAGACCTATTCGCGACGCATATGGCTGGCGATCAGATAGCCCTAGCAGCACACATCGAAGCTCTCCGTCGATGCGGATGGACCTTTTCGGTGGAGAAAGCCAACCAAGCCTACGAAGTTGTACGAAGACTCGGATTTGACCAGCCTAGGCGCGAAGCCGACGCGTTAGTGGCGGCGCTGAATGTCCTCTTTGAAGACCAGCCCCGAGCGATTCTGCAAAGATGGGTGGCAAACAGGCAAAAGCGGAGCACATATTCACTGAACGAAGCGGAACTCATGCTTTAATCGCCGGTCAACGCGTACTCCGCTTTCGCGCGCACTCAAGCTGGTTTGGTCAAGCCTCGGATCTCCTACTTCGTCGGGAGGAGTCTCATTTGGTGACTTCCCATTGTGGATCGCACATTACAGTGCGCCGGGATAAACCGGCTTGAAGTAGAGGATGCAAGAGCCTTACGAGAAAGGAGTAGCGATCCGCTCGGCCTCGAGTCTTGCGCTGCCACCGTGAGGGACACAGCGAAGCGTACCCTCAATTGTGAACCTGAATTATGAAACACGCCAAAGCAACAGCCGCTGATGAGGCGGGAAACTTGTCGATGGTGTTGACCTTATATATGCACAAAACACCCGTTGTGACGGGGTTTTGTGTAATAAACATGTTTGATTTGACGGAGACAAGACTGCTATTCTATTCCTCAAAACCCCCCGTTTAAGGGGGTTTTGTGAAGGAGAATGACATGGTGCTTGCAACCCGGTCTTTATCACAGCAGGAAAGCCGGGTCGTCCTCGCCCTTAACGAGAGGGGCCGGCGGGAGGCAACGCGGGAGGAGATTATCGAGCTTCTCGGCGGCGGCCCCAAGGCCGCTGACCATGTGATCGAGTCGCTGCGCCGTAAAGGCTGGTTCGAACGGGCGAGCTGGGGGAAATATCTGCTCATCCCCCCGGAACAAGGCCCGGACGCTTTGGGCGACAGCAATCTCCTGGCTCACGCCAGCCATATCGCCACTCCTTATTACATCGGCTACGGCACGGCCGCCGCCTATTACGGACTGACGACGCAACACCGCAACGTGATTGTTCTTGTGACGCCGGTGCATGTGCGGGGGCGACAGGTCGGGGAGTCACGGGTTCGGATCGTCAATCCCGCGCCGAAAAAATTCTTCGGTTTCGAGTCCGTTGATGTGCTCGGCTATAACGTCATGATCTCCGACCGCGAAAAAACCGCCATCGACTGCGTCGACCGCCCGGCGTTGGCCGGCGGAGCAGGAGAGGCCGCTATCATCCTGGCGACGGCCAGCCGCAGGTTTGATTGGAACAAGGCGGCGGATTATCTCGAACGCATCGGGTCAGGCGCGCTGGTGCGGCGGTTTGGCTGGCTTCTCGATCACGTCAAGGCCGAACTTTCGCAGGAGGTGCGTGAGCGCTTGCTGCGGCTGGCGGGCCGCAGCCGGACAGCGTGGCTCGGTCTCGCTCCCGTGCGGAAAGTACAGGGTGCGATCGGGTATGACAAGACGTGGCATTTGTTCGTTAATGTCCCGCGGGAAGAATTGCACGGCAGCGCTGGGATCGGGCAGCGCAAGGCGATCAGGAAGGGAAAGTAAAATGCTTACACAAGCGCAGGTACAGCGTTACTCCAACGAATCCGGCCTGCGCGACATCATGATCGCGGAAAAGGAAGTGGTGCTGACGTTCCTGCTTCAGCTTCTGTCCGAGCGTGGCATTCTGGACAGGCTGGCCTTCAAGGGCGGGACCTGCCTGCGGAAAATGTTCATCGGGGGACATGGACGATTTTCGACCGATCTGGATTTCACGAGCATCGAGGAGCACGATCACGAGGAAATCATCCTCGACATGATGGCGGCGTTCGAGCAGGTCTATCACGGAATCCAATTTGGCATTCCCGACGATAGCTACTATGAAACGCAGGACGGTCTGTCCTGGGGCGTCAATCCGACCTACTCTCATGACTGGAATCAGGGTGGCAGCGAAATCAAGCTCCAGATCAGCCGTCGCGAAACGCCGACGCTGCCGACGGAGCGCCGGGCGCAGATCGAGCAGAGTTATTTCAGGTTTCTGTCTTTCGCGCCAGCCGAAATTGTCTGCCTTGCGCTGCCGGAAATCCTCGCCGAAAAAATCCGCGCCTGCTCTCAGCGGAACAAGGCGCGCGACATTTACGATCTCGGCGTGTTCGCCACGCGGCCGCTCGACCAGGCGCTCATCCGGCGTCTCGTGGTGCTGAAACTTTGGCAGGCGCGCGATACTTTCGATCCGGCGCGGCTGATGCAGAAGTTCCAGGACGGCAGGGATTTCGACTGGGATGACCTCCGCCAACTCCTCAACCGCGCGGTCGCCATCGACCGCGAGAGGATTACTGCCGATTGCGTCAGAGGGTTCGGATTTCTCGCGGACCTGACAGAGGATGAGCGAGCACTGGCCCGCGACCAGTATCAGCGCGAGCAAGCGCTATGGGACAGGCTGCGCACGGAGCTTGGGAGAGGTTGATGGGAGCGGATTTTGCTTTGAACGGAAAAGGCCTTCTAGGGCGCTACTCGCGCCACAGAGTATGATGCGGACATTGAAGTTCCGATAGGGTGCCAGACCTTCCGCGCCATCGGCATCACGGATTACCCACCAACGAGGGGCGCGTGGAGGTCGCGCAGAAGATGGCCGGTCACTCGAACGCGAAAAGGACGGGGCTTCATGACCGGCGCAACGATGATGTGAGTGTGAGAGAAGTAGAGAGGATTGGGGTTTGACGGGGAGTGTCATGCAAATTCTTCTTAGCCCGAATGTCAAACAGAGTACTGAGCTTCGGGATGCATACAATCAGGCGCTAAAGGAGGCGGAGGAACTCTATATAGCGTCGGCGTATCTGACAGATTGGGATGTTACCCATAAGCTCGGCTCGGCATGCAAGCGCGTGACTTTTGTCGTCGGTACTAACTTCGGGCTGACACGGAAGGCGGCCATGCTGAACGTTCTACGTTGGATGCCAAAACGTGGCGTTTCTTTCTCTTTTGGAGCCGTCCCTCATAGTGTCGATTTCCACCCCAAAGTAGTGGCGTGGAAGGCCCGCTCCGGGAAATACTACTGCATCATTGGGTCATCGAACTTATCGAAGGCTGGCTTCTCAATTAACTACGAAGCGAACGTACTCTTGCAGATTGGCTCCCATGAATTTGATCAGCTCCGGAAGTGGCTCACTTCGGTCGTCGCAACTTCGGTCAGTGAGGATTGGATTAACAATCACTACAAAGAGGCGCCCGTGTTTCGGAGGGGAAAAGGCACAGATATCAGTGTTCTTAGAATAAAGCCGTCCGATTTGCCCCATGGCGCAGATTCCGAGGACAGGGTGCGTGAGAAACGCCAACGACAAGCCGCTTTTGGACAAATTGGCGAAAAAATACGTGTGGCAGCACGTCGCTGTTCACAAAAGAAGATCAGCCGTGACGAGTTTTGGCGGGTCTTCTGGGAGCTTTGGGCAGACCACAAATCACGATTGCAGGGCAAGGGCCTTGAGATGAGGGGCAAGTCTGCAAAATGGGAAGAGTCTTGTGGTGCCCTTAGCAGGATTCTTGACGAGTGGAGATCGTCTTCATCCATTCCGCAGTTGGATCAGATCGTAAGCGAGGAAATTGACCACCTGGCTAAACTCAAAAACCCAACGCGCGGTGCGTGGTTGAGCGAGATGTTATGTCACTATTTTCCTGAGCAGTATCCGATGATGAATAAGCCTGTGAAGAAATGGTTATCAGCGATCAAGCTGCGGTGGCGCCGAGGGACGACAGAAGGTCAGCGGTATACGGAACTGGCTCGGACGCTCCGGATTGTCGTTCGGGATCATCATCCAGCCGGTGCGCGCAACCTGGCTGAATTGGATGGCGGTATATTTGTGTGGGCTCGTGACCGTGGGCTGCTGAAACACTGATGTGCGAAAGGGTACGCGGCTCTGAAGCGGTAAGCAATTACTGAGAACTTTCTGGCTCTGGTGATTTGCGTCATGTTTTTTTTGGCGGCTAGGGCTTGTTGAACGCAATAACAACTTCCCTGCGCATGCGGGCATCCATCGCGTCACTCGATACCATTCGCTTTGGCGGCGGCAGATACCGGCGGTTAGCAGGCAAAGATCTAGATTGCCACGAGACGAGCGAGAGCCCATGTTGTTGCGCAACGAGAGTGACAATCATCGAATTGCGTATGAAAGTTCCCCTGCTCATGGAGTCGCCCACAACGTAGACGGCCCGTCCGCGTCGCCGCAAGACACGCGATGCCTCCCCGAGGGCCTGTCCCATATCCCACGCGTATCTGGCTAAGAGAGCATGGTCGCGGCTAGAGAGTGCGGGATTGAGGTTAAGCTCCTTGATAACGGATTTCACCCAATCGGATTCCAATGCCTGCTGGGACGCTACCTCGGCACCGACGCTTTTCCCTCGAATCTGGCGAATCTCATCCACGTTGTACCCCATCCACACGAGCGAGAATTTACTGCATCTCATGTAATCGATTGCGTTGAGGTACGGAGGCGAAGTCAGCACCAGATCGATGGATTCGCTTTCTATTTCCAGTCTTCGGGCATCACCTCGCTTCACCACGGTAGCGGGTCCAACTGCCCCCGAACCCGATTGTGGGCAGTTGGCTATTATCGTCTCCACCGCCGCAATGAACCGATTAAAGGGCTTGACGGGCGCGCGAGTAAACTGTCGATGAGGACGACTATGCGACAAATCCATCGCCAATGATGCCCCTGCCGTCTTAGTTATGATGAGACGAGAGAGCGCGCACCAGAGAACTTTACGAGTGGAGTCATCATGAAGCCGGCTGATGGCGGCGGAGAGAGCCGCCAACTGACGGCGCGCGTAATCGTCGAACCAATACCGGATGAAATCACGGGTCTCATCATCACTGCCGGCAGGATAGGCCTGGCCGGCGGGGAGTATATCAAAAGCCTTTTTCGCTCGGTGCAAAATCTCAGATGCCTTGCTCCGTATTCGTTCTGTATTGACTGTTCGTGTCCAAACGTCGGCCAAAAGAACGGCGAGAGGATCTAGGTCAACGCCGAAAGCCCGGTGCCCATTTGCACGTGCGACCGCGAGCACTGTGCCCGAGCCCGCCATCGGGTCCAAAACTCGAAGAGTACCCTCACCGTCGCCCAGGGCTTCGAGCGCAATTCCTGGAGCCATACGCGCAGGAAACCTGAATGACGAGTTGCTAGCGTACATCCACGACGACCTCATCCACTACACAGGTCGTTCGCTATTTAGGTCGGAACCTCGTCCAGCCGACCTGCAAAGTTTCTCGCAGGAATTCCGGGACATCGCAGGTGCGTTACGGTCGCGGATGTCGCTGACAGACTTCAAGACGCGCTATGAACTGCCGCAGTTTCGGCATCAAGAGAGGGAACTCCCTCGGTGGATCCAAGTGCCTGTTGGATTGGTTCTCGGATTGTTCACGCTGCTCTGCGGACTTGCTTCGCTCTCGCTGTTGCTCGTGCCCAACAAACAGAGCCCAGTTCTGGCGGTCGTCGTCGGGCTTGTCCTGTTGCTCGGCTGCCTATGGGTACTCGAAAAGTGCTTTCGTTTATTGACAGGGCGCAAACGCAAGGGTGGCCTGATGACTCCGAACACGCTGCGAGTAGTGTCCTTCTTCATGCTGGTCATTCCGGTCGCGGGATTATTCACCGGCTATTATCGGGAGATGGGTGCTGTGGCGATATTTCAAGCAGTGATGTATTTCTTCGGCTTTCTGGGACTTCGTGCATTGGCGCGGAAGCGAGAGGCTAAGGGGTCTCAAACGAGCGAACCGTAGGGTGGTTGACGATAAATCTCTATTTCACTCATTGACCTTGGGTCAGCAATTCTCAATGAGTGATAATGCCTGATAACGTCAGTTGACAATTCTTGTGCGAGCAGGTCAGGCATGGTTGAAAGATCGCCACGCTGCTACTGCATCTTCGCGTACTCCGCCTTGGCTTCCTTCAGGATGGGGATGTCGGGGTCGGCGTCTTTCCACAGAGTCAGGAAATCTTTGTAGGCGACGCGGGCTTTCACCGTGTTCCCCTGCACGGCATAAGCGCGAGCGAGCCCGAGGCGAGCCAGAGCGCCCCAGGGAAAGTTCATCACCACTCCTCGGCGGTCGATGAATTTCTGAAATTCTGCTGCCGCGTGGGTGCCGTCGTGGAGCATGAGATAAGCTTCCCCACGCAAATAAACCGGGCACAGGACTACAGACAAGTTCGTTGGTGAGGCAAGTTCGATCGTGCTCGCCATCTTCAATAGTTCGATGGCCCGGTTCGGGTCTTGGCGTTCCAGGGCGACCGCCGCCTTGATCGTGGGCAGCCAATACCTCTGCACCACCGTATCCAGCGGGAAGGCCTTGTCGAGTTGGGCCGCCAGCTTCTCCGCCCCTGCCGTATCGCCTGCCCGCGCCAGGGCCAGCGCCACAATCACTCGCACATCGCGGTTCGGGGCCAGCTTCAAAGCCGCATGGGCTTCGGCACGCGCCTGCTCCCGGTTTCCCGCTTCCACCTCGCGCAGCGTCGCCTCTGCCTGATAGCCTGCCGCTGCTTCCTTGGCGTCGTTGCGCTGGGCTGAATCCATCGCCCGCCGGGTCAGCTCGTGCGCGTTCTTCAGCTTGCCGTACCAGCCTTCCGTGTCCGCTTGCTCGGCCAGCAACAGGTCTTCCGAGCCCGGCTTGCCCATGGCAGCTGAGACCAACTGCGCCATCTGCGCCGCATCGCCCTTCAGAAAAGCCAGGAAGTAGCGGTTCCAGAGCAGCATCTCGTTCTCCAGCTTGTGGTCCTCCATCTGCTTGAACACCGCCTCCGCTTCATCCAGCCGGTTGAGGCTTATGTAGGCGTAGCCGAGGTTGACATAGTTGATCCCATTATTTGGATCCAGGCGCAGCGCCGCTCGATGTTCCTCCAATGCCTTTTCCCAGTTTCCCAGAGCGGCGGAAACGAATCCCAGCCCCAAGTAAGGAAAGTCGTCTCTTGGGTAGGTCTGCTGCCACTGTTCAAAGGTCTGCGCCGCCTTCTCCAGTTCTCCCGTCGCGCTAATGTAGTAGTTCCCCTCGATGGCGAACCGTTCCTGTTCGCTCACCTTCTCCCGCAGCGCGAAAGCCTTGCGTGCATTTTCAGCCCCTCGCCCCGCTTCGTTTAGGCTCACGTAGATACCCGCCATCCACGAGTAGGCCATGGCAAAATTCGGATCAAGGTCCACCGCCCGTTGGAAGAAGGGCAGAGCGGGTGTGTTCCCTTTCGCATAGTTGGTCTTCACCCCCAGACTGTAGGCTTTCAGCGCCTCCAGCGATGGCGTGGTTGCTTCCTCCACCGGCGTGGCGTATTTCTGCACCGAGACGAGCGACTCGCCCAGCTTGCCCCGCAAACTGACTGCCGCATTGTCCAGAGCCTTGAGCACCGCTTCCTTGCCCGTCGCCTGCTCCTGCGCTTCCGCCAGCACGTCCCCCGTGTTGCAGTTCACCGCCTTCAGGCCAATCACGTACTGGCTGCCCAGACTGGCAATGGAGCCCGTCAGCATCACCTTGCTGCCCGTGCGAAGGCAGACATCATGTGTGACCTCCGGCGTCAACCGGTCACCGGCGGGACGTCCCATCAGCTTCAAGGTCTCATTTACCCTGCGCTCGGACACCAGAGCGAGAAACGGCGATTGCTCAAGCTGTACCGACAGTCCCTGCTTCAGCGTGTCATCGAAGATCGCATCGCCCGTCTTGTTGTCGAAGTCGGAAAGGACGATGGTGTCTTTCTCGGTCAGGCGATTGCTTTGCTGATGCGAACGATAGTAAAGCCCGCCCGCTACGAGAAAGACGACAAGCAGGACGGGAACCGCAATTTTCCAGAGCTTCGCAACCCGAACCGCAGGAGCTTCTGCCGCCGCACTCCGTCCGCTCTCCGTGTCCCGCTTGAGCCGTTGCAAATCCGTTCGCATGTCGCCGGCGTGCTGGTAGCGCAGATTACGGTCTTTCTCCAGAGCCTTGTTGAGGATCTCTTCCAGCTTGGGCGGCACATCGGGATTCAGCCGCACAGGAGCTACGGGAGCGCGTTCCAGAATAGCGTTGAAAATCAACGCCGAAGTGTCGCCTCGAAACGGCAAGGTGCCAGTACACATCTCGTACAGCACAGCACCAAACGAGAACAGGTCCGTGCGAGCATCGAGTTCCTTCCCTCGCACCTGCTCCGGGGACATATAAGCAACCGTCCCCAACGCCGTCCCCGGACTGGTCAAGTGTTGTTCGTCCATCGATCCGGTCTGTGTGCTGGCCGCTGCTATTTGGCTCGCAGAACTCGTTGCAGTCACGACTTTCGCCAAACCGAAATCGAGAATCTTCGCGTGTCCGCGCTTGGTCACGAAGATATTGGCAGGCTTGATGTCGCGATGAACGATCCCCTTGAAGTGCGCGGCGTCGAGTGCATCGGCGATCTCGATTCCGAGCGACAGCAGAGTTTCAATTTCCAGCGGACGACCTGCAATGCGGTGCTTCAGCGTCAGCCCGTCCAGAAACTCCATGACGATGAACGCTTCGCCGTGCTGGTCGTCAATTTCGTGGATCGTGCAGATGTTGGGATGGTTCAGGGCAGAAGCGGCCTTGGCTTCGCGCTGGAAGCGGCTGAGTGCCTTCGGGTCTTTGGCAACCTCGTCGGGCAAGAACTTGAGGGCGACGAAGCGATCGAGTTTGACATCCTCAGCCTTATAGACCACGCCCATGCCGCCACCGCCGAGCTTCTCGACGATTCGGTAGTGCGAAATGGTTTGCCCGATCACTGGCGCGAATCTTACGTCTGCGAAACGGGCAAGTCAATGAAGGCCATGGAGTTGGTGGTGGCTCAAGAGGATTGCTGTTGTAACATCTCTATTGCACTCATTGACCCGGTTCTGACTGTAGACCTGATTTCCAAGCATAAACAATGGCCCGCTCTCGCGGGCCATTCACTTCCAGAATAATTACTTTTTCGCTGCTGCCCGTACCTTTGCCCACCTTGCTTTTTGTGCCGCTGCGATCCGCCTCCGGCCCGCTGCCGACATCTTCCGCCGTGGTGCCGTCGCCTGCTTCGTCGCCTTCGTTCCCTCCAGCAATCTCACCACCTGGTTCAATCTTTGTATTTCTGCTTTCACTTCCCGAATAATGTTCTCAATCATGCTTGCCCCCTCAGTTCGTTGTTGCGACGGAGAAGGATAGCACGGATACCCGAAATTCTCCTCGACTCCAACAAACGCGTTCCAATAAGCTAGGAAAGTAAAACATGGCAGTTGAACCCCTCTTTGGAGAAGGATGAGCACCGAGAAGCAAAAAGCGAAGTGGCGAAAGGCTTCCGTAGACTATCGGAAAGCTCATCCTGACACTATTGCGCTCTATAACAGGCGTATGTGCCACGTTCGAAAGGCGATTCTAAAGTGGATGCGCAACAATAGACCGGACCTGATGAAGAAGTTTGAACGCGAGGCCGAAAGGGCATTTCCGCTGAATCACACTCCTGAGGGGTTTTGAGTGTAATGGCCTGGTTACGTCAACTATTTAGTTGCCACGCCGAAATTGCTGGATCGCGAGGTCGCACGATCTGGCGAAGCGCGGCAGAGAGCGGCGGCTGTCGTCCCAACCGGAACTTTCAACCTAGGCGAAACGGAATAGACGTTGGAGAGGATTGCGAGTTGCAGAATGTGTCGGCCGGCACTAGAATTCGCGCGGTAAACCAATCCCACAATTTTTTGCAATGGAGGCGACATGAAAGCAAAAACGAGTGTATTGACTCTTGCGCTGTGCTTTGTAGCAGGGGCAGTATGTTTCGCCAGCGACGCACAGATGGGCATCTGGACGCTGAATGAGGCCAAGTCGAAGCTCGCTGCTGGGATGCCTAAGAACAGCACAGTCGTCTTTGTGGCCGCGGGTGACAGCATAAAAGTCGCGATCGATGGCACTGACAGCGACGGGAAGCCCGCGCATAACGAGTGGACGGGTAAGCTCGATGGCAAAGACTATCCCGTCACCGGCGATCCGAATTCAGATTCGCGGTCGTACAAGCAGATTAATGATCGCACCTTGGAGTTCACTGTCAAGAAAACCGGAGAGGTTACGATCACCGGCCGAGTTGTGGTGTCGGCGGATGGCAAGACCCGCACGGTCACAACGAGTGGAACCGATCCGCAGGGCAAAAAGTTCAAAAGCACCACGGTGTACGACAAGCAGTAGCGGAATCTCTCCTGAGAGAGCTGCCTATAACAGTGATGCCCTTCCGCTCGGTTCCGAACGGGAGGGCATTTGTTGATAGCCAAGCCGCACCGGCGAAGGAAATGGTCGTGTGTTCTGCGTTCGGGGCTGATTCCGTAGTTGGCGCAAAATCCCGATAGCGCTCATCAACCGGGTTTTGAGCGCAATTGATTCCATGACAAAGTCGGCTCCTAGACCCGAGTAAACTTTGGTGGCTACCAACCAACCAAGAGCGCTCGGGAGAGAGGAGCCGAACAATGATCATTATAGGA